>CAYXPI010000027.1:0-28083 GCA_964467005.1 uncultured Limibaculum sp. | reverse complement strand
GCGTCGATGCGGCGGAGCGCGAGATCGGTGATCGGCTGCGGCGCTTCGGCCTCGATCCGCGGCTCGGCGGCGAGACGGGCGGGCGCGGTCTCGACGCCGTTGAAGAGGCTGAGCGCGGCCGAGGCGATGACGGCGATGAGGGCGGGGCCCTGGAGGCTTTCGAGGTGCATCATGGTCTCTCTTTCCCTGTGCTGGCCGGGCTTGATCGCCCGTCCGTTGCCCTTTCCGATGCCACCCTTTGGCCGCAATTCGCGGCGCGCCCTGGCGTTGCCGCGCCGCCCGTGGCAGACGGACCCCGACGAAACAGGAGGCGCGCATGTATGTGGCGATGAACCGCTTCAAGGTTGTGAAGGGCGAGGAGGCCGCCTTCGAGGCGGTGTGGACGGGGCGCGAGAGCCATCTGGCCGGGGTGCCCGGCTTCAAGGAGTTCCGGCTCTTGAAGGGCCCCGAGGGCAAGGACCACACCCTCTACGCCTCCCACTCGATCTGGGAGAGCGAGGCGGCCTTTCGCGACTGGACCCGGTCCGAGGCCTTCCGCGCGGCCCACGCCCAGGCCGGCGACAACGCGCACCTCTATCTGGGCCCGCCGGAGTTCGAGGGCTTCGCGCCCGTGTCCGGCGCCGACACCTTCGGCTGACGGCTACTCCGCCGCCTCGACGCCCTCGGCCCGGGGCCCGAACTCCGCGGCCTCGATCCGGCGCGCCCGGCGCCCGGCCCGCTCGGCCGCGCGCTCCAGGCCCTCGAGATCGGCGCCCGCGAGGCGGAGATGCTTGGCCAGCGCCTCGGCCCGCTCCCCCACCGCGCCCACATCGCGGGAGAGGGCGGCCAGCTCGCGCCGCACACGCCCCGCCTCCGCCGAGAGCCGCGCGTCGCGCAGAAGCCCCGCCAGCGTGGTGAGCAGCGCCATCAGCGTGGTCGGCGAGACGATCCAGACCCGCCGCTCGAACCCCGCCCGCACCACATCCGAGAAGGTGGCGTGGCACTCGGCATAGACGGCCTCGGAGGGCAGGAAGAGAAGCGCGCAATCCGCCGTCTCGCCCGGCAGCACATAGCGCTCGGCGATCGCACGGATGTGGCCGACCAGCGCGGTGCGGAGCGCCGAGCGCGCCCGCGCCGTCTCCGGCCGCCCCCGGGCCGCGAGAAGCGCGCGGTAAGGTTCGAGCGGGAACTTCGCGTCCACCGGGATCGGGCCGCTCGCGCCGCCGCGATGGACGAGGCAGTCCACCCGCCGGCCGTTCGAGAGGGTGGCCTGGGCGGTGTAGGCGTCCGGCGGCAGGGCGCCGGCGACGATCTCCATCAGCTGAATCTCACCGAGCTGCCCGCGCGCCTGCTTGTTGTCGAGAAGCTGACGCAGGCCGAGGATGTCGCTCGAGACGGTCTCCATGCGCGCCTGCGCCCGGTCCACCGCGTCGAGCCGGGCGCCGAGCGTGCCGAGGGAGTGGGCGGTGCGCGCCGCCGCCTCGGCCAGGGTCTCGGCCATGCGCCGGTCGCTGGTGGCCAGCCGGGTGGCAAGCGCCTCGGCGAGGCGGGTCTGCCCCGCGGTCTGCGCCTCGGCGACTTGGGCGAGCGCGCCCGCAAGCCGCCGCTGCCCGTCGTCGAGGGCCGCCAAGCGCGCGGACACCCCGGAGCGGCCCCGGAGCGCGGCCAGAAGCCCCACGGCCACCACCCCGCCCAAGACCGCCGCGGCGAGGAGAAGCGGTGCCTCCGCCCCCGCCGTCACCGGCCGAACAGCGCGGCGAGCTCCGCAAGGCCGAGGCGAAGGCTCGTCGGGCGCCCGTGGTTGCACTGGGCGGATGTGGGTTCGGCCTCCATCTGGCGGAGGAGCGCGTCCATCTCTGGCACCGTGAGGCGCCGGCCCGCGCGCACCGAGCCGTGGCAGGCGATGGTGGCGAGCACCCGGTCGATCCGCCGGTAGAGGCCCTCCGCCGTGCCCTGGTCGGCGATCTCGTCGGCGAGGTCGCGGACAAGCGCCGCCGGATCCGCCTGGCCGAGCACCGCGGGCATGGCCCGCACGCAGAGGGTGCCGGGGCCGAAGGGGTCGATCTCGAGCCCGAGGGCCGCGAGCGCCGGCGCCTCCGCCAAAAGCGCCTCCGCCGCGTCGCCCACCTCGACCACCGCCGGGATGAGGAGCGCCTGGGACCGAACCTGCCCGGCCGCGTGCTCGGTTTTGAGCCGCTCATAGACGAGGCGTTCATGGGCCGCATGGGCGTCGACGATGACGAGGGCGTCCGCCGCCTCCGCCAGAATGAAGGTGCCGTCGAGCTGCGCCTTGGCTTGGCCGAGGGGGCGGTCGGCCGCCGGCTCCGGCTCCGGTGCGGCCTCGGGCGCCGGGGTGAAGGGCTGGGGCGCGGGCTCCGACAGCCCCGGAAAGGGCGCCTGCGCCGCAATGCCGCGGGCCAAGGCGGCCGGGCGCGGCGGAGCCGGAGCCGCGCGGCCCAGAGCGGCGGTGGAGAGCGTCGTCGCCGTCCGGTGCCCGGCACCCGCCAGCGCATGGGTGATGCCGGAAATCACCAGGCCGCGGACGATCCCGGGCTCGCGAAACCGCACCTCCGCCTTCGCCGGGTGCACGTTCACATCCACCCGGTCCGGCGCGCAGTCGAGATGGAGGGCGACGGCGGCGTGCCGGTCACCCGGCAGGAGGTCGCGATAGGCCGCACGGAGGGCCCCGGCCAAGAGCTTGTCCCGCACCGGGCGGCCGTTCACGAAGAAATGCTGGGCGCTGGCCGAGCCGCGGGAGGCGGTGGGCAGGCCCGCATGGCCCATGAGCCGGAGGCCCTCGCGCTCGGCCTCCACGGCCACGGCGTTCGCGCGAAAGGCCTGGCCCAGCACCCGGTCGGCCCGCGCGAGGCGGCCCGCGGCAAGGCCTCCGGGCTCCGCCTCGGCCCGGAAGAGCACCCGGGGCGCCTCGGTCATCTCCGAGAGGCGGAACGCGACCTGAGGCGCGGCCATGGCGAGGCGCTTCACGGTCTCAGAGATCGCCTGGGTCTCGGCCCGCTGGCTCTTCAAAAATTTGAGGCGGGCGGGCGTGGCGAAAAAGAGGTCCCGCACCTCCACCGTCGTGCCGCGCGGGCGGGCCGCAGGCCGCGGCGCGCCGAGCCGGCCGCCCTCGGCCCGGATCTCCGCCGCGTCCGCGCCCGTGGACGAGACCAGCCGCAGCCGCGCCACCGAGGCGATCGAGGGCAGCGCCTCACCGCGAAAGCCGAAGGAGGTGATCTCGAAGAGCCGGCCCGCGTCCATTTTCGAGGTCGCGTGCCGCGCGAGCGCCAGCGCGAGCTCGCCCTCGGCGATGCCGTGGCCGTCATCGCTCACGCGGATGAGGCCCCGCCCGCCCTCGGCGATGTCGATTTCGATCCGGGTGGCCCCCGCGTCGAGCGCGTTCTCCACCAGCTCTTTGACCGCGGAGGCCGGGCGCTCCACAACCTCGCCGGCGGCGATCCGGTTGGCCACCGTTTCGGGCAGGCGCGTTATCGGCCGCGACATCTGGGGGATGCTTCCGTCCATGCCACAAGCCATAGCATGGGACGGGCCGGCGTCCAAGCCCGCGGAGGGCGCGGCGCCGCAGGCCGATGGGGGGCGCCACGCCCAGGCCGGGCGCGCGGTCTGCCCGGGCGGGCGGGGCCTGCGGCGCCGCGCCCTACTCCGCGGCCATCTCCCGCGCCGGGGTTTCCGTCGCCTCCGGCAGCCAGCCCTGCGCCTCGGTCCGCACGATCTCGGCCATCATCTCGATATGCGCCGCGTCGTCGTTCAAGCAGGGGATGTAGTGGAAATGCTCGCCGCCCGCCTCCTCGAAGGCCTCCTTGATCTCCTCGTTGATCTCCTCGAGCGTCTCGACGCAATCCGAGGCGAAGCCGGGCGCCATCACGGCGATGCGTGTGTGCCCCTCCTCCGCAAGCTTGGCGACATACTCCACCGTGTAGGGCTGCAGCCATTCCTCGGGCCCGAAGCGCGACTGGAAGGTCGTGTGGATCTCGCCCCGGGCCCAGCCCAACCGCTCGGCAAGGAGGCGCGAGCTCTTCTGGCAGTGGCAGTGATAGGGGTCCCCCTTCATGAAATAGCTCTGGGGCAGGCCGTGATAGCTCGCCACCAGCGCCGTCGGCCGCGCCTCGAGCCCCGCATAGGCCCGCTCCACCGACTGCGCGAGTGCTTGGATGTAGGCCGGGTGGTCGTGATAGGCGGGCACGGTCCGCACTGCCGGCTGCCAGCGGAGCTTCATGAGCGCGCGGAAGGCTTGATCGCAAGCCGTCGCCGTCGTCGCCGCCGCGTATTGGGGATAGAGCGGGAAGAAGACGATCCGCTCGCAGCCCTGGGCCTGCATCCGGCGGATCACGCTCTCGGTCGAGGGGTTGCCGTAGCGCATGCCGAACTCCACGACCACGCCGTCGCCGAACAGCGCCTCGAGATGGGCGCGCAACTTGTCGGTCTGGGCCCGGGTGATGGTGAGGAGGGGGCTCTCGTCGAGCTCCTCGTTCCAGATGCCCCGATAGGCCTCGCCCGACGAGAACGGCCGCTTGGTGAGCACGATCAGCTGCAGGATCGGCTGCCACACGGCCGAGGGCCACTCGATCACCCGCTTGTCTGAAAGGAACTCGTTGAGATAGCGCCGCATCGACCAATAGTCGGTGGCGTCCGGCGTGCCGAGATTGGCCAGAAGGACGCCCACCCGCTTGGGCGCGACCGGCGGATGCTCCTTGGGCGCGTGGGCGAGGCGGCCGGTTCCGGCGCGTTGCATCGGCATCGGGTCGGGCATGGGGGCGGTCTCCTCGGGTTGTCCTCCGTATCCGGTCGGATTTAACCCCGGCCCCGCCCCTTTCAAACCCGTCGGCCGTTCAAGCGGCCTCGGCCAACGCGGCCACGCGGCCGAGGCTCGTGCCCCCCAGCGCGTCTCGACCAGCGCGGGTGTCCGCCGGATCCGGCGGTGATGCACGGTCACGCGCGTGCCCTCGGGCGTGGGATCGAAGAGGACCTCGGCCTCCGGTTCCAAGGCGGGCGTTGCCAAGGCGGGCCTGCCCTCCGATCCGGCATGGTGCCAGAGCTGGACGCTGCGCCGCCCGGGCTCGCGCGCCGTGATGGTGCCCCGCACCGTGGTGAGCTCCCCATCCGGCCCCCGGGCGGTCACGTGCCGAGCTCCGCCTTCGCGCGGCTCAAAGGCCGCCGCGTGATTGGTGAAGCCCGGCAGGCCGAACCGGCGCATCATCGCCCCGGCGTCGCGCCACAGCGCCGCCACGCTGTCCGGCGGCGCCTTCATCTCCCGGGTCACGGTGATCTCATGAGTGTCCGTCGTTTCCATGGTCTTGGGGGCCCTCCTCCGCTGAGGTCGCCAGCCGGTCGAGCGCGTCCTCCCAGAAGGCCCGATAGTCCTCGAGCCACCCGCGGGCGGCGCGAAACCCCTGGGGCCGCAGCGCGCAGATGCGCCGCCGCCCGTCGGCCCGCCGGTGGATGAGCCCGGCCCGTTCGAGCACGCCCAGATACTTCGTCACGCCCGGCTGGCTGAGCCCGAGGGCGGCCACCAGGGCGCCCACGATGAGCTGCTCCCGGCGCAGCTCCGCCAGGATCTGCCGACGATGCGGATCGGCGAGGGCCGTGAAAACCGCCGACGGGTCACGCGCCTCCGGTTCCGGTGCCTCAACCATGGCGGTTTCATAGCTGATCCGTTGTATAGCGTAAGAGCTGCCTTTCAGCGAGGCCCGGGGCGGTCGCCGGTGGGGATTTCCACCGTCCCCAAAGCGTCCGCGAGCCGAGAGGTCGCGCTGCCCGGGCGGAGCGGCTGAGGCTGACCCGGCCCCGGCGCCCAGCCGGTAAGGAAGACGAGCTCGAACTCCGCGCCAACCCGCCCGCCCGGCTGTCCGAAATGCTCGGCGTAAAGCGCGAGCGCCCGAGCCAGGAGGTCGCGGCGCAGGGGCGTGCGCGCCCGGTCGGACATGAGGTTGGTCTCGCCCATCGCCCGGAGATCGCGGAGAAGCGCCAGCGGATCGGCGTAGGTCGCAGGCACCCGCTCGGCGTCGGCCACGGGCATGGCAAGGCCCGCACGCTGGAGGAGGGCGCCGAGCTCCCGGATCTCTCCCATGGGGGCGACGCGCGGGGAGATCCCGCCCAGCACCTCCGCCTCCGCCGTCGCGAAGGCCGCGCGGAGACCCGCAAGCGTCTGCCCGCCGAACAGCACCGCGAGGAGAAGCCCATCGGGCCTGAGCGCGCGGCGGAGCTGCACGAGATGGCCCACGGGGTCGCTCTGCCAGTGGAGGAGGAGGACCGACAGGGCCAGATCATACGCGCCCGCCTCGAGCGGCAAGGTGAGGCACGGGTCGACCACCGTCTCGGCGTCGGGCCAGGCGCGCCCCGCCGCCGCCGCCATCTTGGCCGAGGGGTCGACGAGCCGGCAGCGCGCGGATCCCACCCCGGGCGGCAGCGCGGCGCCGACCGCCCCGGCTCCGGTGCCGAGGATCGCGACCTCCGGAAAGGAGCGGCCGGTGTCGAGAACGCGCTCGGCGAGGCGGTCCGCGGCGATCCGCCACAGAATGTCCGCCCCGCCCACGAAGCCGAGGCCCATGGCCCGATCCCGCCGGCGGCCGAGGCGTGCGGTCTCGAAGATCTCACGCGGTGCGTCGGTCATCTCTGGTTCCTCCCGCAGCGGCGATATAGCCTCGGCCGGACCGTCCCCCAAACCGGAGCGTCCCGCGATGGCCTCGCCCCTCCTCCGCCGGATCGCCGACACGGTGCTGCCGCCCATCTGCCCCGTGAGCGGCGAGGCGCTGACGGCCGCCCGAACCTTGGGGCCAGAGGCCTGGGCGGGGCTTGCGCGCATCACCCAGGCAGCGCGCTGCGGCACCTGCGGACGGGAGATCCCCGGTGCGCTGCCGGCTGACGACCTTCTGTGCGATCCCTGCCTCCTCCACCCACGCCCCTGGGCGCGCGGCGCCGCCGCACTCCGCTACGAGGGCACGGGCCGGACCCTTCTTCTGGCCCTGAAACGCGGCGACCGGCTCGACCTCGTGCCCCTTCTCGCGCGCTGGATGCTGGAGGCGCGGCCCGAGCTCGTGGCGGAGGCCGATCTGGTGGCGCCCGTGCCGCTCCATTGGCGGCGGATGCTGAGCCGGCGCTTCAACCAATCGGCCGAGCTCGCACGCGCGGTCTGCCGCCGCGCCGGCCGCCACCAAGCCTACGCGCCCACGCTCCTCCGCCGCATCCGCGCGACGGCGAGCCAGGGCGGGCTCGACCCGGAGGCGCGGCGGGCCAACCTCGCCGGGGCCATCGCGCTCGGCCGGGGCTGGCGGGTCTCCGGGCGGCGGGTGCTCCTTGTCGACGATGTGCTGACCACCGGCGCCACCCTTTCTGTCTGCGCCGAGGCGTGCCTCGCGGGCGGGGCACGGGCCGTTGACGTGCTCGTGACCGCTCTGGTCTCCGCTCCGCCGCTCGCCTATCTACCGGCAGACCAAGAATTGGAGGGCTCCGACGATGTCGAAGGTTGAAATCTACACCTCGCCGCTTTGCGGCTTCTGCTTCCGCGCCAAACGGCTGCTCGACCGCAAGGGCATCGCCTATGCGGAGACCAATGTGCTCGGCGACCAAACCGCCCGGGCCGAGATGATCCAGCGCGCCGACGGGCGCCGCACCGTGCCCCAGATCTTCATCGACGGGGTCGGGATCGGCGGCTCGGACGAGCTCCACGCGCTCGACCGCTCCGGCAAGCTCGATCAGCTCCTCGCGGCCTGAGGATGGAGCTCCGGGCGGCGCTCCTCCAGGTGACCTCCTCCGACGATCCGGCGGAGAACACGGCGATGATCGCCCCCCTCCTCCGCCAGGCGCGGACGGAGGGGGCGGATCTCGCGCTGACCCCGGAGGTGACCAACTGCGTCTCGGCGAGCCGGACCCGGCAGGCCGAAGTGCTGCGCACGGAGCCGGAGGACCCAACGCTCGCCGCGATCCGCGAGGTGGCGGCGGGAACCGGGCTTTGGGTGCTGATCGGCTCGCTGGCGCTCCGCGAGCCGGGGGAGGCGCGCTTCGTCAACCGCTCCTTCCTGATCGATGCGGCGGGCGAGATCCGCGCACGCTACGACAAGATCCATATGTTCGACGTGGAGCTCGGCGGCACGGAGAGCTACCGGGAGAGTGCCGGGTATCGCCCGGGGGCGGCGGCCGCGCTGGCCGAGACCCCCTGGGGCAAGATCGGCCTCACCATCTGCTACGATCTGCGGTTCCCCGCGCTTTACCGGCGCTTGGCGGAGGCGGGGGCGGAGATCCTCACCGTGCCCTCGGCCTTCACGGTGCCCACCGGGCGGGCGCATTGGGAGGTGCTGTTGCGCGCGCGGGCGATCGAGACCGGCTGTTTCGTGCTCGCGCCGGCGCAGACCGGCACCCACGCGGCCACCCGCGGCCGGGCGCGCGAGACCTGGGGGCACTCGCTCGCCATCGGGCCCTGGGGCGAGGTGCTGGCCGATGGCGGCGCGGCGCCCGGGATCGTGCATGCGACGCTCGACCGCGCGGAGGTGGCCGGGGCACGGGCGCGGGTGCCCTCGCTCGTCAACGCCCGGGCCTTCGGGGGGCCCTGACGCCGCAGCCCTTGGCAGCCCCCGTGCCGCACGCTAAGCACCGGCGGCAACTCGGGGGACGCCATGGAGAGACGCACGCCCATGCAGCGGGACTGGCTGGCCACCGCCCGGACCTTGTCCGAGGCGTTGCCCTATCTTCAGCGCTACGACGGAAAGACGGTCGTGGTGAAGTTCGGCGGCCACGCGATGGGCGACGCCGCGGCCATGGCCCGCTTCGCCCGCGACATCGTGCTGATGAAGCAATGCGGGGTGAACCCGGTCGTCGTCCATGGCGGGGGGCCGCAGATCAACGAGATGCTGGCGCGGCTGGGTGTGAAATCCGAATTCGCGGGGGGCCTGCGGGTGACCACGGCCGAGACGGTGGAGGTGGTGGAGATGGTGCTCGCGGGCGTCATCAACAAGCGGATCGTGGCGGCGATCAACGGCCAGGGCGGGCGGGCCATCGGCCTCTCGGGCAAGGACGCGCATCTCATGGTCTGCCGCAAAGCCACCCACAGCGCGAAGGACCCGGACAGCCACATCGAGCAGGCGCTCGATCTCGGATTCGTCGGCGAGCCGGTGGCGGTGGATGCGCGGGTGCTCGGCACGCTCATCAAGAGCGATCTCATCCCCGTGGTCGCGCCCATCGGGGCGGGCGAGGCACCCGGCGAGACCTACAACGTGAACGGCGACACGGCCGCCGGCGCGATCGCCGCGGCGATGAAGGCCGAGCGGCTCCTCCTCCTCACCGACACCGAGGGGGTGAAGGACTCCAGCGGCGCCGTGCTGACCCGCCTCACCCGCGCCGACATCGAGCGGCTGACGGCGGAGGGCGTGATCGGCGGCGGCATGATCCCCAAGACGCAGACCGCGCTCGCCGCGATCGAAGGAGGGGTGGCCGCGACCGTGATCCTCGACGGGCGGGGGCCGCATTCCGTGCTCCTCGAGCTTTTTACCGAGCACGGCGCGGGCACGCTCATCGACGGCTGACGGCGCGCGGGCACGGGAGGCCCCGCCCACCCGGTTCGGCCGCGCACCCGGGGCGGGCGGCGTTCCCCCCATCGGCCTCCCGCGCCCGCGCGCGCGCCCCTTGACCGGCGGCACGGCGTGGTCATCTTTGGGCCAAGGAGGTGTGCGCGATGTCCGAAACCGCGATCCGCTTGAGCGTGTTCCTGGGGCTCTTCGCCGCCGTGGCGCTTTGGGAGTGGCAGCGCCCGCGCCGGGCCCGCGCAATGCCCCGAGGACGGCGCTGGGCGACCAACTGGGCCGTCTCTCTGATCGACGCCACGCTGGTGCGGCTCGTCTTCGGCGCTGCGGCCGTCGGCGCGGCCTTCGACGCGGAGGCTCGGCAGGTCGGCCTCTTTCACGCGCTCGATTGGCCGCTCTGGCTCGAGGCGGTGGCGATCCTCCTTCTCCTCGATTTTGCGATCTGGGCCCAGCATGTGATCAGCCACAAGGTGCCGGTCCTCTGGCGGCTTCACCGGGTGCACCACTCGGACCGGGATATGGACGTGACCACGGCGATCCGCTTCCACCCCATCGAGATCGCGCTGTCGATGGGGCTCAAGATCGGGCTCGTCTACGCGCTTGGCGCGCCCGTTTGGGTGGTGATCCTCTTCGAGGTGGTGCTGAACGGTTCCGCGATGTTCAACCACGGGAACATGCGCCTGCCCCGCGGGCTCGACCGCCCGCTCCGCTGGGTGATCGTGACGCCGGACATGCACCGGGTGCACCATTCGGCGATCCGGGCCGAGCACGACACGAATTACGGCTTCAATTTGAGCGTGTGGGACCGGCTCTTCGGCACCTACACGCCCGATCCCGCGGGCGGGCATGGCGGCATGACCGTGGGCCTCGCCGAGCACCAGACCGCGGCGCCGACCAGGCTCGGCTGGACGCTGGCCTTCCCGTTCCAGAGGCGCTGAGAGAATGCGCGCGGCGGCCGGCGTCCTGGCGCTCGCCCTCGCTCTTGGCCTGCCGACCCGGGGCGCCGAGACCTCGGTGTTCGATCTCCCGGCCCTCGGGCGCGATCTGGCCGTGGCCGCGCGCGCCTTCGCCGAGGGGCGGGAGCGTCAGGCGCTGGCGCGGCTCGACGTGCTGGTCGCCAAGTACCCCGCGGAACCCGAGCCGTGGCGTGCCCGGGCTCTCCTTCACGCCCGGGCCGGCCGCGCCCAAGCGGCGGCGGCCGATCTCACCCGCGCCGTGGCCGCGGGCATGACCGATCTCGACGCGATCCTTGCCCGCCTGCCCGAGGACCTGGCCGCGCATCCGGAGATCGCCGCCCTCCGCGGGCGCGAGGCGGACGGCCCGGCGACACCCGCTCCACCGCCCGTCCTTGCCTCGATCCGCGACCTCACGGCCACCGTCACCGCCGAGACCACGGCCTGGGACGCCGCATCCGGGCTGTTCCGCACCGAGATCGCGCTGCCGCCGGTCCTCGCGCGGCGCCCGGTGCTGGGCGGCGCGCCCCTGCCGCCGGAGGTTCAGCGGCTCGCCCCGTTCCTCAACCGCTGGTATGCGCAAGGGCGCGCGGCGGGCAATGTGGGCGACCTCTACGACAACCGCGACCGCCAGCATTCCCGCTTTCCCAGCGACGCCTTCCAGCAGCTCGTCCAGGTCCGCTACGGCGAGGCGGCGCGGGCGCGGGACCTCGACTACGGCCCAAACCGGCGGTTCGACTTCGGGCGGATCACCTTCGGAAACTCCTCCACCGCGTTCGTGGGCAAGCCCTTCGGCCGCTCTCAGACCCGCCGGCTGCTGACCGATCCCGGGGGGGCCGCCGTTCTCGCCCGGCAGTATGCGCGGAACCAGATCTACGTGTTCCCGGCCGTGGGCGACTACACGCTGCCCCTGGGCGACCTGTACCCCGCCAACACGCCCTACGCGATCACGAGCGACGGCCGCTCGGGCAGCGACCGGCCGTTCCTCATGGCCATCGCCCTGGCGCTGGCGGCGCTCAAGCCCGAGGTGAAGGCGCGGCTGGAGGCCGAGGGCCGGGTCGCGCCCACGCTCCAGCGCCTGCTCCGGCGCACGCTCAGGGGGGTGGAGACGGAGGCCGACTATCTCACGGCACGCGCGCATCCCGTTGTGTTCCGCGGCCGTGAGATCGACATCGAGCGCCTCGTGAAGGCGGCGCAAGATCTGGACGTTGCGGCGATCCCGCCCACGCTGCGGCTCACGGTGCTGCGCGAAACCCCCGCGCGCGAGGGCCTGAGCGTGTTCGCGGGCGGCCTCGGCGAGGCGCTCTTCGACACGCCCGGCGCCGTCGCGCGCATCCACCGGACGACCGACGGCGTCCGCCGCCTCACCGTGAGCGCGCGCGCCGAGGGCTGGCCGGAGGGCCGCCCCCTCGAGGTTGTGTGGCGGGTGCTTCAGGGCGATGCGGACCGGATCGAGATCACGCCCGAGACGGAGGACGGCCGGGTGGTGCGCCTCGCGATCCCCTGGCACGACCGGGCGGCCCCGCCGGAGCGACCCGCGATGCCGTCGAGCCGGATCGACATCGCGGCTTTTGCCAAGACGCCGGGCGGGCACTCGGCACCGGCCTTCGTCAGCGTGCATTTCCCGCCCGATCAGGCGCGGCGCTACGACGCGGAGGGCCGGCCGCTCGTGATCGACTACGCGGCCCGCACCCCGGGTTGGAAATCCGCCGATCCCGTTCTTCTGCCCGCGCGGGACTGGCGCGACACCTATCGCTACGCGCCGGACGGCACGCTCCTCGGTTGGACCCGCGCCCGCGGCCGGCGCGAGGCGGACTACACGGCGGACGGCCACCGGGTGCTGAGCCGCGACGCGGCGGGGCGCCCGCTCGAGGCTGTGGCGGTGGAGTACCGCGTCACCCGGACCCGACGGGGACGGGCGCAGGTGGTGGAGGCGGACGGGACGCGGCGCTACCGCTACGCCTACACGGGTCCCGACGATCTCCGGGGCCGGGCCGAGACGGTCTCACCCTGACCTCTGCGGCGGGTGGGCCGCCGCCGGATCCTCACCGTCGAGCCGGGCGCAGATGCGGTAGCGCTCGAGGGTGGCGTCGTCGAGGAGCCCCCTTTGACGGAGATGCATGGCCGCGGCGTAGCGCCGAAGGCCCGAGCCCGGCTCGCCCAGGGGCCGACCCAGATCCGCCCAGGCCTCGGCGTCGGAGATTGCGTTCAAGCCCCGGGCCTTTCATAGGAAGGGGGGCGGAGGCGTCCGGAGGCGACATGGGCGAGGCGAAGGCGAAGGAGGGCGGTCGGCGCCGCGCGCCCAAGGAGGCGCGGCGGGGCCAGCTGATGGACGCCACCCTCGCCACCCTCGCGCGCAAGGGCCTCGCGGCCACCACGCTGGCCGATGTGGCGGAGGCGGCCGGGCTCTCCCGCGGGATCGTCAACTTCCATTTCGACAGCAAGGACAAGCTCCTCTTCGAGACGCTCTCGCGCCTCTCCGCCGAGTACGACGCCAATTGGCGCGAGGAGCTGGCCGCCGCGGGGCCGAGCGCGGCCGAGCGGCTCCGCGCCTTGGTCGCGGCCGACCTCTCGGCCCGGGTCTGCGCGCCCGAGAAGGTGGCGGCCTGGTTCGCCTTCTTTGCCGAGGCCACGGCGCGGCCGGACTATCGCGATCTCTGCTGGGCCCGGGACGACGCGTATCTCGACGCCATTCGCGCGCTCTGCACCGCGCTCGACGCCGAGGCCGGCTATGGCCACGACGCCGCCGCGACCGCGACCGCGATCTACGCCATGCAGGAGGGGCTGTGGCTCCGCCTCATGCTCGGCAACCGGGAGATCGCGCGCGAGGACGCGCTGGCCATCGCGCTCGCCATGCTCGGCACGCTCTTCCCTCGCCATTTCACGCCCCGGGGCGAGGTGCGCCAGCGACCTTGAGCTCGGCATTCCTCCGGGCAAGATCGCCCTCGACGGGAGCCGTGTCGAGGGTGAGGACCGGGAGCACCGCGCGCAGGTGATCGTGATGCGCGCGCACCCCGTATTCGAGATCGGAGAGCAGAAACCCCCGAAAGGCCGGGGACGCCATCGATTCGTCGGACCAGACGGTAAGTTGCACGTCCTCCGCCACCGTCTCCCGGTCGATCCGGCTGGCGAGATAGCGGGCCAGGCGCTCCGGCCGGGTCTCGTCGGGATAGCGGTACACGGCGCCGCGGAGCCGGGTCTCGTGGGTCGAGATCGGGAACTCCTGGTAGAACTGGACGCTCTCGGGCGTGGCGGCGAGCACGGCGTTGGGGAAGAGGCCCCAATACGGCCAGGCCTGGTGCAGCGCCTCCGGCAGATGCGGCCGCGGGGCCGAGACCTTGCCGTAGGCCCGCACGCTCCACCGCCGCCGCCCCTCGCGCGCGAAGACGCCGACGCTTCGGCTGACCCCGTCCACCATCGGCTCGTCCCGATAGTCGTGGCCGTAGAGGTCCTGGAGCGCGGGATGCGCCATAGCGACGTGGTAGCCCTCGTTGTCCACATCGCGAACCGACTTCCAGTTGACCGGCGAGACGTCGGTCCAGATCCCCGAGGCCGGCACCATCTCCGCCATCCGGTACTGCGCGATCTCTTCGGCAAAGGGCGCCATCAGCTCGGCCACCGCCGGCTGGGGCCCCGGCGCGAAGCGCACGAAGACGAAGCCGTTCCAGACCTCGGTGTCGAGGGGCAGGAGACCGTGCTCCAATCGGTCGAGCGGCGGGAAGGTCTCGGGTCGCGCCGCACCGCGGAGCGTGCCGTCGAGATTGTAGACCCAGCCGTGGAAGGGGCAGACGAGCGCGCCCTTGCAGGTCCCCCGTTCCTCGGCCACCACCCGCGAGCCCCGGTGCCGGCAAATGTTGTGAAAGGCCCGCACCGCGCCGTCGCGGCCACGGAGGATGAGCGCACGCTCGCCCACCGCGTCGAAGGTGAGGAAGTCCCCGGGCCCGGGCACGTCCGAGACATGGCCCGCAATCTGCCAATGCGTGCGGAAGAGCTCGGCCCGCTCGAGCTCGGTCAGCGCATCGCTGTGATAGGCCCAGGCGGGCAGGCCGCGTCGGTCCCACTCCGCCGGCACACGGATGTCGCGCTCCGCTCCGTCCTTCATGGCGCTGTTCCCACTTTCGCTTATTGAACCGCGATTCAATAATAGCCCGATGCGGGCCGATTCGGAAAGCCCGCCCGGGAGACACGACATGAAGCCGATTGAGCCGCACGAGCGCAAAGTCGCCAGCATCCACGACGCCGACGCCTTCCAGCCCTACGACCCCGACGGGCTGAGCGAGCGCGGCACATCCTTCATCAAGCTGAACCCGCAAGGGCCGAAGGATGTGGGCTTTTACATCTACAAGATGGAGCCCGGCAGCCGCTCGACCCCGCATCGCCACGGCGGCGCGGAGGAGTTCGTGATCCTCGAGGGCGAGGTGATCGACAACGACGGGACGGTCTACCGTGCGGGCGACGTGGTCTGGCTCGCCCCCGGAACGGAGCACACCTCGCACACCGAGACCGGGTGCCTCATTGCCGTCTATGCGGAGGCGGCGGAGGAGCCGCCGGCATGAGCCCCGAGGGCCTCCCCGAGATCCCGAGCCAGGGCGAGAGCGCGCTCGCGGCGGCGGACCGGCGCCACCACCTCCACCCGTGGGAGGCGCTGGGGAGCTGGCGTGGCTCCGAGCGGCATGTGATCGTCCGGGGCGAGGGCATCCACCTCATCGACGAGACCGGGCGACGGCTCATCGACGGGCCGGGCGGCATGTGGGCGGTGCAGATCGGCTATGGGCGGCAGGAGATGGCCGACGCGATCGCCGCGCAGGTGATGCGCCTGCCCTACGCCTCGCCCTGGTCGACCGCGCATGAGCCGGGCGCGGTTCTCGCCGAGCGGCTGGCCCGCCTCGCACCCGGCGCGCTCAACACGGTTCAGTTCACCACGGGCGGCTCCACGGCGGTCGACACCGCACTCCGCACCATGCATTTCCTCAACAACCGCCTCGGCCGGCCGGAGAAGAAGGCCGTGATCGCGCGGGAGAAAGGCTATCACGGCTCGACCTATCTCACGGCCCAGATCACGGGCAAGGAGCGCGACCGCAGCCATTTCGACACGGCCTCGCCGCTCGTCCATCTCTTGCCGGATGTGAACCCCTTCATCCGGCCCGAGGGCATGTCCGAGGACGCGTGGTGCGACGCCAAGGTGGCGGATCTCGAGCGCGCGATCGCCGAGATCGGGCCCGAGCGCGTGGGCGCCTTTGTGGCCGAGCCCGTGCTCTGCTCGGGCGGCGTGATCGTCCCGCCCAAGGGCTACCACGCGCGCACGCTGGAGATCTGCCGGGCGCACGACATCCTCTACATCTCCGACGAGGTCGTCACCGCCTTCGGCCGGCTCGGGCATTGGTTCGCCTCCGAGGAGGTCTTCGGCATCGAGCCCGACATCATCTGCTGCGCCAAGGGGCTCACCTCGGGCTATCTGCCGCTCGGCGCCTGCCTCATCTCCGATCGGGTGCTCGACCGGATGACCGGGGCGGATCACGACGTGCTCTTCCCCAACGGCTACACCTATTCGGCGCATCCGGTCTCCTGCGCCGCGGCGCTCAAGAACCTGGAGATCATGGAGCGGGAAGACCTTCTCGGCCATGTCCGCCGGGTGGCGCCGCGCTTCCAGGAGCGTCTGCGTGCGCTCGCCGCCTCGCCCGTCATCGGCGACGCGCGGGGGATCGGCCTTCTCGGCTGCCTCGAAGGGCTGACCGAGGCGGGCCGGGCCACTTCCCTCAGCCTCCAGCGCGACCTCGGCGGCCGGCTCGACGCGGCCTGCGAGGCCCGGGGGCTCATCGTGCGCCCGCTCATCAATATGTGCGTGTTCTCCCCGCCCCTCGTCATCTCTGAGGCGGAGATCGAGGGGATGTTCGACATCCTGGAGGACGCCGTGGCCGAGGTGGCCGAGGAGGTCGCCGCTCAGCGGGGCCTGTAGGTGGAGGCGAGGATCCGGGTGCCCGGCGCATGCTCCCGCGCGAGGGTGGTGCCGGCGGACACATAGGCCGTCTCGCCCGGGCCGAAGTGCGCCGTGGCCGTCCCCGCGGAGAGGGTGAGCGCCCCCTCCAGCACATGCAGAAGCTCATGCTCGGCCAGAGCCGCAGGGGCCGCCTGTCCACCCCGATGGATGCGGAAATCGACGCGCATCCGTCCGCTCGCGCTCACGAACCAAGTGTACGCGGTCTCGACCGGCCCGTCCCCGCCGGCGGGCGCAAGATCGGGCACCGTCACGCGCGCGAGCGAGGGGTTGGCCGCGCCCTCCGGCGCCGGATCGTCGACGATCATGAACACCTTGCGCACATAGTCCGGCATCACCCACTGGCATTGGAGACCCTTGGGGATCACGAAGGCCTCCCCTGCGGTCACCGTGACCTCCGCGCCATCGGGCATGCGCAGGATCACCCTGCCCTCGAGGAGTATCATGAACTCGTCCACGCCGTATTGGCCGGGCTGGTCGACGAAGGCGGTGCAGTCCCACACCCCGGCGAGATAGCCGGTGGCCTCGTGTTCGTCCGCCAGCCAGCCGCGCTGCACCGGCGCCCCCGAGACGAGCGAATCGGGATCCATGGCCTCCCACTCCGTGAGCCCGGTGCCCGCCCGATCCGAGTGCAACACCCGGGTCACTCCCGTCGGCTCCGCCATCTCGACCCCCATCCCTCTGCTCAAATCGTGTGCATGCGACCCATTCTGCCCGCCGATCGGTCGCCCTCTGGCCGCGCCGCGGCCAATCTCGGGTCACTACACGCTTGACTGCGGCGAATTGTCAATGCCTCGTTGACTGAACGTGCATTCACTCAGCCCCCCGGCGGCGGATGCGCGGCAGACGGACAAAAACACGCAACAGGGCACATCACAGCAACGAAGGATCCGAAGGATGGATGTCGTCGACCATATGAACGCCGTGCGCACGGGCGAGCTCAGCCGCCGTGCGTTCCACCGCTCGCTTTTCGGCCTCGGGGTCGCGCTTGTCACGCTGCCAATGCCGGCGCGCCGCGCCATGGCCGCGGCGGAGGACCAGGCCACCTTCTTCACCTGGGGCGGCTACGATGTGCCCGAGCTCTTCGGCGCGTATGAGGCGAAGAACGGCGCCCTGCCCAATTTCACCACCTTCGGCGGCTCCGAGGAGGCGCTCACCAAGATGCGCGCGGGCTTCGTCGTCGACGTCTCGCACCCCTGCAACCAGGCGGTGCCGCGCTGGATCGCCTCGGGCCTTTTCCAGCCGCTCGACACCTCGCGGCTCTCGAACTGGGGCGACGTGATGCCCTCGCTCTACGAGCTGCCCGGGAATGTGGTGGACGGCAACGTGTACATGGCGCCGATGGACTGGGGGCAGACCTCGGTCACCTACCGCACCGATCTCTACGAGGTCGAGGGCGAGGAATCCTGGGGCATGCTCTGGAACCCCGAATACAAGGGCCGGCTCGGATGCCTCGCCTCGGGCGCGGACACCTGGTGGTGCGGCGCGATCTACGCCGGCGTGCCCTTCGAGGAGATCCACACCGACGCGGCCTTCGACAAGATCGCCGCCGTGATGCGCGAGCAGCGCCCGCTCATCCGCATGTACACCGACGACACGACCTCGATCGAGCAGGCGCTGGCCTCCGGCGAGCTCGCCGCGGCGCTCACCTGGAACGAGACGGCCGTGAGCCTCCAGGCGGAGGGGATCCCGGCCAAGTTCGCCAAGGTGAAGGAAGGCGCCCTCACCTGGGTGTGCGGCGCGATGATCCACCGGGACGCGCCCAACATCGACCGGGCCTACGACGTGATCGACTCGATGCTGAGCCCCGAGACCGGCAAGTTCCTGATCAACGACTACGGCTACGGGCACTCGAACATCAAGTCCTTCGAGACCTTCACCGACGCGCGCCTGGCCGAGCTCGGGCTGAGCGCCGAGCCGCTGGAGATCCTGAAGGCCGGGCATTTCCAGATCCCGCAGACGCAGGAGTGGGAGTCGCGCATGAACACGCTCTTCGAGCAGATCAAGGCCGGCTTCTGAGCCGCGCGGCCGCCCCGCCCCGGGGCGGCGTCCACCCTCAAGGGAGATCGGAATGGCGGACATCGCCGCATCGCCACCGCGCGCGCGCGCCCGGGCGCCCGCCGCGCCAAGGCCCGGGCGCCTCGCGAGCCTTCTCCAGCGCCACGAGATCCTGAGGGGCTACGCGCTGGTCTCGCCGGCGCTTCTCGTCATGGCGGCGGGGATACTCGTGCCCTTCGTCGTGCTCGTGGTGATGAGCCTGTGGACACCGTCTGGCTTCGATTTCAACACCGAGCCCTCGCTTAAGAATTACGACGACATCCTCACCCAGCCGATCTACGGCGCGCTTCTCGAGCGCTCGCTCTGGATCTCGGCCACGGCGACGGTGGTCACGGTGCTGCTCTGCTACCCGATGGCGTATTACGTCGCCTTCCACGTAAAGCGGCACAAGACGCTCTGGCTGATCCTGATGACGCTGCCCTTCTGGACGAGCTACCTCCTGCGCGTCTTCGCCTGGAAGATCGTCCTCGGCTACAACGGGGTGATCAATGCATCGCTCACCGGGATCGGTGTGATCGACGCGCCGCTCGAATTCCTGCTCTACAGCCAGACCGCGGTGGTGATCACCCTCACCCATGCTTGGGCGGCCTTCGCGATCCTGCCGATCTATGTGAGCCTGGAGAAGATCGACCGGTCGCTCCTCGAGGCGGCCACCGATCTCGGCGACGGGCCCTGGGCGCGGTTCTTCCGGGTCACGCTGCCGCTCTCGATGCCGGGGGTGATCGCGGCCATGCTCCTCATCTTCATTCCCACGGTGGGCGACTATGTGACGCCCGCGCTCCTCGGCGGGCCGGACGGGATGATGATCGGCAATCTCATCCAGCTCCAGTTCGGCGCGGCCAACAACTGGCCCATGGGCTCGGCCTTGGCCATCGTCATGATGGCGTCCGTCGCCGCGGTGTTCCTGGCCACCAAGATCGTCACGCGCGCGGTGGGGGCGCGGGGCGCATGAGCGGGGCGAGCGCCGTCGAGCGCCCCTCCCTCGGCCTCAAGGTCTATGCCTGGGCCTTCGTCGCGATCCTCTACGCGCCGATCCTCCTTCTGCCGCTCTTCTCGTTCAACGCCTCGACCTACATCGCCTTCCCGCTCCAGGGCTTCACCACCGAGTGGTATGGCGAGCTCTGGGAGAGCTCGGCGATGTGGGCCGCGCTTTGGAACAGCGTGGTGCTGGGCGCCGTCGTGGCGGCGATCTCCACGGCTCTCGGCATCTTCGCCGCGAAGGCGCTCACCCGATATCGGATGCCAGGGCGGGGCCCGATCTTCGGTTTCATGATGCTGCCGCTCGTCGTGCCCGGGATCATCTTCGGCGTGGCCCTTCTCATCCTGCTAAACCAGGCGGGGGTGCGGCTCTCGCTCTTCACCATCGGGCTCGGGCACGTGCTGATCTGCACGCCCTTCGCCATCGCCACGCTGATGCCCCGCTTCGAGGGCTTCGACGCTTCGATCGAGGAGGCCTCCGCCGATCTCGGCGAGAACGCGTGGTGGACCTTCTGGCGCGTGACCTTCCCTATGGTGTTTCCGGGCGTGCTGGCGAGCCTCATGCTCACCTTCACCATCTCCTTCGACGAGTTCATCATGGCGTTTTTCCTCGCAGGCACCGAGCCCACGCTGCCCATCTACATCTGGAACCAGCTCCGCTTTCCCGAGACGCTGCCGCGGGTGCTCGCGCTCTCGACCATCATCATCGCGGTGTCCTTCGTGCTGGTGTTTGCGAGCCTCTGGCTCACACGGGTGGGCGTCGCGCCCGCCAAGGAGGGAGAGACGGCATGACCCAAGATCCCTGCATCGCCATCTCGGGCGTCAGCAAATCCTTCGGCTCGGTCCGCGCGGTCGACCGGGTGGACATCGAGATCGGCCACGGCGAGTTTTTCTCGCTCCTCGGCGCCTCGGGCTGCGGCAAGACCACGCTCCTCAGGATGCTCGCGGGCTTCGAGGGCACGACCGAGGGCGAGATCTACATCGACGGGCAGCCGATGTCGGGCGTGCCGCCGCATCACCGCCCAGTGAACATGGTGTTCCAGAGTTACGCGATCTTCCCCCACCTCACGGTGCGGGACAACATCGCCTACGGCCTGCGCAAGCTCGGCCTCTCTCGGGCCGAGCGCCGACGGATGGTCGACGAGATGCTCGAGCTCATCAAGCTGCCGGGCTACGGGGACCGTCGCGCCAACCAGCTCTCCGGCGGCCAGCGGCAGAGGGTGGCGCTCGCGCGGGCGCTCATCCTGAAGCCCAAGGTGCTTCTTCTCGACGAGCCCCTCGGCGCGCTCGACAAGCAGCTCCGCGAGCAGATGCAGCTCGAGCTCCGCGCCCTCCAGCGCACGGTCGGGATCACCTTCGTCTTCGTCACCCACGACCAGGAGGAGGCGCTCACCCTCTCGGACCGGATCGCGGTGATGTCGGGCGGCAAGGTGCTCCAGATCGACACGCCGACGGGGCTCTATGAGCGACCGAAGAGCCGGGAGGTCGCGTCCTTCATCGGCACGATGAACTTTTTCGAGGGCCGGGTGGGGGCGCGGGTGAACGGCCGGGCGGATCTCGAGGTGGCGGGGCTCGGCGCGGTCTCGGTGCCCACGCCCAAGCCCGCCCCGGCGGAGGGCGCGCGCATTTGCGTCGCGATCCGGCCCGAGAAGCTCCTGCTCACGCCCGAGCCGCCGGCCGAGGCCCGCAACCTCGTGGAAGGCCAGCTCGACGCGATCGCCTATCTCGGCGAGCGGAGCCATTTCTTCGTCACCCTGCCGGGGGCGGAGCGCCCGGTCGCGGTCTCGGCGCAAAACCATGTGAGCGGCTGGCTCGGCGAGGCGGATCGGGGGCGGCCCGTTTGGCTCAACTGGTCCGACGACGCCTTGGTCCTCCTCGAGGCGGAGTGATGACACAGACCTCCACGGCGGCCAAGCGGCCGCGCACGGCCTCGCGGGAAGTGCGCCGGTCCCAGCTGATCGAGGCGACGATCGAGTCGATCGCGCGCCACGGCCTCACAGGCACCACCATGGCCACGGTAACCGGGCTCGCCGATCTTTCGATGGGGATCGTGAGCTTCCACTTCCAGAGCAAGGAGAACCTCCTGCGCGACACGCTCGTGCATCTGGCCGAGGAGCATCGGGCGGCCTGGATCGACGGCCTGGCGGAGAGCGGGCTCGCCCCCGCCGCCAAGCTCGCGCGCCTCATCGACGCGCATTTCCATCCGAGCATCTGCAACCACCGGCGCATCGCCGTTTGGTTCGCGTTCTTCGGCGAGGCGCGCTATCGGGAGGTCTACCGCGCGCACATCGCGGCCTACGACACCGAGCGGACGGAGATCCTGACCAATCTCTGCGAGCGCCTGATTTGCGACGGGGGGTATGGTGCGGTCTCGGCGAGCGACGTGACCGGGACGCTCGAGAGCCTGGCCGACGGGCTTTGGCTCAGCGTCCTCCTCTATCCCGATTGGCTGAGCCGCGAGGACGCCAAGCGCCAGATCCACGCCTACCTCGCCGGGGTGTTCCCGCGGGAGTTCGCCACCTGGCCAGGAGCCGCGCCATGAGCTCACATCCCTCCCGCCGCGCGGTGCTCGCGGCCATGCTGGCGGGCGCCGCCCCTCGGGTGCGCGCCGCGCTGCCCTCCGACCCCGACGTGGCGGTGATCGGCGCAGGCGCCGCGGGGATCGCGGCGGCGCACACGCTGATGGCCGGGGGGCTCTCGGTTGTGGTGATCGAGGCGGCGGACCGGATCGGCGGGCGCGCCTACACCGAGAGCGCCCGGCTCGGCCTGCCGTTCGACCATGGCTGCGCCTGGCTCCAGGGGCCGAAGGATCTGGCACTCACCGCCCTCGCGCGGCAGCGGGGCTACACCCTCCTCGACCACGGCGCCGCGTCGGAGGCGCTCTATGTCGGCGCCCGGCGCGCAACCTCGGCCGAGCGCCGCGCCTACGACCGCGCCTGGGGTCGGATCGAGCACGCGCTGGACGAGGCCGATGGCGAGGACCTCGCTGCCTCGGAGGTGGTGCCGGATGGGCTCGACTGGGCCGGGACCGTGCAGACCTGGATCGGGCCGATGGACCACGGCGTGGATTTCCAGGATCTCTCGACGGAGGATTACAACGGCTTCGCGGAGCTCGAGACCGACTATCTCCTCGAAGAGGGCCTCGGCACCCTGGTGGCGGAGGCGGGGCGCGGGCTGCCCGTGCAGCTCGGCACCCCCGCCAGGGCGGTGGACTGGTCGGGCTCGGGCGTGCGGATCGAGACGCCCGCGGGCACCCTCGCGGCGAAGGCGTGCATCGTCACCGTCTCCACCGGGGTTTTGCGCGCAGGCGGCCTCCGCTTCACGCCCGATCTGCCGGAGCGGACCTCCGAGGCGCTGGAGGGCCTGCCCATGGGCCTCCTCACCAAGATCGCGCTCAAGACCGACGGCGCGCGCTTCGGCCTCTCGGACAACGCCTGGCTCACGATGAAGACGCCCGAGGCGATGCCGGCGGAGGCCTGCTTTTTCCTCACGCTGCCCTTCGGACAGCCGCTGATGGTGGGCTTCGTGGGCGGTGCGGTGGGCTGGGATCTCGCAAGGGCCGGGGAGGCCGCGGCGTTGGACGTTGCAACCGCCGAGCTCGTGAAGATTTTCGGCGCAGAGGCCCGCGGCCACATCACCGGCGGGCTCGTGACCGATTGGGCCACCAACCCCCACACGCTGGGCGCCTACGCCGCGGCAACCCCCGGGCGCCACGCCGCCCGCGCCGCCCTGGCCGAGCCCGTGGGCGGGCGCGTCTTCTTCGCCGGAGAGGCGGTGGCGGGCGGCCACATCTCCCTCTGCTCCGGCGCCTGGATGAGCGGCGAGGCCACCGCCCGCGCCCTCCTCCGCACCCTCTCGGCCGACTGCGCGCGCTGCGGGCCCAAGGGCAACCGCAGCCAAGGAGCCAGCCAATGACCGTCCAGGACAAGGGCATCCGACGCGCCGGCCGCGACCCCCGCCACGACATCCTGTTCGAGCCGGTGAAGATCGGGCCGGTCACCGCGAAGAATCGCTTCTACCAAGTGCCCCATTGCAACGGGATGAGCCGCTCCCACCCGTCCTCCATGGCCGAGATGCGCGGCGTGAAGGCCGAGGGCGGCTGGGCCGTGATCTGCACCGAGGAGGTGGAGATCCACCACTCCTCCGAGCACACGCCCTATGTGGAAGGCCGGCTCTGGGACGACCGGGACATCCCCGTCTTCGCCAAGATGTGCGACAAGATCCACGCCCATGGCGCGCTCGCGGGCATCGAGCCCTCCTATGCCGGGGCCACCGCGCCCAACCGCTACAGCCGGGAGATCCCCATGGGGCCGTCGCCCCGTCCGGTGGACTACCCGGACCCGGTGCAGGTGCGCGCGATGGACCTCTCGGACATCCGCGCCGTGCGCCGCTGGCATGTGGAGGCGGCCAAACGGGCCCGGCGGGCGGGCTTCGACGTGATCTATGTCTACGCCGCCCACGATCTCAGCGTGCTCATGCATTTCCTCTCGCGCCGGCGGAACCGGCGGACGGATGCCTATGGCGGCAGCCTCGAGAACCGGGTGCGTCTCTTCCGCGAGGTTCTGGAGGAGACGAAAGAGGCCGTGGGCGACACCTGCGCCGTGGTCGTGCGCTTCGCGGTCGACGAGCTGGCCGGGCCCGACGGGATCCTGGCCGAGGCCGAGGGCCGGGACGTCGTCGAGATGCTCGCCGAGATCCCCGATCTCTGGGATGTCAACATCTCCGACTGGCAGCATGACAGCCAGACCTCCCGCTTCGCCGCGGCCGGGTTCCAGGACGACTATGTGAGCTGGGTGAAGTCGGTGACGTCCAAGCCCGTGGTGGGGGTGGGCCGCTACACCTCGCCCGACGCGATGGTCTCGCTCATTCGCAAGGGCCAGCTCGACATGATCGGGGCCGCGCGCCCTTCCATCGCCGACCCCTTCCTGCCGAGGAAGATCGAGGAGGGCCGGCCGGAGGACATCCGCGAGTGCATCGGCTGCAACATCTGCGTCTCCGGCGACATTGCGAGCGCGCCCATCCGCTGCACCCAAAACCCCACCATGGGCGAGGAGTGGCGCCGCGGCTGGCATCCGGAGCGGATCGCGGCCGCCCATGCGCCGGAGACGGTGCTGATCCTCGGCGGCGGGCCCGCGGGGCTCGAGGCCGCGCGCGCGCTCGGCCAGCGGGGCTATGGCGTGACATTGGCGGAGGCGAGCGACCGCCTCGGCGGGCGGGTCGACCGGGAGGCGCGGCTGCCGGGCCTGGCCGAATGGCGCCGGGTTGTGGACCATCGCACCTGGCGCCTCTCCCAGATGCCGGAGGTGGAGACCTTCCTCGACAGCGCGATGACCGCGGAGCAGGTGCTGGATTTCGGCGCGGACCATGTGGCCGTCGCCACCGGCGCACGCTGGTGCCCCACGGGGCTCGGCCGCGAGCTCCACGCCCCTGTGCCGCGGCCAGAGGGCGCGGTGGTGCTGACGCCGGACGACATCATGGCCGGCACGCGCGCCGACGGCCCGATCGTGGTGTTCGACGACGACCACTACTACATGGGCGGGGTCCTGGCCGAACTCCTCAGGGCCGAGGGGCGACCGGTCGCCTATGTCACCCCGGCCGCGGATGTCTCGCACTGGACGCACCACACCCTGGAGCAGGCGCGCATCCAGACCCGGCTCCTCGAGGCCGGTGTTGAGATCCTGCCCCTCCACACCCTCGTCGAGATCGGGCGCGAGACCGCGACGCTTGCCTGCGTGTACACCGAGCGCACGCGCGAGATCCCCTGCGCCGCCACCGTGATGGTGACCATGCGCCAGCCGGAGGACGCGCTCTACCAGGCGCTCGAGGCGGCCATCGCGGGCGGCGCGCCCGGGCCCAAGACGCTCACCCGGATCGGCGACTGCCTCGGCCCCGGCACCATCGCCGCCGCGGTCTATGGCGGGCACCGCTACGCGCGCGAGCTCGGCCAGCCCGCCTCGGACGCCGTGCCCTTCCGCCGAGAGCTCCCCCGCATTGCCGAGGACTGACCCAGAGGACCGCATGACCCGCGACCCGCGTTACGACAGCCTGTTCGAGCCCATCCGCCTCGGGCCTGTCACGGCGAAGAACCGCTTCTACCAGGTCCCCCACTGCACCGGCATGGGCTGGCTGCGGCCCCAGACCGTGGCGGAGATGCGCGGCGTGAAGGCCGAAGGCGGCTGGGGCGTGGTGTGCACCGAATATTGCTCGATCCACCCGGCCTCGGACGACCTCTCCGGTGTCTCCGCCGCGCTCTGGGACGAGGACGACCTCCGCGCCCACGCGCTCATGACCGAGAAGGTCCACGCCCATGGCAGCCTCGCCGGCGTCGAGCTCTGGTTCGGCGGCGCGCGCAACCCCAACAATTACAGCCGCTTGGCGCCGATGGACATCCAGTCCGTCCCCAACGCGGAGGGCCATCCATGGCAGACCCGCGCGATGGACAAGACGGACATCGCCGATCTCCGCCGCTGGCACCGGAAGGCCGCCCTCCGGGCGCGGGATGCGGGGTTCGACCTCGTCTATGTCTACGCCACCCACGGCTATCTCCTGGCCAACTTCCTCGACCCCCGCACCAACACACGCACCGATGAATACGGCGGCCGCCTCGAGAACCGCGTGCGCCTCGTGCGCGAGCTCATCGAGGAGACGAAGGACGCGGTGGGCGACCGGCTGGCGGTCGCGGTGCGCTTCAAGGCCGACGAGACCATCGGCGCGGACGGGCATCCCGAGCCCGGGGAGCGGCGCGAGATGTTCGCGATGCTCGCCGAGCTTCCCGATCTCTGGGACATCAACATCGCGGATTACTCGCTCGAGATGGGCGCCTCGCGTTTCGCCAAGGAGGGCGCGCTCGAGCCCTATATGGACTGGGTGAAAGGCGCGACCTCGAAGCCCGTCGTCACCGTCGGGCGCTACACCTCGCCGGACGCGATGGCCTCGCTCATCCGCCGCGGCGTCTGCGACATGATCGGGGCGGCGCGCCCCTCCATTGCCGATCCGTTCCTGCCGAAGAAAATCGAGGAGGGCCGGCCGGAGGACATCCGCGAGTGCATCGGCTGCAACATCTGCTACTCGGGCGACGCCCTGGGCGTGCCGATCCGCTGCACCCAAAACCCGACGATGGGCGAGGAATGGCGCCGCGGCTGGCACCCGGAGCGGATCGAGCCCAAGGGGTCGGACGCCCATGTGCTCGTGGTCGGCGCGGGGCCCGCGGGGCTGGAGGCGGCCCGGGCGCTCGGCGCGCGCGGCTACCGGGTGACGCTGGCGGAGGCCTCGCGCGAGCTCGGCGGCCGGGTGGCGCGGGAGGCACGGATGCCAGGCTTGAGCGAGCACATCCGAGTGCGCGACCACCGGGTGCAGCAGCTCCAGCGCCTGCCCCATGTTGAGATCTTCCTCGAGAGCCGCCTCACCGCCGAGGATGTCCTCGCTGTCGAGCCCGACCATGTGGCGCTGGCCACCGGCGCCGCCTGGCGGGCCGAGCGCTACGATGGCAAGGCCTTCCACCCCATCGCCGCCCCTGGCGTCGCGGTGCTCACGCCGGACGCCATCCTCGATGGCCAGCTTCCCACGGGCCCCACGGTGATCTTCGATCAGGACGGGTACTACCTCGCCGCCGTCATCGCCGAGCGCCTCCGCGCCGAGGGGCTGCCTGTCACCTTCGTCACCGACCGCGACAGCGTCTCCCCCTGGGGCGGCAACACGGCGGAGCGCTGGCGCGGCCGGCGCCGCTTGGTCGAGCTCGGCGTGGAGATCGTGACGAGCCACACCGTCACGGCCTTCGACGGCGCCGCGGCCACCCTCGCCTGCGAGTATGGCGGGCCGGAGCGGCGCGTGCCGGCCGAGGCGCTGGTGCCCGTCACCGCCCGGGCGCCGCGGGACACGCTCTATCGCGAGCTCCTGGCGCGCCCTGGGCCCCTGCCTTTCACGCTCGCCCGGATCGGCGATTGCGAGGCGCCGGGGATCGTGGCTCAGGCCGTCCATGCGGGCCACCGCTACGCGCGCGAGCTCGACCGCCCGGCGGACCGGGACCGCCCCCTCCGCCACGAGCGCGTTGCCCTCCCCGACCCCGCCCCATCGCGGCGCTATCTCGAGACACTCACGCGCTACTACGAGGAGGAGATCATGGGCGAGGCCTATTTCGACGCCCTCGCCGAGCGCGTCGAGGCCGCCGAGCCACAGCGCCTCATCCGGCTCCTCGCGGAGGTCGAGCGCCGGGCCGCGGCGCATATCCGCCCGCTCCTCGCCCGCCACGGGCTCACACCGCGGCCCGACGCGCAGCTCCACGCCCTCGGCCGGGCCGACGCCACGGCGGCGACCGGCGACTGGGAGGCCCTCCTCGCCGATATGCGACGCACCTATCCGAGCTATGTGGAGGATTTCCGCCGCCTCAAGGGGATGGCGCCCACCGCGGATCTGGGCCCGCTCGCCCGGCTTACCGAGCACGAAACCGTGGCGATCGAGTTCCTGGATCGGCTGGCCGCGGACCGGGCCGACGCGGCCGAACCGCTCACCCGCTACATCGCCACGGTGTGAGACGACTGGTCGGGGCGCCCAGATTCGAACTGGGGGCCTTCGGTACCCAAAACCGACGCGC
>CAYXPI010000026.1:27069-28274 GCA_964467005.1 uncultured Limibaculum sp. | reverse complement strand
ACCGTTTTTGGCGCGCGTCAGGCGAGCGCGGCGGCGACCGTCTCCCAGGCGGTTCTGAGAACGCCGCCCGCCACGATCTCGGCCCAATGCGACGGCGCCCAGAGAAAGCAGGACCCGATCAGCGCCGCCAGCACGGGCCGCGGCGCCGGCCCCCGGCGCTGGATGTTGCCGAGCACGACATAAAGGACGAGCAGGACGCTGAAGGCCGTGACGTGGAAGCTCAGCCACCGCCCCCAATCGACCGCGATCACGTAGAGCGGCGCGAAGACCAGCGCCGAGAGGAGGTAGTACTTGATCGCGAAGGCGCGGTCGACGAACCGGGTCGCGACGTAGAGCACGAGCGCCGAGACCGCGAGATACGAGACGAGAAAGATGAGCGAGTTGGGCGACAGCACCATCCAGAAGGTGATGTGGATGAAGAACAGCGCGGTCTCCTGGAGGACGCTGATCGCGCCGTCGCAGATCTCGGGCGCGACGCCGCGCTCGAGGAGCGGGGCGCAGACCTGCATGGCGTCGTCGATGCGCGTGTGGAGGAGGGCGAAGAGAACCGAGGCGCCGGAGCCCGCGACCGCGACCGCGGCCATGGCCCCGGCGGCGAGGGGCCCGAGTCGCCCCGCTCTCCAGAACATGGCGAGCCCCGCGGCGACGAAGGGCAGGAAGAGCACGTTCGCCTCGTGGGAGACCACCCCGACGGCGAAGGCGAGCGTCGCGAGGCCGAGGAGGAGGCCGACCGAGCGCCGGTCGACCGCGGCCAGGAGCATGAGGGCGAAGGCCAGATAGACGAAGATCTCCTTGCGCATCGAGCCCTGGGGATCGGCGCTCCAGAAGACGAGGAAGAACCCCGGGCAGAAGGCGAGCAGCCATTCGAGCCCGCCGAGATCGAGCCGGCGGAACACCCGGAGAAAGAGGGCGGCGGTGACGACGAAGAGCGCCGATTGCAGAGCCACGACGAGGCCGAGAAGGTCGGCGCCCGTCAGATCCGCGAGGCCGATGAGCCCGGAGCCGAGGATCCCCCGCCGCACGAGGACGGCCTCGATGTTGACCAGCCAGTCGCCCTGCTTCCACGGATTGCCCCCGGCCTGGTGGTCGAGCGCGGTGTGAAAGAGGATGAGCGCGCAGACGAGGAGGTAGAGCGCGGTGAGGACCGTCCGCGCGATCGGCGTGAGCTCGGACGGGGGTGCCGGGGCAGACGGGGGTGCCGGGGC
>CAYXPI010000026.1:13560-26969 GCA_964467005.1 uncultured Limibaculum sp. | reverse complement strand
GGCGGACGGGGCTGCGGCGGACGGGGCCGGCCAGGCCCGGAAATCGCGCGGATGGGGCACGATCGGATGCATGGATGGTCTCCGGCTGAGTGGGGGCGGGGGCCGCGACATCGGACCGAGGACCCGATCAAATCGTTGCCTTCCCACCGTGGCCTGTGGTCTTTCTTTTAGCGTGTTTGTGTGACTCGAATAAGGCCGGCGCGCCGCGCCCCAGATGCGGGCCCAGGGCCGCGGGCCGAGGTCGACGGAGTGGTCGCGGCGACGGCATGCGAGGTCCGGCCCGCGAGGCGTGAAATGGGATTGTTCCGTTGAGAATTGCCTATCTCTCCGAGACGGATCCGGGCACGACCTGGGCCCATTCGGGCGGCAACACCCGGATCCACGCCGCGCTGTGCGCCCATGCGGGCGAGGTCACCGTGCTCTCCTCCCACTGGCATCGGATGGAGCCCGTGCGCCGCGCGCTCGAGCGGCTGCCCGAGGCGCTCTGCCTGCGCGCCCGGTGGCGGGCCCATCTCCTCCTCGCCCGGGAGATCTCCCGCGGGGTGGCGGCGGAGCTCGACCGGGGCCGCTACGACGTCCTCTTCTGCGCCTACAGCTTCACCTGCCTCGCGGGCCTGCGCCTGCCCTATCCGATGGTCACCGCCTTCACCTCGGACGCGACCATGACCGTCTACCGCAAGTCCGAGGTGGGGGCGGCCTTCGGCTCCTATCTCTCCGTCTCGCGGATCTTCGACCCCCTCGTCTTCCGGGCCGAGCGCCGGGTCTTCCGCAAGGCCGATCTCCTGCTCTGGCCCTCGGACTGGCTGAAGCGCGAGGCGGACCAGCTCTACGGCCTGGCGCCAGAGCGCTCGCGCGTGGTGCCCTGGGGGGCCAATGTGGCGGCCCCGCCGCGGGAGACGCTGGCCCTCGGCACGCCGCTCGCCGAGCCCGTGCGGCTCCTCCTCGTGGGGCGGGACTGGCAGGCCAAGGGCGGGCCGCTCGCCGTCGCCACCCTCGCCGCGCTCCGCGCCCGCGGACTCCGCGCGGGCCTCACGGTGGTGGGCTGCACCCCGCCGGAGGCCGACCGGATCGAGGGCGTGACGGTCCACCCCTATCTCGACAAGACCAAGCCCGAGGAGCTCGCGCTCTTCACCCGGCTCTTCGCCACCTCCCATTTCATGATGATGCCCTCCTTCGAGTCCTACGGCTTCGCCTTCTGCGAGGCGGCGGCCTACGGGCTGCCGGCGCTCTGCCTCCGGGTGGGGGGCGTGCCGGTCGAGGAGGGGGTGAGCGGCCACGCCCTGCCCGCGGGCTCGGGGCCTGAGGACTTCGCGGACCGGATCGTCGCCTATCTCTCGGATCCCGAGGGCTACCGCGCGCTCCGCGCCGCGAGCCGCGCCCGCTTCGAGGACGCGCTCAACTGGGAGGCCTGGGGCCGCCGGGTGGCCGGGCTCCTGGAGGAGCGGGTGGCGGCGCGGGCGGCCCGGGCGGGCGGGCGCGCCGCCCCCGCCTGAGACCCCGCGCCCGCGATCGGGGGGTCAGACGAAGGCCCACTCCCCGGGCGAAACCTCCGCCAGATCCTCGACGAAGGCCGAGCCCTCCCGGTTCTCGGGGCTCTTGGCGAAGGCGAGGAGCACATCCGCCTGCGAGACCGCCGGACGCCCCAGCGCCTCGATCCAGAACTCCCGGCCGTCGGGCTCGGCCTCCCGGTCGAGGATGTTGAAATAGAGGATGTCGACGAACTCCGTGTCCGAGAGCGCGGCGGGGTCGCCGAAGGCGTCGACGAATTCGGGCGCCGACAGGAAGGCCTCGGCGAGCGTCGCCTCGGAGATCGGCGCGGCGCCCGAGGGGAGCGCGCCCTCGCGGGCGTCGATCCAGAAATTGAGGCCTTCGAGATCGATGTTTCCGTCGCGGTCGAGGGCCGCCTCGTAGAGGAGCGCGACCGTCTGGGCCTCGTCCTCGGCGAGCCCCGCGCCGAGCGTCGGCATCCCCAGCGCCGCGGCGGTGTAAGCGACGATCTCGGGATAGAGCTCGGCCACCAGCGGATCGACGCTCGCGGGGATCGGGAAATCCGCGGGCGGGGGAGCTCCGTCGAGCGCCATATGGGTGACGACGCTCGCCAGGAAGTAGAGGGTCGGCGTGCCGTGGGGCGCGTCGTCCGAGTAGAGATCGGCGGGCGGGATCTCGGAGAGCCGGGTCTCGGTGAAAAGCCCGGCGAGCACCGAGCCCACGGGCACGAGGGCGATGTCGGCCTCCGGGCGCGCGGCCTGCACCCCGGCGGCGTAGTCCTCCCACCAGGCGTGGAATTCGCCGAGGGTGTAGGCGTTGTAGGCGGCGAACTCCTCCGCCGTCGGCGGGAAGCCGTTGGCCAGGAAGGGCGCCATATCCGGCCAGTTCTCGTAAAGGAGCACGCGGATGCCGGGCTCCTCGGCCGCGACCCAGTCCGCGATCTCCACGGTGAGCTCCACCGGAGAGAGCATCTCTGGGTTCTCGAACTCGAAGGGCACGGTGGGCGGCTGGAACTGGATGAAGTTCGACGCCGTGACCACCACCGCGTCGTGATCGGCATCGGCGAAGGTCTCGCCCGCATCCGGGTCGTAGCTGGCCTCCCCGCCCTCGAACCCCCAGAGCGGCCGCGGCGGCAGATCGGCGTGCTGCTGCAGGAAGCCGAACTGCCCCCCGAAGGCAAAGGCCTCGCCCGACCAGTCGGCGAAAGCGTCGAGCCAGAACGGGACCGTGGTCTCGTCGGTCTCGCTCACATGCAGGATCGTGCTGTTGCCGAAGAAGTAAACGGCGAGATCGTCCTCGGTGTCGTCCATGGCACACCCCTTTCCTCGCACCGCGCCCCGGGGCGCACCCTACGCCAGACGCCCCGGGGCGCCGATCAAAATCCGAAGAGCCGCGCCTCGGCGATGCCCCGGCGCACGAAGGCGTCGCGGTCGGCCTCGGGCTGCCAGCCGAGGACGCGCTTGGTCTCCTCGATCCGGAAGGGCGCGTAATGCGCGCGCGACTTCCAGTCCTTGAGCGAGGCGCGGATCGCGCCCTTCCGCCCGAGGATATGGCGCTTGAGCGCGTATTTCACCCAGTCCGACAGATAGAAGAGGGTGAGCCGCCCCGGCACCACCTCGATGCGCGCGCCGAAACTCGCCTCGATGGCATCGAAATAATCCCGCGCGGTCATCATCGGCTCGCCCACGAGGTTGAAGGAGCGCCCGACCGCGCCCTCGACCTCGATCGCCTTCACGAGCCCGTCCACCACGTCGTCGATGAGCACGAAGGGCAGGATGTTGCGCCCCTGGCCCCAGATCCGCACGGCCCCCGCCCCGTGCCAGCGCCCGATCCCCCAATGCTGGAGCGGCCCGCCCGGGCCGATCACGATGCCGGGCCGCGCGATGACGAGTGGCAGCCCGCGCGCGCGGTGCAGCGCCAGAAGCCGGGCCTCGCATTCGGCCTTGGAGCGGGCGTAGAGATTGCGGTCGGTCATGTCCTCGGCAAAGCCCGTCGCCTCGGTGATCGGGCGGCCGGGGTCCGACATGTCGTAGGAGGCGATGGTGCCCGTGTAGACGAAGCGGCGCACCCCGGCCTCGAGGGCGGCCTCGGCGATGGTCTCGGTCACGCCCACATCGTTCTCGAGGCAGGCCTCCCAGGTCGTCTCGAGGGCCCGGGCGAGGTGGTAGACCGCGTCCACGCCCCGCATCGCCTCCACGAGGGCGGCTTTGTCCGTGAGCGCGACGGGCACGGTCTCCACCCGGTCGGCCAGATCGCCGAAGGGGCCGAACCGGCCGCGGGAGAGAACGCGCACATCGCGCCCCGAGGCGACGAGCCCGCGGGTGAGGGCCGCGCCGATGAAGCCCGTGCCGCCGATCACCACCACGCTCGGATCGGGGGCGCGCGCCGCGGCGGGGGGCGCGGGCGGGGCCTCGGCCGGCAGATGGGCGAGGGCGGCCTCGAGCGTGCCCATCACCGCGGCGGCGGAGGCGCCGGAGACCCGGGGGTCCATCGCCGTGCCGTCGCGCACCGCGCGATGGAAGGCGCCGATCGCGCCGCGGAAGCTGAGCCCGTAGGGCGATTTGCGGTTGAGCGAGGCGAGCTGGCGGGCCGCGTTCGCCGTGCCCTCGCGCACATGCTGCCAGGCGAGGCCCATCTCCCGGCGGAAGGGGCCGATCACGATGTCGGACGCGGTCTGCCGGGCGACGATCAGCGTGTCGGCCGCGTAGTCGAGGCGCGCCGTGGCGCTCGAGCCCGAGAGGGTGACCGTGCGGTCGTCCATGGTCTCGGTGAGGGCGAGGTCGAAGGTCACGTCCACCGCGCCGGCCGCCCCGGCGCGGGCGAGGATCCGCCAGGACTGGGGCCGCGTGCCCTGGGTGCCCGGCAGGGCGACGGGCTTGGCCGTCTCGAGGGCGCAGGGCGCGACGGGCCCGAAGAGGTCGTGGGCGAAGGCCACGAGATGGGGGCCGAGCTCGAGGAGGAGGTTCTTGGGCTCGCGCAACAGCCAGAGCCCGTAGGGCCCCGAGCGCAAGGGCGCGAGCGGCAGGTGCCAGCGGATCTCGGCGGCGCCGACCCGGCCGAGGGCGCCGGTCTCATGGGCGCGCTTCATCCGCTCATAGGCCGGCAGGCCGAGGAAATTGTGGCAGACGCCGATCTGGCGCCCGGCCGCCTCGGCCGCGGCGAGCATCGCCCGGGCCTCGGCCTCGGAGAGCGCGAAGGGCTTTTCGACGAAGACATGGAGCCCGAGGCCGAGCGCCTCCTCGGCGAGCGCCCGATGCAGATGCGGCGGGGTGAGGATGTGGACCGCGTCGCAGAGCCCCGCCTCGGCCATGGCGGCCAGAGAGCCGAAGGCCGGCACCCCGTGGCCCTCGGCCAGCGCCCGGGCGGCCGCCTCCGAGACATCGGCGACGGCCGTGAGCCGCGCCTCGGGCACCGCCTGGATGGCATCGGCGTGCCAGGCGGCGATGTAGCCGGCGCCGACGATCCCGACGCGCACTGGGGGGTTGGACATGAGCCACTCCTCGCGCCCGGGCGGCGCTCACTTGTATTCGATGATCTCCATGGCGCGGCCGCGCAGCCGGCGCCAGCGATAGGTCAGCATCCCCAGAAGGTTGGGGATCTTCGAGAGGGTCAGGAACAGGCCGTGATGGAGCGCCTCCCCGAGCGCCAGCCCGTCCCGGGCCACGAGGCCGCGCACCGTCTTGGCGTAGGAGGCGGCGTAGAGCGCCAGCACCGCGGCCACCGCCCAGGGGGTGACGAGGCCGCCGAGCAGCGCCGCCGCCGGCAGCGCGGCGCCGAAGAGCCAGACCCGGCGGCGCTCGGCCACGAAGAAATCCGGGTGCAGCGCGCCCACCTGGGCGAAGCCGTGGCCCGAGCGCACGGCGCGTCGCCACCATTGGGAGAACCGGGTCATCGCCGCGTCGTGGCGGGTCATCGGCCGCGGCAGCCGCGCGAGCCGCCAGCCCGCCTTGCCGACGCGCAGGCAAAACTCGTCGTCCTCCGCCGCGATCACCGTGGGGTCGAACCCGCCCACGGCCTCGAAGGCGGCCCGGCGCACCATCATGTCGCCGCCGCAGGTGCGGATCGGGCCCGCCGGGCGGCGCCATTCGACATCGCAGAGCGCGTTGTAAACGCTCGCGCCCCGGTGGATCTCCGCGCGCCAGCCGGTGACGATCCCGAGCCCGGGATCGGCCGCGAGGGCGGCGCGGGCCGCGGCGATCCAGCCCTCGGCCACCGCGCAGTCGCCGTCGACGAACTGCACATAATCGGGCGCGCGCGCCGGATCCGCGGCCAGGGCGGCGTAGCCCGCATTGCGCGCCCGCGCGGCGGTGAAGGGGCGGGAGAGGTCGAGCTCCACGGTCTCGGCACCGGCGGCGCGGGCGGCGGCGAGGCTGCCGTCGGTCGAGCCCGAATCGACATAGACGAGCCGGTCCGCCTGGCCCGCGAGCGAGGCGAGGCAGCGCAGGAGGCGCGCGCCCTCGTTGCGCCCGATGGCGACGACGCCGACGCGCCCGCCCGTTTCGCGTGCCGTTTCGCGTGCCGTTTCGTTCGCCGTTTCGTTCGCCGTCCCGGTCATGCCGCCGCCATCCGTCCTCTCCCGGGGTCGCCCGCTCGATAGGCGAGGTTTCGGACGACAATGTGGCGCCGCAACAGGGCCCGCGGGCGCCCCGCCTCAGCCATCCAGGGGGTCGGGCCGCACGGGGAGCGGCGCGCCGGCCCCCGCGGCCCGGATGAGGGCGGCGAGCCGGGCCGCCTCCACCCGGGAATCGTAGTCCGCCACCACCCGCGCGCGGCCGGCCGCGCCCATGCGCGCGCGCAGATCCGCGTCCGCCGCCAGCCGGTCGAGCGCGGCGGCCAGCGCCGCGGGATCGCCGGGGGGCACGAGGCAGCCGCTCGCCCCGTCCTCCACGAGCTCGGGGATGCCGGCGATCCGGGTGGTCACCACCGGCACCCGCGCCGCCATCGCCTCCATCAGCACCACCGGCACCCCCTCGGCAAAGCTCGGCAGCACCAGGATGTCGGTCTCGGCGAGCGCCTCGGCCACCTCGGCCTGGGAGCGGTAGCCGGCGAAGGTCACGGCCGCCTCGAGCCCCAGCGCCCGGGCCTCGGCCTCGAGGCCCGGCCGCTCCGGCCCGTCGCCGATGAGGGTGAGGCGGAGCCCGGGATGGCGCGCGCGCAGGCCCGTCAGCGCCTCGAAGAGGACGGGCACGCCTTTGACCGCCGCGAGCCGGCCCACGAAGAGGAGGCGCAGGCCCGCGCCCGCCGCCCGCGGCCGGTCGTAGCGCGCCGGGTCCACCCCGCAATGGACGATGTGGAGCCGCGGCCAATGCTCCCGCGCCGCGAAGATCATCCCCTGGCTGCGGCAGAAATCGCTGATGCAGGCGGTGAAGGCCGCATGGGCCATCTTGGCGTCGATCCGCCAGCGCTCGGGCTCGAAGAAGATGCCGGGCCCGTGCATGGTGAAGGAGTAGGGCACGCCCGAGATCCGGGAGGCGAGCATGGCCACGGTGCAGCTCGCGGTGGCGATGTGGTTGTGGAGATGCGCGGCCCCCAGCCGGCGGAGATGGGCGGCGAGCACCCCGGCCTCGGCGAAATAGACGAGCTGGTAGAAAAGCGCCCGGGCCCCGGGGGCCGCGGTGGCCAGCGCCAGGCGGAGCGCCGAGAGATAGCGCCCGGGCGCGCGGGCGAGCGCCCCCAGATGCGCGCCGAGGAGGCGCAGCGGGGATGTGGCGGCCTCGAGCACGTGGAAGGTGGCCGCGGCCTCGGCGGTCTGCTCGGGGCCCACATGGTGCTCGGGCCCGGTGCGGCGGATCGAGGCGGTCTCGACCCGGATCCCGAGCGCCCGAAGCCCGGCCACCTCGCGCTGGATGAAGGTGTCGGTCGCCCGCGGATACTCGCCGGTGAGATAGACGACCGGACCGGAGAGGGGCCCGGGAAGGGGCTCGGAGAGAGGGGGCTCAGCGGGCATCGCGCTCCTCCTGCCGCGCGGCGGCCATCGCCTCGGCGAAGCGGCGGGTCGGCGCCCAGCCGAGCCGGGCGTGCAGCGCCGCGTTGTCGTGGGTGACGGGGCGCATCCGGGCGGCCAGCGTCTCGGGGCGGAGAAGGCCCGGCAGCTTCCTCGCCAGGCGCGCGGGGGCCCGGGCGGCGAGGAGGCGCCCGAGGGCCGCGAGCCACCGCCAGGGCAGCGGCAGGACGGCCGTCGGCCAGCCGCCTTTCCGGAGCTCGGCCAGATAGGCGGCCCGGTCCGGTCGGTCGTCGTCGAGGACATTCACCGCCTCGACGCCGCCGGGCCCCTCCGGCGCGCGCTCGGCGGCGCGGGCCAGGGCCTCGGCCACATGGCCGATCCAGGCCACCGGCACCTCGCCCGCGCGCTCGAGCTGGAGGAGGAGGGGGCCCACCGGATGGCCGAGATGCGCGTTCCAGAGCCGGCCGGGGCCGAAGATCGCGCCCGGGCGCAGGAGCCAGACCGGCAGCCCCTCGGCCGCGGCGGCCCGGGCCATCCGCTCCTGGGCGAGCTTGGCGCGGGCATAGGCGTCGCGGCCCCCGCCATGGATCTCGAGGGGGGCGGTCTCGTCGAGGGGCCGGCCCTCGGGCAAGGCGGCGAGGTCGTAGACCGAGTAGGAGCTCACGAGAACGAGGCGGGGCGGCGGCGCCATGCCGGCCAGCGCGGCGAGGAGCGCCTGGGTGGGGGCGAGCGTGTCGCGGGCCTGGGCCGCGTCGTCGCCCCCCATGGCGGCGGCGGCGTGGATCACCGCGTCGACGCCCTGGAGCGCCGCGGCCAGGGCCGGCCCCGCCGCGGGCGCGCCGAGATCGAGGGCGTGGACCGCGACCCGCGGATCGGCGCCCCAGGCCGCGGGCGCCTGATCGGCCCGGCGCAGAAGCGCGCGCACGGCGTGGCCCCGGGCGCGGAGCGCCGCCACCGTGGCTCGGCCGACAAAGCCCGCCGCCCCGGTCACCGCCACGGTGAGATCGCTCATGCCAAGCACTCCGCCCAGGGCATCGGCGCCATCGGCGCGCAGCCGGTCTCCATGGCGGTCGCCCCCCCATGCTCGCCCGCGCCCTGGATCGCGAGCGTCACCTCCGTGAGATGGAGCGCGAAGGCCGCCGAGAGCCGCGGCGGGCGCCCGGCGGCGAGCGCCTCCAGCATCTCCGCGGGCCCGAGCGCGAAATTCATCGCGGCCGCCCCGGTGCGCCCCACCTGCGGGTGGGTCGGCCCCGGCAGCCGGAGCCGCCGGCCGAGGGGATGGGTGACGAGCCGGCGCCGCACCCGAAACCGCCGGCGAAAGCGCAGCTTGGCCCGGTTGTCCCAGGCCGCGTCCATCTCGAGCACGCCCTTTTGGCCGAACACCCGGATGCGGTGGTCGTGCGGGGCGACGATCGAGCAGGTGAGCCGCGCGACCGGGCCCGCCTCGAAGAAGAGGGTGGCCACCGAGATGTCCGGCGCCACCGGTCCCGCCGAGAGCTCGGAGAGCTTGTCGGGGATCACCCCGGCCGAGGCCGCCGAGACCGTGCGCACCCGCCCGAAGGCCGCGATCAGCCAGGTGAGGTAATAGCCCGCATGCTCGAGGGTGCAGCCGGTGCGGATCTCGTCCTCATAGGGCCAGGGCGCGCCCGAGGCGCTCCGCCACTGCCGGTGCGGCGCCTGGGGGATGAAATCGTCGTCGAGCTCGGCATAGACGAGGAGGGGCGCGCCGCAGGTCTCGGCGCGGAGGGCGGCCAGAAGCGTCTGCGCCGCCTCGCCGAGCACGCTGCACGGGGCCGAGGCGAGCGCCAGCCCCTTGGCCTCGGCGAGGGCGACGAGCGCGCGGGCATCCGCCATCTCGGTGGCGAGCGGCTTCTCGGAATAGACATGGGCGCCCGCCTCGAGGCCCGCGCGGCTCACCGCGGCGTGGGAGGCGGGGTTGGTGAGGTTGAGCACCACCCCGCCGGGCCCGAGCGCGGCCAGAAGCTCGGCGAGCGAGGCGGCGGGGCGCACCCGCCAATGGGCGGCGAAGGCGGTGAGCCGCGCGGGGTCGCGATCATAGGCCGCGACCACCCGGATGCCCGGGAAGGTGGCGAGCCCCTGCATGTAGAGATCGGCCACGAAGCCCGTGCCGACGATCGCGACCCGGCCCGCCGCCCCCGCGCCCGGCCCCGCGCCCGGCCCCGCGCCCGGCCGGGCCTTCTCCGGCCGTGTCGTCATCGGCCCCCCCGCTGTCCCTTCGCGCTCGGCTCGGCTATACAACAGCCGGGGGGCGCGCGACAGATCTTTGTGCACTGCGGCAAGAGCCGCGGGGCGGACGGGCCGCCCGGATGGCATGGGGGAGAGGCCGATGATGGGGGCGCCCAACATCCTGTCGGTGCTCGCGCTGGTCGCCTGGCCGGCGGTGGCGGTGCTGCTCTTCCGCGCGCTGCCCCTCGAGCGCGCGCTCGTCTGGTCGATCCTCGTCCCCTATCTCTTTCTGCCGCCGCCCCCTGCGGGGTTCGACTTCCCGCTCCTGCCGCCCTTCAACAAGACCTCGATCCCCAATCTCACGGCGCTCGCGGTCATCGTGCTCCTTCTGAGGCAGAAGGTGGCCGTGCTGCCGGAATCGCCCCTGGCCCGGATCCTCCTCGTCTTCTTCCTGGTGAGCCCGGTCGCCACGGTGCTCACCAATCTCGATCCGGTGGTCTTCGGGGTGAAGTTCATCCCGGCGCTGCGGATCCACGATTCGCTGGCCTCTGTGGTCACCCAGGGGATCGCCCTCCTGCCCTTCTTCCTGGCCCGGCAGTTCCTCGCCAGCGAACAGGCGCAGCGCGAGATCCTGCTGGCCCTCGTGCTCGGCGGGCTCGTCTACTCGATCCCGATCCTTCTCGAGGTGCGCCTCTCGCCCCAGCTCAACATCTGGATCTACGGCTATTTCCAGCACGATTTTCAGCAGATGATGCGCCAGGGGGGCTTCCGGCCGATCGTCTTCCTCTATCACGGGATCTGGGTCGCCTTCTTCGTGATGACGACGGTGGTGGCGGCCGTCGGGCTCTGGCGCGCGGCGCGCGGGGGCCGCGCCGCCTTCCTCGTCGCCTCGGGCTATCTCATGGTGATGCTCGTCCTCTGCAAGACGCTGGGCGCGCTCCTCTACGGCATCGTGCTCGCCCCCATCGTCTGGCTCTTCGGCCAGCGGATGCAGGTGCGCCTTGCGCTTCTCATGGCCGCGGTGGCGGTCACCTATCCGCTCCTGCGCGGCGCCGAGCTCGTGCCGATCGAGGCCATCCTCGACCAGGCGCGGGCGGTGAGCGAGGACCGCGCCGGCTCGCTCGGCTACCGCTTCGATATGGAGGGCCTCCTCCTCGACCGGGCGAGCGAGAAGCCCTGGTTCGGCTGGGGCGGCTGGGGCCGGAGCTTTCTCTACAACCCGGAGGACGGCAGCCAGATCACGGTGTCGGACGGGCGCTGGGTGATCGTCATCGGCTTCTACGGCTGGCTCGGCTACATCGTGGAGTTCGGCCTCCTGGCGCTGCCGATCTTCCTCATCGCCCGGCAGATGCGCCGCCTGCCGCCGGAGGCCGTCTCGCCCTATCTCGGCCCGCTCACCCTCCTTCTCGGCGTCAACATGATCGACATGCTGCCCAATGCCACGCTCATCCCCTTCACCTGGCTGATCGCCGGCGCCCTTCTCGGCCATGCCGAGGCGCTCGCCGCGGGCCGCGACCTGCGCACCGGCCGGGCGGCCGCCCCGCGGCCGGCGCCGGCGCCGCGGGTGCGCACCCTTCTCTGAGCTCGCATGGGAGGCGCGGCATGAGCGCGAAGGCACGGGTTCTGGTGATCGCCGAGGCGGCCAATCCCGATTGGGTGAGCGTGCCGCTCGTCGGCTGGTCGATGGCCCAGGCGCTCCGCGGGGTGGCCGAGACCCATCTCGTCACCCAAACCCGCAACGCCGCGGCGATCCGGGCCGCCGGCCTCGTCGAGGGGCGGGATTTCACGGCGATCGATTCCGAAGCGGTGGCGCGCCCGCTCTGGAAGATCGCGCGCGTCCTGCGCATGGGCTCGGGCAAGGGCTGGACCACCAACACCGCGATCGAGGCCCTCGCCTATCCCTATTTCGAGCGCCAGGTCTGGCGGCAATTCGGCGCCGATCTGGCGGCCGGGCGCTACGACCTCGTGCACCGGGTGACCCCGCTCAGCCCCACGGCGACGAGCCCCATCGCCCTCAAATGCCGCCGCGCGGGCGTGCCCTTCGTGCTCGGGCCCCTGAACGGCGGGGTGCCCTGGCCCAAGGGCTTCGACGCCGAGCGCCGGCGCGAGCGCGAATGGCTCTCCTATGTGCGCAGCGCCTACAAGATGCTGCCGGGCCGGGCCAAGAGCCTCGCCGCCACCGCCGCCATCCTCGTGGGCTCGCGCCACACCGAGAGCGAGATGCCCGCCGAGGCGCGGCCCCGCTGCATCTATATGCCCGAGAACGGGATCGACCCCGCGCGCTTCGCCGCCCGCGCCGCGCCCCATGCCGGCGGGCCGGTGCGCGCGGTCTTCATCGGCCGGCTCGTGCCCTATAAGGGCCCGGACATGCTCCTCGCCGCCGCGGCCCCCCTTCTGCGCGAGGGCCGCCTCGTCCTCGACATCGTGGGCGACGGGCCGATGATGCCCGCGCTCCGCGCCCAGGCGGCCTCGGAGGGGGTGGAGGGCGCCGTCGCCTTCCACGGCTGGGTGGCCCATCCCGAGGTGCCGGGGGTCGCGGCGCGCGCCCAGATCCTCGCCTTCCCGAGCGTGCGCGAGTTCGGCGGCGGCGTGGTGCTCGAGGCGATGGCGCTCGGGCTCGTGCCGGTGATCGTGGATTATGCGGGGCCGGGCGAGCTCGTGGTGCCGGGCACCGGGGTCAAGGTGCCGCTCGGCCGCCGCGAGGCGATCGTCGCGGGGATGCGCGCGGCCCTCGAGGAGCTTGCCGCCGCGCCCGAGCGCCTGGCCCCCATGGCCGAGGCCGCGCGGGCCCATGTGGCGGCGCATTTCCATTGGGCGCGCAAGGCCGAGCAGGTGGCCCGGGTCTATGACTGGGTGCTGAATGGCGGCGAGACGCCCGTGCTCCTGCCCGGCGCGGCCGGTTGAGCCCCCCTCAGCGCCCGCGGGTCCAGGCCGCGGGTTTGGGCCCGAGCTTCACCGCCAGCGCCACGGCGAGATAGACCCCGAGGCCGAGCGGCGTGTGCGCGAGGATCCCGAGCAGCCGGGCGAGCGTCCAGCGCGGTTTGGCCTCGTTGGCGAGACGCTCGGGGTAGAGCTCGGCGATCTCCGCCACGCCCCGGTCCTGGCGCCGGCGCACCTTCACGAGATTGGCGAAGCCCTCGACCATCGGCCAGGTGTAGGCCGCGTCCACCAGATGCCGCTCGGACGGCGCGAAATTCACCCGCGCGAAGGTGTCGTCCGAGATGATGGCGGGCCAGGCCCCCCAGCGCGCGCGCCCCGGCCCGTTCACCGCGAAGACCCCGGCCCCCGGCACGCCCTCGGCCATGAAGGGCACCCGCACCCAGGCCCGCGCATAGGCGCGGGTGACCCAGGAGCGCGCGGGCGCGACCTCGAGCCGGCCGCTCGCATAGGCCGCCTCCGGCCGGTCGAGCGCCGCCGCGATGCCCGCCAGAAGTGCGGGGCCCATCACGATGTCGGCGTCCACATAGGCGCGCATCGGGTGCTTGGCCGCCGCGTCGCCCGCGTCGAGGGCGCCCCGCTTGCCGCCCTCGGCCAGGTCGAGCACGGTGAGCGCCCAGCCCCGGGCCGCGGCCTCCGCCGCGAAACCGCGGGCGATCGCCACGGTCCGGTCGGTGCAGGCGTTGGCGACCACCACGATCTCTGTGCCGGCGAGGCGCCCCTCCGGATCCTCCTGGGCGAGGAGGGCCGTGAGGCAGGCGCCGAGATAGGCCTCCTCGTTGTTGGCCGGAATGATCACGCTCAGCATCGCCGCCCCCTGCCCGCGCTCCCGGCCCGCGCTCCCGGCCCGCGC
>CAYXPI010000026.1:2410-13460 GCA_964467005.1 uncultured Limibaculum sp. | reverse complement strand
GCCCGCGCTCCCGGCCCGCGCTCCCGGCCCGCGCCCCCGGCCTGCGCTCCCGGCCCGCAACCATCGCGGATCTATCACGGGCCCCGTGGCCCCCACCAGTCTCGCGCGGGCCTCGCACGGGCCTCGTACGGGCCTCGCACGGGCCTCGCACGGGCGGACGGGCTCGCCTATGAAAGGGCGGGGCGGCGCAGGGGGGCGCGATGACGGAACCGACACGGCTGGGGATGCTGATCCCGCAATTCCCGGGGCAGACCCACATCTTCTTTTGGCGCGAGATCGCCGAGCTCGAGGCGCGCGGCGCCGAGGTCGTCCTGTTCAGCACGCGGCTGCCGCCCAAGGGGCTGATCGCCCATGCCTGGTCCGAGGCCGCGATTCGGCGCACCCGCTATCTCTGGCCGCCGGGGGCGGGGGATGTGCTGGCCGCGCTGCCGCGGCTCGGCGCGCTCCGCTGGGCCCTGGCCGACATCCGCCGGGAGGGGGCGGGGCTTCTCACGGAGGTCCTCGCCGCCCTCGCGCCGGCGCGGCGGCTCGCCCGGATCTGCCGGGCCGAGGGGATCGGGCATGTCCATGTCCATTCCTGCGGGCGGGCGGCCCTCATCGCCGCGCTGGCCGAGCGGATGGGCGGGCCCTCCTACAGCCTCACGCTGCACGGGCCGATGTCGGATTACGGGATCGGCCAGCGGCTCAAATGGCGCCACGCGGCCTTCGCGACCGTGATCACCCGCAAGCTCTTGGCCGAGGCGCGGGCGGCGCTGGGGCCGGACATGCCGCAGGATGTGAGCGTGCGGCCCATGGGGGTGGACACCGAGCGCTTCCGCCGCGAGGACGCCTATGTCCCGCCCGCGCCGGGCGCGCCGATCCGGATCTTCGCCTGCGGGCGGCTCAACGTGGTGAAGGGGCACCAGGATCTGCTGGAGGCGGTGCGGATCCTGGCCGAGCGCGGGGTGGAGGCGCGGCTCGAGATCGCCGGGGAGGACGACGACGGCGGCGCGGGCTTTCGCGCCGTGCTGGAGGCGCGGCTCGCCGAGCTCGATCTCGGCGCGCGGGCGCGGCTTTTGGGCGCGATCGACGGGGCCGCGGTGCTCGCCAAGCTCCGGGCCGCGCACATCTTCGTCCTGGCCAGCTGGCACGAGCCCTTGGGCGTGGCCTATATGGAGGCGATGAGCTGCGCGGTGCCCACCATCGGCACGGATGCGGGCGGGGTGCGCGAGCTCATCGAGGACGGGGTGAGCGGGGTGCTGGTGCCGCCGAAATCGCCCGAGGCCCTGGCCGACGCCATCGCGGCCCTCGCCGCGGATCCCGACCGAGCGCGGGCCCTGAGCGCCGGAGGCCGGGCCCGGGTGGAGAGCGCCTTCCGCGCGAGCCTCGGCGCCGAGACCATCCTGGCGGGCGCCGCCCGCGCCATGGCCCGGACCGGCTGAGGCCGGACCCCGCCCCGGGATCCGGCCTCGAACCGTGCAGCGGGGGGGGGGAGCCCCCCGGCCCCCGGATCAGTCGGTGAGCTGGTCGATCGAGACCACGAGATCGGGGTCCTCGGCGAAGATCACGGACTCGATCTCGACCAGCGTCACCCGCTCGGAGGCGTTGGTGCCGATCACCCGGGCACCGTCGAGATTGAACTCGTAATTCGCCTGGGAGCCCGGCAGCACCGCGGTGTCGATGCCGTCGCCGCCGTGGAACCCGTCCGACCGGCCGTTGCCGATGAGAAGGTCGTCGCCGCCCCCGCCGAGGAGGACGTCCTCCTCCACCGTGCCGGTGAGCGTGTCGTCGCCCGCGCCGCCGGTGAAGATCGCGCCATGGTCGAAGGTGTCGGCGTCGCGGGTCTCCCACCAGGCCTCGGTGGTCTGGTTGAAGTCCTCGAGCGCGTCCCAGCGCGGGTTGTCGTCGTCGAGATGGCGGAGCGCGCCCCAGCTGCCGTATTGCGTCGGCGTGCCGACCTCGACGAACTGGTTGAAGAGCGTGCCGCCCGCGTCGCGCCAGCCCTCGAGGAGCACCCGGTAGAGATCGGCCATCTCGGGCGTGTAGTTGAAGTGGATGAAGAACTCCGCCAGCGTCTGGTTGGCGACGAACTCGTCGATCCCGACCACATGGGTCCCGCCCTCATACATCACGAGATCGAGCCCGTTGGCCGCCGCCACGCCGCCGTGATAGGGCAGGGTCTCGCCCACGAGCTCGCCGAGCGAGCCGTTGAGGAGATTGTCCGCGGTGCGCTCGACCGCGAGATCGAAGCGCGTCTCCTCGATATAGGCCGCCCGCGCGCTGCCCGTGAGGCCCTGGGCGTCCGCCGCGGCCACGGCCGCCGCCTCGCTCTCGGCGATCCAGGCGAGCACCTCCTCGGCCTGCCCGGCCTGGCCGAGCTCGTGACCGAAATAGCCCACCACCGCATAGGCGTCGAAGCTCTCCACCGGCGGGCGGTTGTTGGCCGGATCCTCCGCCACATAGAGCGGCGCCTGGAAGGCCGCCTGCTCGAGCCCTGGCCAGCCGGTGTGGGTGGCGATCACGTTGACCAGCCGAGCGTCCGCCTCCGCGCCGAAGACGTCGGACCAGATGTCCGCCACCTCCGCCGCGCGCATGCCGTAGAACTGCATCCAGGCATCGCCCGCGGCGCCCGCGCCCCAGCGCGCCTCGGCCTCGGCGTTGGCCCAGCGGGCCTGGTCGAACAGCCAGTTCCAGACCTCGTTGGAATACTCCACATGGGCCTTGAGATCCGGGTCGAGATGGGTGTCCACATACTCGGCGAACTGGCGCACGAAGTCGTCCGAGGCCTGGTGGGGCATGGTGAACCAGGGATCCGCGCCGATCTGGTTGGCGAGCTCCACCATCACCTCGACCGGCGCGCCGCCCTTCACATAGGAGTAGGTGTCGGGCGTCACCCGCTCGTCCCACTCCTGCACCGGCGAGTTGTTGGTGTCCATCCAGTCCATGAAGCGGATCGAGCGCAGATCCTCGATCCGCTCGATCCAGACCGGGTTGAAGGTCGCGCCGGCCTCGTGAAGGTCGATATACTCCTCCTTCACCACCGAGATGTCGCGGATGTAGTTGCCCGTGCCGTTGGGGTCGGTCTCCGAGATGCCGATCGCCACCGTGCCCGAGCCCGGCGTGTAGTCGAACCAGATCTCGCCGTCGCCCACCTCCACATTCGAGACGCGCGCGCCGACCACCGAGATCGAGCCCTCGCCCTCATAGGTGAGCCGGTAGCGCCCGGCGGCGTAGGAGGCCTCCGGCGGCAGATCGGTGAGGATGAGCGCCTCCATCACCGTGAGGTTCGAGGGCACCTCGGTCGGCCAGCCATTGGCGTCGAGCACCCCGCTCGCCTCGAAATTCTCGATGTTCCAGGCGCCCCACTGGCCGTCGGTGTGGCCGAGCCAGGGCCGCGCGGTCTTCATCACATCGAGGAAGGGCTGCTGGCTCGACCAGTCGGAGATGCCGTTGATGCCCATGCCGAGGGACGGGTTCTGGAGCCCGAAGGCGGTCCCGTCCGGCGGCGGCGGCGGCGGCGGTGCCTCGCCCCCGTCGGCCGGCGGCTCGGCGGCCGGGGCGGCCTCCACCGTCACGGTGACGCGCCCGGTGTCGCTCCCGCCCGCGCCGTCCGAGACCGCGTAGGTGAAGACGTCCTGGCCCGCGAAGCCCGCATCCGGGGTGTAGAGGATCGCGCCGTCCACCAGATCGGCCGTGCCGTTGGCCGGGTCCGACACCGAGAGCAGGGCGAGGAGATCGCCGTCCGCATCCGTGTCGTTCGAGAGCACGTCGATCATGCTCGGCGCGTCCTCGTCGGTCACCGCCGCGTCGTCCGCGGCCACCGGGGCCGTGTTGACCGTGCCGGATTGGCCGTCGCCCACGGGTGGCTGTGTGCCGAGCTCCGCGTCGATGAAATCGAGGATTTCCCCATAGTTCTCCCGCACCAGCGGGTGCACGCTCGCCGGGATCTCGAAGGTGGCGGACGCCCCCTCGCCGTAGATCCCCGCATAGGTGACGAGGGTGGCGAGGAAATAGAGCGTGGCGGTGCCGTGCGGCGCGTCGTCGGAATACAAATCGGTCACCGGAATCTGGCTCAGCTCGGTCTCGGTCAAAAGGCGGCTCAGGATCGGGCCGACCGGGATCATCGTGATGTTGACGTCCGGACGACGGGCCTCGAGCTCAGAGATATACTCAAGCCACCAATCATGGAACTCGCCTTGCGCATAGGCGTTGTAGGCGGCCCATTCCGAGGCGCTCGGCGGGAAGCCGTTGGCCAGGAAGGGCGCCATGTCCGGCCAGCTCTCGTAGACGAAGATGTCCGTGCCCGGCTCCTGGGCCTGGACGAAATCGACGATCTCGAGGGCCGCGTCGACCGCGCTGGTGCCGTCCGAGAGCGGCGTCGTCGGCGAGACATACTGGACGAAGTTGCGCTCGGTGATGAGGACGGTGTTGAAGTCCGAGCCGGCGAAGCTCCCGGTCCAGGCGCCCGGGACGCCCGCGAAGCCCCAGTTCGGCACCACCGGCAGCGAGCTGAACTGCCCGTCGAAGGCGTAGTCGTAGCCCGCCGCGTCCGAGAGCCCGGAGAGCCAGTAAGGCACCGCGGTCTCCGGCGTGTCGGTCGCGTGGTTGATCGTGCTGTTGCCGAAGATGTAGAGGCGCATGTCGTCGGTGCGCGGGCCGTCCGAGGGCGGCGGCACCACGATCCCGCCCTCGACGGTGACGGACACGCGCGCGCTGTCGACCCCGCCATTGCCGTCCGAGACCTGGTAGCCGAAGCTGTCGGTGCCGGTGAAGCCGAGATTGGGGGTGTAGATCACCCGGCCGGTCTCGATCTCCACATCCACCTGGCCGTTGGCGGGGTCGCCGAGGCTCCAGAGCGCCAGCGCGTCGCCGTCCGCATCCGTGTCGTTGGCGAGGAGGTCGATCGCCACCGCCTGGCCCGCGCCGGTGGTCGCCTGGTCGTCCGCCGCCACGGGGGCGTCGTTCACCGGGTCGACCGTGATCGCGAGGGTCGCCTGGGCGAGCCCGCCCGCCCCGTCGGTCACGCTGTAGGTGATGAGCGCGGGGCCCGTGTAATCGGGGGTGGGGGTGTAGCGGAGCTGGCCGCCCTCCACGCGCACCTGGCCGAGATCGGCCGAGGCGCTGGCGATCGCCAGCGCGTCCCCGTCCGGATCGGTGTCGTTGGCGAGGACGTCGACGAGCACCGAGCCGTCCTCGTCCACCCGCGCCGTGTCGTCCACCGCCAGCGGGGCGGCGTTGCCGTCGGACCGGCCGGTGGTCTCGACCTCGGGCGCGCCGAGAGCGATGCGCGCGCCGCCGGTGTCCGGCCCCGCCCAATCGAGCATCAGTGCCTGGTCGCCGTCGCGCTCGAAATAGCGGACCTCGATCGCGTGCGGCCCCTCTGAGAGCGCGAGCGTCACCGTTCGGGTGGTGGCGCCGTGCAGGCCGTCGTGGTTGATCACCCGCTGGCCGTCGATGTAGAGCGCCGAGCCGTCGTCCGAGGTGAGGTAGAAGGTGTGGGTGCCGCCGGTGCCGACCGTGAGGGTGCCGGTGTAGCGGGCGGCGAAGTTGTCGCTCGGCCCGCCGGCCCAGAACGGGCTCTCGCCGTTGGGCGCGTCGATGGTGGCGACGATCTCGGTCGCCGTGGGGGGCGCCGCGAAGTCGATCTGCCCGAGCGCGGAGACCGCCGCGTCGAGCGCGTGGTACTCCGCCGTGAAGCCGGCCACCATGGCGGGCTCGCTGAGGGGCAGCGGCTCGACGGTGACGGCGACGGTGGCCGTGTCCGCCCCCCCATTGCCGTCCGAGACGGTGTAGGTGACCGTTGCGGAGCCGGAGAAGCCCGGATCGGGGGTGAAGCGGATCTGCCCGCCCTGGATCTCGGCCGTGCCGTTGGTCGCGCTGGCCGCGGTGAGCGTGAGCGCGTCGCCCTCCGCATCCGTGTCGTTCGCCCGCACATCGATGAGGACCGAGCCGTCCTCCGTCACCGTCGCCTGGTCGTCCGCCGCCACCGGCGCGTCGTTGACCGGGGTCACGGTGACCGCGACCGTCGCCGTGTCGGTCCCGCCATTGCCGTCCGAGACGGTGTAGGTGACGCTCGCCGGGCCGCTGTAATTGGCGTCCGGCGTGAAGCGGATCTGCCCGCCCTGGATCTCGGCCGTGCCGTTGGTCGCGCTGGCCGCGGTGAGCGTGAGCGCGTCGCCCTCCGCATCCGTGTCGTTCGCCCGCACATCGATGAGGACCGAGCCGTCCTCCGTCACCGTCGCCTGGTCGTCCGCCGCCACCGGCGCCGTGTTCACGGGCTCGGGCTGCGGCCCGGGCAGGCCGGTCGAGAGCACATCCGCCCCCGGCGCCACGCGCTGGCCGCCGGTGTCCGGCCCGGCATATTCGAAGGTGATGACGCTGCCGTAGCGCGCCTCGAAATAGAGGAGCTCGAGCGCGTGCGCCCCGGCCGCGAGATCGAGGGCGACCGCCTGGGTGGTCGGCCGCTGCAGCTGGTTCATGTCGATGACGGTCTCGCCGTCGATCGAGAGGCGCGAGCCGTCGTCCGAGGTGACGTAGAAGATGTAGGTGCCGGCGGTCTCGATGGTGATGGCGCCGGTGTAGCGCGCGGCGAAGAAGTCGTTCGGCCCGCCCTCCCACAAGGCGCCGTAGGTCAAGCCCTGGGCGATCTCGGAGACCGTGGCGGTCGCGTCCGGCGTCGCCGCGAAGTCGATCTGGTCGAGGGAGGTCGTGCCGCTGGCCACCACATGGTACGCGGCCGCGAGGCCCGGCACGCCCGCGCCGCCATCCCCCGCGCCGCCATCCCCCGCGCCGCCATCCGCAGGCGCGGGCGCGACCGTGACGGCAAGCGTGCCCGTGGCGCTGCCGCCCTGGCCGTCCGACACCGTGTAGGAGACCGTCGCCGGCCCGTCATAGCCCGCCTCGGGCGTGAAGCGGATCTGCCCGCCCTCGATCTCGGCCGTGCCGTTGGTGGCCGTGGCGCCGATGAGGGTGAGCGGGTCGCCCTCGGGGTCCGTGTCGTTGGCCAGAACGTCGACGAGGACGCTCTCGCCCGCGGTCACCGTCGCCGCGTCGTCCGCCGCCTCCGGCGCGTCGTTGCGCGGCTCGGGATCGGGCAGGTCCGCCGTGGTCGCGAGCGCCTCCGGCCCCACCACCGCGCGGGCCCAATTGGTGTCGGGCCCGCGATACTCGAACTGGATCTCGGCGGTGCCGCGGCCCTCGAAATAGAGGATCTCGAGATCATGCGCGCCGGCCTCGAGATCGAGGGTCACGCTGCGGGTGAGCGTGGTGTGGCGCCCGTCGTTGTCGATCGCCACCTCTCCGTCGAGCGAGAGGCGCGAGCCGTCGTCCGAGGTGAGATAGAAGGTGTAGGTGCCCGCCGTCTCGATGAGAAGGGCGCCGGTGTAGCGCGCGGCGAAGAAATCGGCCTGGCCGTCCTCCCAGAAGGCGCGGTCGGTCGCCGCCTCGTTCACCGAGGCCACCACCTCGGTCGCGCTCGGCGGCGCGTCGAAATCGATCTGGTCGAGGAGCCGCGGCCGGATCGGCAGGTTGTAATACTCGGCGAGCAGGCCCTGGCCCGTGGGGGTGGGCGCGGGTTCGGCCACCGGCTCCGGCGCGATGGCGACCGCCACCGTGGCGCTGTCGGTGCCGCCTCGGCCGTCCGAGACCGTGTAGGCGATCTGGGCGCTGCCGCCCTCGCCCGGCTCGGCGGTGTAGCGGAGCTGGCCGCCGACGATCTCCACCTGGCCGGCGCTGGCGCTGGCCTCGACGATCGCGAGCGCGTCGCCGTCCGGGTCGGTGTCGTTGGCGAGGACGTCGAGGGTGACGCTCGTCCCGGCCTCGAGGCTCGCGGTGTCGTTCGCCGCCACAGGGGCGGTGTTCGCCGGCGGCGGGGGGGCCTCCGCGGTCTCGGCGGTCACCACCACCCGGTCGAGGAGCATGATCTCGGCGCCGCCGGTGGTGTGGGTGACGATGCGGATCGTCGCCTCCGCGCCGCCGGCGAGGTCGTAGCCGATGGTCGAGAAGGCGTCGGTCACCCGCTGGCCGGTGGTCGCGCTCACGAAGGCGGCCTGGGAGCGGACGAAGGCGAGCTCGTCGATCGTCTCGAAGCCGCGGCCGGTGTCCACCTGCACGAGGATGTAGTCGCGATAGGCGCCGGTCTCCTCGAAGGCCAGGCCGTCCATCTCGCCGCGCATCGTGATCTCGAGGCGCGCGCTCTCGGCCTCCGTGAGGTCGAGGGGGCGGAAGGTCGTGGCGCCGCCGCGGTTGCCCTCGGCGCGGGCCACGCCGTTGCCGATCTCGAGATCGGTGCTCAGGATGGTGGCGGGGGCGCGGTCGTCGAAGCCCTCGTCGAGGAGGGTCGCCTCCGCGCGCGCCACGCTGCCCAGGTCGATCTCCACGGGATCGAGAGGGTCGAGCCCGCCCTGGGCGGCGCCGGCGCGGATCACCTCGGGCGCGCCGCCGGTGTCCGGCCCCGCCCAGCTGAGCGCCAGCGTCTGCCCGCCGGTGTTCTCGAAATAGCGGATCTCGATGGGGTGGAGGCCGGCCTCGAGCTCGACCTCCGCGCTCAGCACCCGGGTCGGGTGCAGCCCGTCATTGTCGATGAGGGTCGCGCCGTCGAGGACGAGGCGCGAGCCGTCGTCCGAGGCGAGGGAGAACTTGTAGGTGCCCGGCGTCTCGACGACGAGGACGCCCTCGTAGCGCGCCGCGAACCGGTCCTGCGGGCCGCCCGCCCAGAACGGGTCGCCGCCGTCGAGATACTCGAGCGCCGATACCGTTCCGGTTGCATCCGGCGTGCGGTCGAAGTCGATCGCGTCCAGCGACGAGATCTCGGCCGGAATCACGAAATACGAAGCCTGAAGACCAGTTTCGGAAAAGCTCATCGCGTCGCCCCCATACAGCATATGGTTGATCATGGCCCGGTCCGGTCACCTCCGAAGCGAGCCCCCCAACGATCACGCCAAAGCCGTTCGCCAAACCCCCAACGCAGCACTCATCACGTGAGAACACCTTCCCTCAGGTAGGGCATAGTCCGTCCCCGCCTATTCCGCAACCGCGAGAATCCCGAAATGACCACAATTTCCGGGCATCCAGGCGGCGGCGTCACCACGGCGGGGGGGGGTCCCCCGATCCCTGAACTGGACAGTCGGCGCACGCTCCGGCCTCGCGACCGGCACACTGTCGAACGGCACGGCACTCACATCGGGCAAAAGCGTTAACAAATCGTGTTTCGCCCGACCCACCGCGGTTTTCGCTCCGCACCGGTCCCACCGCCACGCCCCGTCGCCGCGCACCCGCACACCTCTCACGAGAGAATCACCCCATCCCACAACTTTGGGCTTAGCGCCCGACTGCGGCGATCTGAAGGCCTAATCGCCTCAAGGTTGTGGATCCGGACGCGATCTTTGCAAGTTGCGATCTTCGCGGGGCGCGACCGCCTCAGAGCCCGGGCGGCGCCGGGCGGAGGGCCCGCACCGCCGCCCAGGCGCTCGCCTGCATGAGCCGGGCGGCGGCGGGGCCCGGCGCCTCGGCCGGGCGGCCGTCGGCCCGGTGGAGCGCGTGGGGCAGGCCCTCCGGGCTCCGCCCGTAGAGCGCCGCGAAATGGGTGAGCGCCACGAGATAGACGCCGGCGTCGTTGGGATGAATCCCGTCCGGCAGAAGATCCTCGGGCGCCCGGATCCCGTCGACCCCGCCGGCGGCCTCCACGGCCCGCAGGACCCGTGCGAGCGCCTGGCCCGCGGGCACGAGATCGATCGCCCGGCCCGCCAGCGCGGGGGCGGCGAGCGCGGGGCCGAGGATCTCGCCCAGCCAATGCGCGGTGAGATCCCGGTCGATCCGCGCGAGGAAGCCCTCGGGGTCGTCCGTCCGGTGCCAGGTCTCGTAGAGAAAGACCCGCGCCCTCGGGTTCCCCGCCCAGGCCCGCGCGGCCCAGCGGGCGAGATAGTCCCAAGCGTCGTGATAGGCGATGGCGGCGCGGATCTCGACCATCTCGGTCAGCACCACCGCGTCGTAGTCCCCGCTCGCGAGCGCGGCCTCCGCGGGCCGAAATCGGGGATGGGCGTTCTCCCGCTCGAAGCCCTCGATGGGCAGGTCGGGCTCCCAATGCGCCTCGAGGGGCGTGCCCCAGCCGATCTGGCTCTCATAGCCGTGGCCCTCGAGCCCCGCGGCCGCGGCGAGCTGGGCGAGCATCGCCGGCATGTCGCGGCCCACCAGGCTGTGGCCGAGATGGAAGACCCGGAGCCCCCGCTCGGGCACGGGCATCGGCGCGGGCATCGGCGCGGCGTGGAGCCGGGCGAGGGCCTCGGGTGGCGGGCTCGGCCGGCGCCAGGCGGCGAGGCGGGCGCGCAGCCGCCCGGGCAGGCGGCGGCGGAGGCGCGCGCCCGGCCCGCCCGTCACGGCTTTCCACCTCCCAGCTCTCCACCTCCCAGCTCTCCACCTCCCAGCTCTCCACCTCCCAGCCGGCGGGGCGGCGGGGGCCGGCGGAGAAGAAGGAGATCCTTCAGCCGGTCGGTCTTCGAGCGCGGCCGCGGGATCTCCCGGTCCCGGTCGAAGAGCGCGCCCATGAGGCCGGGCTCGTGGGCGAGGGCGAGCTCCGCCCCCCAGGCCGCGGCCGTCTCGGGCGGGATGCCGTCGGGGATCCCCATCTCCGTCGCGAGGGCGCCCGGCACCCAGTCGGTGACGAGGATGTCCGGGAAGCGGTCGGCGATGTCGGCAACGAGGGCGCGCGTGAAGAGCCGCTGCGCCCCCTTCGAGACCGAATAGGCCCCGCTCCCCGGCACGGGCCCGAGATCGGCGAAGCTCGTCACCGTCACGATCCGGCCGAGCCCGGTCTCCGCCATCCGGTCGAGCGCCGCATGGCTGGCCGCGATGGTGCCGCCGAGATTGATCGCGAGGGTCTGCCAATAGCGCTCGGGCGGGCTCTCGAGAAAGTCGAAGCGCTCGTAGATCGCGGCGTTGTTGATGAGGATCGTCAGCGGCCGGCCCTCGCCGTCGAGCCGGGCGAAGGCCGCGCGCACCGCCTCGGGATCGGCGACATCCGCCACCACGGGCAGGATGCGGCCGCCGTCCTGCCCTGCGCCCGCCGCCCCCGCCG
>CAYXPI010000026.1:0-2310 GCA_964467005.1 uncultured Limibaculum sp. | reverse complement strand
GCGCCCGCCGCCCCCGCCGTCGTCTCGAGGGCCTCGGCGCGCCGGCCGAGGGCGCCCACCACGAGCCCTTCGGCCGCCAGCCGCCGGGCGAGCGCCCGGCCGAGGCCAGAGCCCGCCCCGGTCACCACCGCGAGGCCCTCGCGGAGCCGCGCCGCGTTGGACGGAACCGGGGAGGGAGCGGTCTCCGCGCTCATTCGGCCGCGGCCCGCCCGGCGCCGCGATCGGCCGCGATCGCCTCGGCCACCCGCAGCGCGTTGGCCGCGATGGTGAGGCTCGGATTGACGCCCGTCGAGGTCGGCATGAAGGCGGCGTCCGCCACCCAGAGATTGGCGAGCCCGTGGGCGCGGCAGTCCCGGTCGAGCACCGCGCGCGCCGGATCGCTCCCGAAGCGCAGCGTGCCGCAGGGATGGCCGAGATTGAGATCGGGCTCGCGATTGAGATAGACGAGCCGGAGCCCCCGCATCCCGCGCGCGATCGCCCGGCGGAAGGCGCGCCGTCGCGCCAGAAGCTCGGGCGCGAAGGCGTAGTCGATCCGCAGCCGGTCGCCCCCGTCCTCCGCGGGCCGCACCCGGTTGTCGGCGTAGGGCAGATCCTCGAGAAGGCCCACATAGATCCGCGCATCGCCGAAGATCCGGCTCGCCGCCAGCGCCGGCAGGCGCAGCCCCGCCCGCAGCGCGCGGATCCGGGCGAGGGCCGAGCGGTCGAACCGCTCGGTGAGGAACTGCAGGATGTTGCCGTAGGAGGCGGTGAGCCCCATCGCCTGGACGAGGCCGAAGCGCGCGCCCTCGGCGTGGTAGAAATCCCGGAGCGCGATGGCCTTCTGCGGCCCCGCGAAGGCCGCGCGGCCGAGGCCACGCCCGGGCGGCCAGAGGGCGAAGATCTCGTTGAGATGGCACATGAGGTTCCGCCCCACGAGCCCAGAGCGGTTGGCGAGCCCGTCTGGCCAGGCCTCCGAGGCCGAGGCGAGGAGGAGCGCCGGCGAGGCCAGGGCCCCCGCGGACAGCACCACCCGCCGGGCCCGGATCTCGAGCGGGGCCCCCGCCCGCACCGCCGCGAGGCCGGTCACCCGACCGCCCTCGGCCCGGATCCGGGTCACCCGCACCCCGTCGAGGAGCGCCGCCCGGCCGGTGGCCAGCGCCGGCTCCACCCCGGCCGAGCGGCCGTCCATCTTGCAGGGGCGGGGGCATTTCCGGCCGAGGCATTCGTCGCAGCCCGGCAGGTAGCGGATGGCGAGATGGGCGCGGTAGGGCGCGAGGCCGCGCGCGACGAGGGCGTCGAAGAGCGCCGCGTCGGCCGCGCCCATGGGCGGCGGGGCGCCGAGGATGCCGGGCGCCTCGGCGCGGGGGTCCGGGCTCCCGGTCACGCCGTAAAGCCGCTCGGCCTCGGCGAGATGGGGCGCCATCTCGGCATAGCTGACCGGCCAGCCGCCGGTGGGATGGGGCCGCCCCGGCCGGTCCTCGAGGTCGTGGGGCTCCGGCCGCTCGAGGGAGGCCGCGTAGAACACCGAGGAGCCGCCGAGCCCGGCGCCGAGCGGGGCGAAGACCTCCGCGCCGCGCCCGCCGATCCGCGTCGCGACCCGGCTCGGCCAATAGCCGCGGATGCGCCGCGCCGTCGGGTCCTCCACGCCCTGGTCGAGGCCCTGGCGCTCGGCCCGGCGCCCGGCGGGCCCGCGCTCGAGAAAGAGGACCGAGAGCCCCCGCTCGGCGAGCCGCCGGCCCACGGTGCCGCCGCCGATCCCGGTGCCGATCACCACCGCGTCCCACTCCCGGGCGAGGAGATCCGCGATCACGCGGCGGCCCTCCGGCCCCGGGGGCGGACGAGGGCGGCCGCGAGGCGGACCCCCTCGGCGGCGGCGAGGCGGATGGCGAGCTCGGGCAGGGACCGCTCCGCCGGCAGGGCCCGGATGGCGGTGTCCGCGCCGGCCCGCGGATCGGGCAGGGGCGCGAGGCGATAGGCGTGGAACTCGAGCAGCCGGCCGGTGAGCGGGTGTTGCGCCTTGTAGGCCGCCTCCTTGGCGACGAAGGCCGCGCAGACGGCCCGGCCGCGGAGGTGCTCGGGCAGGCGGGCCAGCGCCGCGCGCTCTTCGGGCGCAAGCACGGTCTCCCAGAGATCCGGGTCGAGCGGGCGGTCGGGCTCGAGATCGATGCCGAGGCTCGCCATCCGGGCCGCGGGCGCCACCGCGGCGAGGCAGACCCCGCCGCCATGGGCGAGGCTGCCGACGAGCCCCGCGGGCCAGATCGGCGCCCGGTCCGCCCCCATGGGCACCGCCGCCGGCGCCCAGCCCAGAGCCGCCATCGCCGCCCGCGCCGC
>CAYXPI010000025.1:0-28602 GCA_964467005.1 uncultured Limibaculum sp. | reverse complement strand
GAGCCCGTGCTGCTGCCCCAGCGTCACGTTCACCGGGGCGAGGAGGGCGGAGACCACGATGTAGTTGGCCGGGGTGGGGTGGCCCATGCCGAGGATGAGGCTGAGCACCGCGGTGAGGAGAAGGATCGCCAGGATGTTGCCGCCCGAGAGCACCTCCACCACATCCGCGAGCGCCGAGCCCACTCCGGTCTGGCTGACCGCGCCGACGATGACGCCCGCAGTCGCGGTCGCGATGCCGATGCCGATCATGTTGCGCGCGCCCGCGGAGAGGCCCTCCACGAGGTCGGCGAGCCCCGCCCAGGTGGCGCCCGCGAGCTCCCCCCCGCGGCCGGACATGAGCGCGGCGAGCGGCCTTTGCGTGACGAGGATGAAGACCATGAAGGCCGTCGCCCAAAAGGCCGAGAGCCCGGGGGAGAGGCGGTCGACCATCAGCGCCCAGACGAGCACCACCACGGGCAGGATGAAGTGGAGCCCGGATTTCGCCGTGGGCCCGGCAGCGGCAGCGTCGCGTCCGGCTTGTCGAGGTCCGACATCTCGGGCGTGGGGTAGCGCGTCGAGAGCCAGAGGAGCCCGAGATAGACGAGGGTGAGGCAGCCGAAGACCACGTAGCCCGCCGTGTCCGGGAAGACGTCGCGTATCCAGCCCATGCCGTAAAAGACCGCGAAAGAAAGCGCGCAGATCGCCGCCACGCCCACGGCCACCCCCATCAGCCGCTGGATGATCGGCGAGGGCTCGTAGGCCCGCGGCATCCCCTTCATGCCCGCCTTCATTGCCTCGAGATGCACGATGTAGACGAGCGCGATGTAGGAGATCACGGCCGGCAGGAAGGCGTGGGTGACCACATCGAAATAGGGGATGCCGACATACTCGACCATGAGGAAGGCGGCGGCCCCCATCACGGGGGGCATGATCTGCCCGTTGACCGAGGATGCGACCTCGACCGCCCCGGCCTTTTCCGACGAGAACCCGACCTTCTTCATGAGCGGGATGGTGAAGGTGCCGGTGGTGACGACATTCGCGATGGAGGAGCCCGAGATGAGCCCGGTCATCGCCGAGGAGACCACCGCCGCCTTGGCCGGCCCGCCGCGCATATGGCCCATGAGCGAGAAGGCCACCTGGATGAAGTAGTTGCCGGCACCCGCCCGGTCCAAGAGCGAGCCGAACAGCACGAAGAGGAACACGAAGGAGGTCGACACCCCCACCGCGATGCCGAAGACGCCCTCGGTGGTGATCCACTGGTGGTTCACGACCTCGGAGAGCGAGTTCCCCTTATGGCTGACGATGTCGGGCATGAGCGGCCCGAGAAAGGTGTAGGCGAGGAAGACGGTGGCCACGATCGTGAGGGCCGGGCCGAGGGCGCGGCGCGTCGCCTCGAGGAGGAGGCAGATGCCGAGGATCGCGACCACGAAATCCTGGGTGATCGGCGCGCCCACCCGGTCGGCGATGCCGTCGTAGAACACGTAGAGGTAGAGCGCCGCCGCCGCGGCCACCAGCGCCATCGCCCACTCCCAAGGCGGCAGCCGGTCGCGCGGCGAGCCGAGGAGGACGCCCGCGATGACCGGCAGCGTGATGAGGGGCACGGCCCAGGGCGCAAGGTCGTCGTCGCTGCCATAGATGAAGAGGGCGGTGAGGAAGAGCGGCACCCCGACACCCAGCGCCGTCTCGAAGGTGGAGCGCGCGGCCGGATAGGCGGCGAAGGCCAGGAAGAGGGCGAAGGCGAGGTGGATCGACCGCGCCTCCGTGTCGTTGAACACCCCGACGCCGATGATGAAGGGCAGCGGCGAGGCGAACCAGAGCTGGAAGAGCGACCAAGAGACCGCAACGAGGAGGACGATCCGCGCGAGGGTGGGCGGCATGCGCCGCCCGCCGGTGTCGCTGGCCGCCACGAGCTCGTCGAGCTCGGCCTGGGAGAGCGATCGACCCTCCGCGGTGCGGCCGCCGTCGGTGTCCGTGCTGCGGCTCGCCATGGCCCGCTCCCCTCCCCGTCGCCCGTCTTTGCCCGTCTTCGCCCGTCTTCGCCCGTCTGTGGATGCGGCCGAAGACCCGGCCGCTCACCGGATCCGGCGGATCACTCGATCCAGCCGCGCTCGCGGTAGTAGCGGGCCGCGCCGTCGTGCAGGGGGGCGGACAGGCCGCGGGCGATCATCTCCTCCTCCTCGAGGTTGGCGAAGGCCGGGTGCAGGCGCTTGAACCGGTCGAAATTGTCGAAGACCGCTTTGACGACCTGATAGATCGTCTCCTCGTCGGTGTTGGTCGAGGAGACGAAGGTCGCGCGCACTCCGAAGGTCGTCGTGTCCGCGTCGTTGCCCGTGTACATGCCGCCCGGCACCGTCGCCATGGCGTAGAAGGCGTTCTCCTCCACCAGTTTGTCGATCGCGGGGCCGGTCAGGTTGACGAGCCGCGACGCGCAGGAGGTCGTCGCCTCCTGGATCGAGCCGTTGGGATGGCCGACGGCGTAGACGATCGCGTCGACCTTGTTGTCGCAGAGCGCCTGGGCCTGCTCGGCGGGCTTGAGCTGCGAGGCCAGGGCGAAATCGTCCATCGTCCAGCCCTTGGCGTCGAGCACGACCTCCATGGTCGCGAGCTGGCCCGAGCCCGGATTGCCCACATTGACCCGCAAACCCTTCAGCTGGTCGAACTCGGTCACCCCGGTCTCGGCGCGGGCGATCACCGTCACCGGCTCAGGATGCACCGAGAAGACCGCCCGGAGATCCGGAAAGGGGTCCCCGTCGAACTTCGAGCTGCCGTTGAACGCGTGGAACTGCCAGTCGGACTGGGCGACGCCCATATCCATATCCCCGGCCTTGATCGCGTTGATGTTGGCGATCGAGCCGCCGGTCGAGGGCGCGGTGCATTTGATGCCGTGCTCGGCGGTGTTGCGGTTGACCAGCCGGCAGATCGACTGCCCGACCACGAAGTACACCCCGGTCTGCCCGCCGGTGCCAATGGTGATGAAGGTCTCGTCCGCCTGCGCGGGGGTTGCCACGGCCAGAAGGGCCGCAGCGCCGAGAAGCTGCTTGAGAGAAGTCATGCAAAGGGTCCCTGTCGTGGAAGTTGTCATTTTCCGACTCATGATTGTCATCAAACGACGAATTGGCAGCCGTGAATCTTATTTTTTGTGCACGAGTTCGGCGCTTGCCGGGTCTTTGCCCGCGGCGTCGCCCGGCCCTTCGGCGAGCTGACGCTGCGCCGCCTCGCGGATCAGCCGTTCGATGGAGGGGTCGCGGGCGGCGAGGCGCTTGAAGTCGCGCCGCGAGAGCACGAGGAGCCGGCAATAGCCCATGGAGACTGCCCGGCTCCGCCGCCTCTGATGGGGCCGGACGAGGGCGATCTCGCCGAAGAAGTCGCCGCCGGCCAGCACCCGCCGCCCTCCGGAATGGTCCATATGCACCACGCCAGAGGCGATGAAATACATCTCCCGTCCGCGTTGGCCCTCCACCAGGATCGGTTCGTGCGGCACCGTGAGGCGGGTGTGGAGGCGCCGGCCGAGGCGCCGCTTCTGCACCGGGGTGAGGTCCGCGAAGATGCCGACCCGGTCGATCAGCTTGGAGGGCGGCACACGGAGGTCGAGCTCCGGCGGCCGGGTGAGGAGCCGCTCGCGGTGGTCGAGCTCGCGGGTGAGCTCGTCGTGGAGCTCGGGCCCCACGATCCCGTCGGCGGCGAGCTGGCGGACTTGCTGACGCTCCCGCCGCATCGCGGCCCGGGCCACGAGCATCTGGTCGAGCTTGCGCGAATATTCGGGATACTGCGCGCTTAGCGCCTCGATCTCGGCGTCCACCTCGGCGCTCCGGGCGATGAGCAGCGCCGCGATGTTCTCCGCCGCCGGCGCTCCCACCATCGAGGCCAGCGTGACGGTCGCGAACTCGTGGAGCTCACGCAGGATCCGCTCGGTCTCGAGGAGGCGGGTGAGCTGGAGCTCGATCTGCCCCCGGAGCGGCCGGTCGATCGAGAGGTAGTAGGAGAGGAGGACCGCGAGCTTGTAAGTCGCGCTCGGCCGGATGGAGGCGCGGACGGCGGCCTCGTAGCCCGCTCGGCCTGAGAGACGGGTGGCGTCTCCGATCCGATCCGCCGCGAGGCGGAGCGCGGTCGTCGCCCTGGGGCCGATGGCGCCCTCCTCGAAGGCCCGGCGGATGAGCCGCGCCTCGCGCCCGCAGATGATGGCGAGGCCCGCGCGCAGGCTGTCGCCGAAGGGGATCTGCCGCGCGCCCTGGGCGTCGGTCCGGTCGAGGACCTCGCGCTCGCGCTCCTCCAGCATCTCGTCGACGGCGGCGACCGCCTCGGGCTCGAGATTGCGCGCCTCGGCATAGTCTCGCACCACCCGGCGGACCCGCTCGAGCGAGCCCGCCACGATCTGCTCGCGGAGGAGAATGTCGTGCGCGGAGAGCGCGGAGAGCCCGAGGAGCCGCGTGGCGAGGCGCAGGGTCGAGGCGTTGATGAGAAGCGTGAGGAGCGCGTAGCCCGCCGCCGCCGCGCCGAGCGGGCGCGCCGCTTCGCCGAGGACGGAGAGATCGGCGATGGAGATCGCGAGCACCAGCGTCACGCCTCCCCGCACCCCGCCCCAGAGCACGAGGATCTTTTGCCGGAGGCTGAGCGGGGTGGAGAGGCGCATGAGATCGAGAACGGGCAGGAGCCCGAAGAGGATCACCGCCCGGGCGACCAGCGCGAAGAGATAGACCACCGGGATGAGCGCGGCCTCCCGCCAGGTGAGGTCCTGCACGAGGCCCGGCACGAGGCTCGCCGCAAGGGGCAGGATTGTGGCGTTGGCCCAAAATCCGATATGCTCCCAAACGAGCCGGGCGCGGGTCCAGTTTCCCGGCCCCATCCGCAGAAAGGCGCTCGAGCCCGTGACGAGCCCGGCGAAGACCACGGCGACCACGCCGGACCCGCCGATGAGAAACTCCGAGCCGAGATACGCGCCGTAGGCGAGGGCGAGCGTCACCGTCATCTCGGCCATGGTCGAGCGCCCGAGCCGGGGATAGAGAAGCGCCGCGAGATACGCCATGCCGAGCCCCGTCGCCATGCCGGCGACGAAGCTGTAGACGAAGCTCGCGACCACGCCGAGCGGGGTGACCGGCGCCGCGCCCTCGAGCGCCGCGACGAGGAGGGCGAAGAGCGCGATGGCGGCGGCGTCGTTGAGGAGGCTCTCGCCCTCGAGGATGACGAGGAGGCGGCGCGGCGCCCCGATCTCGCGGAAGGTGGTGATGACCGCCGCCGGGTCGGTGGTGGCCACCGCGGCGCCGAGGACGAGGCAGGCCATGAGCGCGATCTCGGAGCTGCCCCAGACCGCGAGCCCCACGGTGCCGGTCGCCACCACCACGGCGACGATCGCCATCACGAGAACCGGCATGAGGTCGTCGACCAGCCGGCGCACATCCACCGCCAGCGTCATCTCGAAGAGGAGGAGCGGCAGGAGCGAGGTGAGGAGGACCGAGGGCTCGAGGGCGAGCTGCTGGACGAACCAGATCTCGTAGGTATCGAGCACCACGCCGGCGGGCTCGATCCCGAAGACGAGGGTGAGGCAGCCGAAGGCGGCGCCGAGGGCCGCGAGCAGCACCTGGAGCGGCAGACCGGTCCGCGCGGCGAGGGGGCTCGTCAGCGCCGCCAGGAGGAGAAGGGTCACGATCCCGACGATGAAGAAAATGGGGACGGTCATACACTTGACCTATCGCCCGCAGGCCGGATCGGCCAGCGCTTCCTCGGGCGCGGCGGCGAGGGCGCATCTCCCGGCTCGCACCGCGGCCGAGGCGGGCGGGTGGGGCCGGTCCCTCGCATCCGGCCGCGGGTGAGGGAGGCGTCAGCCCATCCGGTGCACGCGCTGGCGGAGCTCGAACTTCTGGATCTTGCCCGTCGCGGTCTTGGGGATCGGCTGGAAGATCACCGATTTCGGTGTCTTGAACCCCGCGAGATGGCGGCGGCAGAAGGCGATGATCTCCGCCTCGTCGGCCGTCGCGCCGGGCCGGAGCTCGACGAAGGCGCAGGGCGCCTCGCCCCATTTGGGGTGCGGGCGGGCGACGACGGCGGCGGCCTGCACCGCGGGGTGGCGGTAGAGGACGGCCTCCACCTCGACGGACGACACGTTCTCGCCCCCCGAAATGATCACGTCCTTCAACCGGTCGCGCAGCTGGATGTCGCCGTCCGGGTGCACCACCGCCGCGTCGCCGGACCAGAAATAGCCGCCCTCCATGGCCGCGGCGGTGGCCACCGGGTCCTTGTAATAGCCCTTCATCACCGTGTTGGCCCGGATCGCGATCTCGCCTTGGGTCGTGCCGTCGGCGGGGACCGGCCGACCGCTCGGCCGGTCGATCACCGCCACCTCCTCGACCATCGGGAGCGCCACGCCCTGCCGCGCACGGCGGGCGGCCACCTCGGCCGGGTCGAGCGCGGCCCAGCTGTCGCGGGGCAGGCATTGCGAGATGTGCCCGTAGGTTTCGGTGAGGCCGTAGACATGCATGACCTCCATGCCGAGCGCGGCCATGCGCTCGAGGATCGCGGGCGGCGGCGGGGCGCCCGCGGTCATCACCTGAAGCGCCGGGGCGAACGGCGCCGCCGGGGCGGCGGCGCTCTCGGCCAGCATCTGGAGGACGACCGGGGCCGCGCCGAAATGCGTCACGCGGTGGGCCGCGATGGCATCGAAGATGTGCTCCGGCGCGTTCGAGACCGGGAACACCTTGGTGCCGCCGAGGATCGCCATCATCCAGGGATGGCCCCAGCCGTTGCAGTGAAACATCGGCACGACTGAAAGATAGACGGGCCGCTCGGGCATCTGCCAGGCCGCGACGGTGCCGAGCGCCATGAGATACGCCCCGCGGTGGTGGTAGACGACGCCCTTCGGCCGGCCCGAGGTGCCGGAGGTGTAGTTGAGCGCGATCGCCTGCCACTCGTCGGCGGGCAGGCCCGATCCGGCGATCGGCGGCGCGGCCACGAGATCGTCATAGGTCGGGCCAGCGCGGGCCGGGGCCGCGCCGGTCGCGATCTCCACCACCTCGGGCGCGACCCGGGCTTTGGCGAGCGCGGCCTCGAGGAGCGGGCGCGTCTCGCTGTTGACGAACACGAGGGCGCTGTCGGAGTGCTCGAGGATGTAGGCGAGGGTCTCGGCCTCGAGCCGGGTGTTGAGCGTCGAGAGGACGCCGCCGCTCATCGGCACGGCGAAATGGAGCTCGAAGAGCTCCGGCAGATTGGGGGCAAGGACGCTCACCGTGTCGCCGAGGCCGATGCCCCGGGCCGCGAGCCCGCCCGCGACGCGGCGCGCCCGGTCGTGCACCTCCGCCCAGCTCCGCCGGACAGGCCCCGCGATGTGGGCCGGCCAATCGCCATGCACCGCGGCGGCCCGCGCCAGGAAGGAGACGGGCGACAGCGGCACGTGATTGGCCGCGGTGGGCGGCAGCGCGTCGAAATGCTCGTGCATGGCCGGGGCGGAGCTCAGCGCGGCCCGCGCCAGTCGATCTGGCAGATCTCGGCCGAACGGCCGTCGAAATCCCACACCCGGCCGAAGGCGCGCACCCGGCCCTTGGTGGCGGTGGCCACGGTGATGTCCGGGCCCATCCAGTAATCGGTGTTGGAGATCACGGTGGTGCGGCCCTGGGCGTTGGTGACCGGCACCACCTCGCCCTGGATCTTCTTGCCCACCATGAGGCGCCGGGCCTCGCCGTGTGTCTCGAAGCGCACCTCCGCCCGCTCGGCGCCGAGGAACTCGCTGACCAGGAGCCCGAAGAGCCCGGTGGTGCCCCGCGCGGCCCCCGAGAAGATCGCGACGAGCCCCGCATAGGCCGCCTCGCTCGCCCGGTCGTCGACGAAGGCGGCGGCCTTCCAGTTGCCCCGCGCCATGGTGCCGGGGATGTCCATGATGAGCCCGACATTGAGGCCCCCGAGGCTCTCCTCGCCAAAGGCGCCCCGGTCGATCCGGATGCCGACCCAGGCCTGGCAATAGCCCTCGGTGGGCGGGTGCTTTCCGAGGCTCACCACGCAGGGGCAGAAGACCGTGCAGTTGCAGTTGAGGATGAGCTCGCCTTTGAGCGACCAGTCCGGGATGGTGGCGGCGTCCAGGGCCATGGGGGTCCTCCGTGGTGTTACAGGTGGGGCAGGGCGAGCCCGGCGGCGATCAGCGCCACCCCCAGGGGGCGCGTCAGATGTCGGCCGAGATCGGGCAGTTTTTCCAGTGTCATCAGCAGCATCGCGAGGCCCATGAAGGCGAGGTTCATCGTGCCGCCCACGAAGGCGAGCGCCATGAGCGCCCAGCAGCAGCCCACGCAGTCGAGCCCGAGGCGGAGGCCGATGCGGAAGGGCCCCTCCGCCCAGCGCGCGAGAAAGACCGCGAGGGGCGCGCGGCACCGGGCCAGGCACGCCTCCTTCCAGGGGCTGAACTGGTAGGCCCCCGCGCCGATCAGAAGCGCCATCGAGAGGAGGGCCGAGAGGCTGGTGCCGAGCCCGCTCACGAGCCCCTGGGACTGGAGCGCCACCTGCGCCCCCGCGGCCAGCGCCGAAAAGCCGAGCCAGGCGGCGAGGTAGCCCGCCACCAAACGGCCGAATTGAGTGGGGGCGACCGCGCCCAGCTCGTCATAGGTCGCGAAGGCGGGCAGCGCGGTCGGCGCCATCATCGCGGCCGACATCAGCGCCCACATGGCGAAGGTGGGGCCAAAGCCCGCGGGGCCGAGCGCGCCGCCGCAGAGGATCTCGAGGAGCGAGGGGCCGTAGGCCGCCTCGAGCGCGCGCAGCTCCGTCGGCACCGCCATGGCGGCGAGCCCCGCCCAACCGATGAGCGTGAGCCCGAAAAAGGCCAGCCAGTGCCCGCGCCCCAGCGCTCGGATCCGCTCTGCGCGCATCGCTCCGCCCTTGTTCCCGCGCCCGGCCCTCGACTAGAGAGCGCCCGACGGGCAAACGCAACAAAAATGGCGCGCTCGGGCGGGGGCCGATCAGGGCGCAACGAGGATCTCCCCGTCGTCCTCGGGGGGTGCCGGCAGTGATCTGGGTGGCGGCCCGGCCGGGCGAAGCCGAGGACGGCCTGGGCGGCGTGGGCGAGGCTGCCGGTGTCCAAGCCTGGCTCCCCTGTCGCGATGGCCGTGTGGGGGGCGATGGCGTCGTTCGCCCATTTCACCGCGTCGCCTCTCCGGATGGCGAGCCGCGCCGGGACGACCTTTGAGCCCCGGATCCGCACGAGGCGGCGCCGGGGGCGCTGCCGTGGCCCCGGTCCGCCGAGCGCGGGCGTCGGCAGGGCGGCGCGAAGGGCGAGGACGCGCCGGCGCGCCGGTCAGGGCTCATCCGCGGTCGCGCGACGCGACCATCCGACCGGCTTGCGCCCCATGCACCTCGCAGGTTTCGAGCGCGCTTTCGTGAAAACCCTCGAGCGTCGGCACCGCGACGGCGGGGAGAAAGGCCTCCGTCACCGTCCGGTTGACCGCCTGGTGGTAGGCGGGCTTGGTCTCGGCATCGGCGCAGTCGACGGCCGTGCTGCGGAGGGCGCTCGGCCGGTCGCGGGTCTCGGCCCCGCCCGAGAGGAGCGCCTCGCGCGTCGTGTTGTCCTGCGGCACCATTCTGAGGCCCTGGACGAGGACCGCCGCATCGTTCACCGCCGCGTGGTCTCGGATCGTCGTGCGGGCAAAGGCACGGACCGTCTCGCTTTCCGAGAGGGCGAGGGCGAGATGGGCGCAGCGGCGGCGTGCGCGGTTTGGACGGTGCGCACCGCGGTTCGGACGCCGGGGCGCCTCGAGCGCCGCAGCCTCAGCCATGGCCGTGGCGGTGGTCCGACGGCGCGACGCCGAGCCGCGCGGCGAAGGCCCGGCTGAAGGCCGCCGCCGAGCGTTAGCCCATGAGCGGCGCCACCTGTTGGACGCCGACGCCGACGCCGAGGCCGGGATCGGAGAGGAGCTGGAGCGCCCTCTGGAGTCGCCAGTCGGTCACATCTGCGCGCGGCGGCACGCCCACGAGGGCGGCGAAGGCGCCCTGCGCCCTGCCGACGGCCGCGGTGCGGATGGCCTCGAGCGCCCAGCCGATCTGACGGTCCTCGAGCCCCAGGAGACGCCGGGCGAGGCGCTCGCCCTCCGGCAGGCCCGCGCGCACCGCCACGGCGAAGACGATCTCCGAGAGCCGCTTGACCGAGCGTGCCGAGCCCCGGCGTGTCAGAGAGCGCGCGCCCATGCGGCGGCGAAGGTCGTCGAGCCAGGGCGTGCGGCGCCGCGTCCCGCGGGTGACGACGATGGGGTCCGGCAGCGCGTCGAGGCGCGGGCCCCCGGGCGGGAGCTCGGATGGCCGCAGACCCTGCGGCTCGCCGCCTCCGGATCGCCCGCGCCGAGCTTGAGCACCCTGCGGCCGCGAAAGCCCGCGCCCCTCAGCACGGTCGCGAGCGTGTCGGTCGGGCGCCCGGGGCGGTCGGCGAAGATGTGGGAGCGCCTGCGCGGCACCGTCACGAGCTCGCCCGGGCCGTGAGTGCGCCTGCGGCCGGTCTCGATCGCCAGGCTGCAGGCGCGGGAGAGGATGAGGTGGACCCGCGGGGGCGTGCCCGAGCTAAGGCCCGCGGCCCGGTGAAGTCGGTCCGGAAGGAGAGCACGCCGCGGAGGTTCCGCGTGTCGGACCCCTCGTCGAGGAGGTCCCTGGCATGCGGTCGGGGCCGGGGATCGGGGGGCGCGGATGCCCCGATCATGCCCCCTCGGCTCCGCGACGCCCATCCCCTCCTTGCTCACTCCGCCGCGTGGTCCTCGCCGTGGCGCTCCGGATCCAGCTCCTGGCGGGTGTCGAAATCTGGCTCGGCCGGATCCGTCGGCTGGCGGGTGAAGCCCCGAAGGCCGCCGATCGTGCTCCGGTCCCGCGGGATCTCCACATCGCTCCGGGCGTAGGCGGTGAGGAGCTCGGCCAGGGAGCGGAGCGCGTGCATGTGGATGCGCTCGTAGCCGTGGCTCGCGTCGATGCCGAAGGTGACGAGGGCGGTGCGCACATCCGCCCCGGCCTCGATGGCCGAGGCGCTGTCGGAGCGGTAGTGGCGGAACACGTCCTTCTGCATCCGGATGTCGTTGGCGTGGCAGAGCTCGGCCATCTTGCGCGTGAGGTGGTAGTCGAAGGGGCCGGTCTGGTCCGCCATCGCCAGGGTCACGCCGAACTCCGAGGAGTTCTGCCCGGGCGCGGTCGTTCCGTTGTCGACCGCGACGAGGGAGGCGATGTCCGGCAAGAGCACCGAGGCCGCGCCGTGGCCCACCTCCTCGGCGATGGTGAAGAGCCAGAACATGTCGACCGGCAGCGCGATCTCGGCCCGGTGGATCGCCTCGAGCGCCGCGAGCATCGCCGCCGCGCCGGCCTTGTTGTCGAGATGGCGCGAGACGATGAACCCCGTGTTGAGAAACTCGGGCTGGGGGTCGATCGCCACGATGTCGCCCACCTCGACGCCCAGGCGGTGGAGATCCGCCTCGGTGAAGGCGATGGAGTCGATCCGGAGCTCCACATGGTCCCAGCCGACGGGCTGGGTGTCGATCTCGTCGTCGAAGGTGTGGCCCGAGGCCTTGAGCGGCAGGATCGTGCCGCGATAGGCGCCGCGCTCGGTGAAGACCGTGGCGCGCGCGCCCTCGGCGAAGCGGGCCGACCAGGTGCCGATGGGGGCGAGCCCGGTCCGTCCGTTGGGCTGGAGGCTGCGCACCTGCGCGCCCAGCGTGTCGAGATGCGAGACGATGGCCCGCGCCCCCGCCTTCTGCGCGCCGCCCAGCCGGGCCCGGATGGCGCCCCGCCGGGTGAGGTCGTAGTCGAGCCCCAGCCGGTCGAGCTCGCCGCAGACATGGCGCACCACCGTGTCGGTGTAGCCCGTGGGGCTGGGGATCGCGAGGAGCGCCTCGAGGCTGGCGCGCAGATAGTCGAGGTCGATCTCGAGCCTCAGGGGCGTGGGGGTGTCGGTCCGGGTCACGGGGGTCTCCGTTGGGCGCTGCGGGCGGCTTGCGGGATCGAGAGCGGGAAGAGGAGGTCGACGAAGCGCTCCGCCGTGGGCTGGGGCTCGTGATTGGCGAGGCCGGGGCGCTCGTTGGCCTCGATGAACACATAGTCCGGCAGGCTCGGGCTCGTCACCATGAGATCGATGCCGGTCACCGGGATCTCGATCGCTCGGGCGGCGGCGATGGCGGCCGCGACGAGGGCGCCGTGGGTCTGGTCGGTCACGTCGTGGATCGTGCCGCCGGTGTGGAGGTTGGCGGCCTTGCGCACGGCGAAGCTCGCGCCGGCCGGCGGCACGTCGTCGAGCCCGAAGCCCGCCGCGATCACGCAGCGTTCGGTCTCGGCGTCGAGGGGGATGCGGCTCTCGCCTCCGGTGGCGGCAGCGCGGCGCCGGCTCTGGGCTGCGATGAGCTCGCGCACGCTCGCCCGCCCGTCGCCCACGATCCGGGCCGGCCGCCGGATGGCCGCGGCCACCACCTTGTAGTCGATCACGACGAGGCGCAGATCCTCGCCGCGGAAACACTCCTCCACGATCACATCGGCGGCGACGCGGCGCGCGGCCTCGATGGCGGCCTCCACCTCGTCGACCGTGGAAAGCCCGACGGAGACGCCCTGTCCCTGCTCGCCGCGGGCGGGCTTCACCACCACCTCGCCCCACTGCGCGAGGAAGGCGGCGAGCGCCTCCGGCCCCGTCTCGGAGAGCTGGGCCGGCATCCGCACGCCGGCGGCCTCCACCACCCGCCGGGTCGCCCGCTTGTCGTCGCAGATCGACATCGCGACCGCCGAGGTGAGCTCCGACAGCGCCTCGCGGCAGCGCACCCGGCGCCCCCCATAGGTGAGGCTGAAGAACCCGCCGGCCGCGTCCGTCACCTCCACATGGATCCCGCGGCGGAGCGCCTCGTCGACGATGATCCGGGCGTAGGGGTTGAGCTCCGCGGTCACGGGCGGGCCGGTGAAGAGCCGCTCGTTGATCACGTTCTTGCGCTTCACCGCGTAGACGGGGACGCGGCGGAAGCCGAGCTTTTCGTACAGCCCGATGGCCTGGGTGTTGTCGTGCATCACCGAGAGGTCGAGGAACGCGGCCCCGCGCGCCTTGAAATGCTCGGCCAGCCGGCGGACGAGGGACTCCCCGATGCCCGCATGGGGCGCATGGGCCGCCACGGCGAGGCACCAGAGCGAGGAGCCCCGCTCGGGGTCGCCGAAGGCCAGGCGATGGTCCACCCCCATGGCCGAGCCGATCACCTCTCCGGTCTCCGCGTCCTCGGCCACCAGCACCGTGAGCGCCCGTGCATCGCGTTTGTCCCAGAAAAACTCGGGCGGCACCGGCACCATGCCCCGCTGGAGGTAGATCACGTTGATGCTCTCGGCGTCGCGGCGCGTCGAGAGCCGGCGGATGGAGAAGGCCCGGCGGCGTCGGCTCGCGGGGCGGTAGGTCGCGAGATCGAGGCGGAAGGTGTGCGAGGGGTCGAGGAAGAGCTCCTGCGGCGCCATCGCGAGCACCACATGCGGGTCGCGGACATAGAAGGCGATGTCGCGCCGGTCCGAGCCCTCCGCGCGCAAGACCTCGGCGATCGCCTCGGCGGTGGGGAAGGTGTGGGCGAAGACGAGCCGGCCCCAGCCGCAATCGATGAGCGCGGTCTCCTTCACCGCCTCGGCGCCCGGGCCGCCCTGGCCGAGCGTCTCCGAGCGCTTGCGCTCGAGCCGGTGGCGCTGCGACGCCGCCTTGCGGAGATGGGGCTTGTCGCTCACCGTCAGATCCCTTGGCTCTGGAGCCACATCTCGAGGAGCGACACCTGCCAGAGCTCGGAACCCCGGAGCTTGGTCACATGGGCCGAGGGGTCGGCGAGCAGCGTGTCGAGATAGTCCTGCCGGTAGAGCCCCCGATCCCGGGCCGCCCCGCTCGCGAGCGCGTCGCGGCACATCTCGAGATAGGGCCCGTCGAGATATTTGAGCGCGGGCACGGGAAAGTAGCCCTTGGGCCGGTCGATCACCTCGTGGGGGACGACCTTGCGCGCCGCCTCCTTGAGCACGCCCTTGCCGCCCTGGGCGAGCTTGAGCTCCGAGGGGATGCGGCCCGCAAGCTCCACGAGCTCGTGGTCGAGAAACGGGACCCGCGCCTCGAGCCCCCAGGCCATCGTCATGTTGTCCACCCGCTTCACCGGATCCTCGACGAGCATCACATTGGTGTCGATCCGCAGCGCCTTGTCCACGGGGTCGTCCGCGCCGGGCCGGGCGAAGTCCGCCTCCACGAAGGCCAGGCTCGCATCCGCCTCGGCCAGCCAGTCCGGGCTGAGATGGCGCGCCATGGTGCCGTGGTCGCGGTCGAAGAAGGCGTCGCGATACGCCGCGACGGGGTCGTTGGCCTTGGCGAGCGCGGGGTACCAGTGATAGCCGCCGAAGACCTCGTCCGCCCCCTGGCCGGACTGCACGACCTTGATCGATTTCGCCACCTCCCGCGACAGGAGGAAGAAGCCGATGTTGTCGTAGGAGACCATGGGCTCGGACATCGCGGCGATCGCCGCCGGCAGGTTCTCCCGCATCTCGTCGGAGGGGATGAAGATCCGGTGGTGCCGCGTGCCGAAGCGCTCGGCCACGAGGTCGGAGTAGCTGAACTCGTCGCCCCGCTCGCCCTTCGCCGCCTCGAAGCCGATGGAGTAGGTCGCGAGATCCGCCTGTCCCTCCTCGGCGAGGAGGCCGACGATGAGCGAGCTGTCGACCCCGCCCGAGAGGAGGACGCCCACCGGCACATCGGCGACCATGCGCCGTCGAACGGCGACGCGCAGCGCCTCGAGCACGCGGTCGCGCCATTCCTCGGGGGTCCGCGCGTGGTCGCCCTCCTCAGGGCCGAAGCGGGGCTGCCAATAGGTCCAGTCCGCGGTCGTGCCGTCGGGCTCCACGGTGCGCATGGTGGCCGCCGGAAGCTTGCGCACGCCCGAGAGGATGGTGCGCGGCGCCGGCACCACCGCGTGCCAGGTCATGTAATGATGGAGGCCGATGGGGTCGATGCCCGTGTCCACCCCGCCGCCGGCGACGAGCGCGGGCAGGCTCGAGGCGAAGCGGATCCGCCCCCCCACCTCGGCGAGATAAAGCGGCTTGATCCCGAACCGGTCGCGCACCAGGAAGACCCGGCCCGTCGCCCGCTCATGGATCGCGAAGGCGAACATGCCGAGAAGGCGCTCCACCACCTGCGGCCCCCACTCGGCCCAACCCTTGAGGATCACCTCGGTGTCGCCGGTCGAGGCGAAGCGGTGGCCGAGCGCCGCGAGCTCCGCCCGCAGCGCCTCGTAATTGTAGATGCAGCCGTTGAACGCGATCGCGAGCCCCAGACCGGTGTCGACGAAGGGCTGCGCCGCGGCCTCGGAGAGGTCGATGATCATGAGCCGACGGTGTCCGAAGGCGACGCGCCCGCGCAGCACCAGCCCGGCGCCGTCCGGCCCGCGAGGCGCCATCGCGTCGCTCATCCGCTCGACGACCGCAGCCGATGCCACTGCGCCCTCGCGCGCGATCTCTCCGCAAATGCCGCACATCGGTGCCCGTGCCCCTTTCTCGAATTCGTTTGACGCCGAACAGTTAGAGCAATAACGATTGGAGATCAACGCTGGCCGGGATCCCATGACCCATGAGACGGAGATGCGCGCCCTTCTGAAGGCGGTCCGCCGGATCGCACGGGCGTTCGACATTCAGTCGCGGCGGATCGACCGCGCGGTCGGTCTCACCCTGCCGCAGCTCGTCGTGCTCACCTCGGTGGGCGAGATGGGCGAGGTGACGAGCCGAGCGATCGCGGCGGAGGCGGATCTGAGCGCGCCCACCGCCGTCGGCATTCTCGACAAGCTGGAGGAGAAGGGGCTCGTGGAGCGCTACCGATCGCTGCGGGACCGGCGGATCGTGCATGTCCGCCTCACCGACCGGGGGCGGAGCCGTCTGGCCGCCGCGCCGGAGCCCTTGGGCGCCGGCTTCACGGGCCGGTTCCGGGCGCTCCCCAGCGCGGAGCGCCGAGCGATCCTCGCCGCCCTTGCCGAGCTCGGGGAGCTGTTGCGCGAAGGCCCTGGCGAGGACCTGGCCGAGGCGGAGCGTCCCGGCCGCTGGCAGCCGGGGGCCTGACCGCGCCGCGGTTCCCTCACCCGGGGGCCGGGGCCGCCCTCACCGGATGCTGAGGGCCATCTGGAGGAGGCGGAAGCCGTCCGGCATGTCCGCGAGGAACGCCTCGTAGGACGTCTCCTTCGCCACGCCGAACCACTCGGCGTGGTCGATCTCGTCCATCTCCACGATCTCGACGCCCCGCTCCACGAACACCTGGCGCGCCAGATCGTCCTGCTTGGCGGCCTCCTCGGCGAAAAACGCCTCCGCGCGCTCGGCGGCCCGCAGAAGCGCGGTCTGCTGCTCCGGGGTGAGGGCCTCGAAGGTCGACTTGTTCATGAGCACGGGGTGGTACATGAACCAGAGCGCGTCCTCGCCGGCCGGGGTGAAGCACTTCACCTGCTCGTACAGGCGGAAGCTCACGAAGCTCGCCGAGGAGGTGTTGGCCACTTGGAGCCCCCCGGCCTCCATCTCTTTGTAGATGCGCGAGGAGGGCATGGAGTGGATCGTCGCCCCGGCGCCCGAGAGCATCGATTCGAACGCCGCGCCCGCGGCCCGGGCCACCTTGCCGCGACTGTCCTGCGGGCGGCGGACGCAGCCCTCGGTGCCCGCAAATCCCCCGGCCAGTTAGCCGTGCACCAGGACGACGATGTCGTCCTCGCCCAGGATGCGCTCGATCTCGGCCATGAAGTCCGAGCGGAAGATCCGCGAGGCGTGGGCGTGGTTCTTCACGAGGCCCGGCATCAGCGTCAGATTGTAATGCGGATGACGGTTCCCCGAATTGGCGAGCGGATAGATCGACATATCCAGTTCGCCGGACATAACCGGCTCGTACTGTCCGCGCGGCTGGTAAAGTTCCCGCCGCGGAAAGATCGCAATTTCCAGTCCCGTTCCAGAATTTTCCACCTCGCTCGCCAGAACTTCGGCCATCTGATGGCGAATATCATTGGTGTTCCACTGATGGCTGATCCGAAGTTCGCGGGCTTTGGCCGCCCAGCCCGACATCGCTGCCAGGGCGAGCAGCGCGTATCCAAATTTGACCATGTGTTTCCTCGCTGTCCTGCGCCGAATCTCATGAAATTCTTCCGTCAAAAACAATCCCGGTATGCGACCGAAAACGCAAGCTGTTCTCTCAAATCTGCGGCCCGACTTCATTCGCGCGCGCGGGTCAGTTGTCTTTAGGCCAAAGCCGCGAAATCCGCCGTGAATTCTTCGCAGGATTTGGCGCCGGGCCGGCGCGCTCGGTCTAAGTGGACCGTCGCATGTCTTGCAACACGGACAGCTCCGGCCGCCCCGGAGATCCGCCGTCAATCATCCTTGCCGTCCACCAGTTTGTGGAAGTCCACGACGAACTTCTCCGCCGCGATGGCGAGGAGCGGCACGAAGATGTCGACCCGCGGCAAGGGCGTGTCGAAGAGCCCGCCGAGCGCCCAGTCGATCGCCCAGTTGATGGGCTCGTCGCCGAGGACGATGGCCAGGGCGGCCGCGGCCATCGCGGTCGGCACCACGACGGCGTTACCCACCAGCCTGAGGCAATCAGCCCGCCGGGTGCCGTCGGACATGGGCAGCAGGCGACGCACCAGACCCTCACCCAGCGACACGCCCATGGCGAACACGGCAGCCGCGGCGAGGAGATAGGGGATCTTCGCCAGCATCTTCAGCAACAGCTTCCAGATCGGCGCCCAGGGGCTCGCGGCCTTGGGCGCGGGCGCGACGAGCGGCCCCGCCGCCGTGTGGGTCCAGACCGCGTTCAGCAGCACCTCCGCGCCGGTCATCTGCCCGAGCGGGGTGAGCCGCCAGTCGCCGCCCTCGATGTCGGCCACCCCCACGATCACCACCCGGTCGCGCAAATCGAGCCATTGGAGGTCGAACCCGCCGCCGGCGGCGGTTCGTGTAGCGAGATCGACATGCAGGATCGAGCGCCGCGCGCGCTCCGGGTCGAGCGCGGCCGAGGGCAAGGCGAAGGAGATCGGCCGGCCCAAGGCCTTGGGCCCGCCCGGGGCGGTGCGCTCGGCGTCGAGGGCGTCGAGGAACCGAGACCGGAGGCAGGCCGGCGCCTCCGGGCGGTCCGCGCAGGCGGCCCCGACGGGCTCGGCGGGCTCGGCGGGCTCGGCCCGCGGCACGCTCACCCCGCCCGTGAGATCGGCCAGGTGCTCGCGGACCCTCCCAGCGGCGGCGACCGGGTCGCTGGCCTTGGCCGCGGCGGCAAAGCGCGCGGCGACCAGCGCGGCGTCGGGCAACAGCGTGGGCCAGCCCGGCGGCGTGGCGGCCTGCAGCGCGCCGCAGACCGCGCCGTCGCCGCGCACGACATCCGCCGCCACGACCCCCGGGGCCCGGCGGATCACGCCGTCGCGGAGCTGGGGATCGATGAACAGATGGAATCCGGCCCGGTAGACATTGGGCGGCGCGCCTTTGGCGACGGCGGCCTCGGACCAGTCGGGCACGACGAAATGCAGCGGGTGCTCTCCCCGCCGCGCGCTGGCATCGAGGACGATCGGAAACGGCATGGCCCAGAGCGCCTCGCGGATCCGCTGCCGATGCGACTCCGCGGCATCGGGCCGGGACCCCGCAAAGCAGGGCGCGAAGAGATCGTCCGCTATCAGCTCGGCGGGGGTGCCGGGCAGATCGAAGATCACCGCCGCGGGCCGGTTGCCGGGCGCGAGGGCGGCGAGCGCTGCGAGGATGTCGGCCAGATAGGCGTCGGGGTATCGGGTGGGCGGCGGACAGGTGAGCGGGCCCACGATCGCATCGCCGACCCAATGCCGGAGCGAGGTTGCGCATCCCGACAGACTCGCATCGAGAAAGACGTAAGGCCCCGGCCAGGGTTCGGCCGGGCTCAACACGGCCTCGGCCCGGTCCCGCATGTCGAGCCCGATCTGCTCCACCTGCCGCATGGTCTCGGAGAGCAGGGAGCTTACGGAAAGCGCCGTGGCGACCAGGGCGCCCATGGCGAGCGCGTGCCAGAAATGGTGCCAGAAGCTGTGGCAAGAGGAGCTGGCCCCCCCGCCCTTGTCTGAATTCACCGCTCCGCGCCCGTCACCGCGTCGCGCCACACCTTGAGGGCGACGAAACTCTCCGAGCGTTGGCGGGCCAGCCCCGAGAGCGCGTGGAGCCGCCAGGCGGGGGGACCGGCGTAGTACAGCCAGGCGCGGGCGCGATCCCCATCGGGCGGACCTGCGCCCGCCATCGCCGGGGGGGCGCTGCCAGGGGCGACGATCTCGATCTCGCGGGTTTCTCCCCGGGTGCCGTCTTCCGCTTCGAGCGCGAGCACGAGCCGGGTGCCGGGCGCGAGGCCTCCGGGCAGATCGAGGCTCGTGCGCCCGTAGGTGTCGAGGCGGCTCCGCCCGATCTCGCGGCCGCTCGCCGGCTCGCGCAGCACGAGATGGGCGGGCCGTCCGGACCAAGCGGCGTGGAGGTCGGGCTCGTCCGCCTCGAGAAAGAGACGCTCGGCCGGCAGCCGCTTGAACACGAGATCGGCGGCCGTCCGGTCCTCCGCCGGTCCGCCCCGCTCGGGCCCCATGTATTCGGCGTCGGCCTGGAGGCCGGGCGGGAAGAACGCGGCCTTCCCCGCATCCCAGATAAGGCTGAGCATGTCTTCCGCGGTTCCCCGCGCCGCGCCCGAGCAGGTGCCCTCGAACACGCGTTCGCCGCGCCTCCGGTCCCGTCGGCTTGGCAGCTCGGTCACCTTCTCGGAGTCGGGCCGGAGCCGGAGCGTGAGGCTGGGCCGCGGGGCGTCCGGGTGAAAGCCGATCCGCGAGCCCGGGAGGATGAGCGACCCCGGGCGCAGCGCCACCCGGGCATCGGAACCCTGGGCGCTCGCCCACACCATGTCGGGCGCCGGCACCTCGAGCACCATGGCCACAGGCTCGCAGTCGGCTCGGGCCTGGGCGGGCAGCGCGCCTGCGGTCAGCGCGGCGAGGGCGAGGAGGAGGCGAAGGGGCATGGCGGCTCTCCCGGTTAGAGGCTGGTCAGCGGAAGACTGCGGAGCCGGTCGCTGCCGGTCCGAAAGACGACCTCCGGCGCGCGCTCCGGCCCCATCAGCGCGAGCGGACGGTCCATGGCGTAGAGGCCGAGGGCGACGGCATCGACGACGTTCCCCGATTGGAGACGCGCCGCGCCGTCCAGACCCTCGAGCACCACGGTCGCGAAGACGCCGTGCTCGCTGTCCGGGGCGCGGTCCTGCGCGGTCATCTGATCGTTGGACGCGAGCAGGAAGTAGGATTGGAGGTCGTGCGCGAACTGGGACAGGAGGTGGGTGTCGAGGGCGTCGGCGTAGCAGGTGTCGATCATCACGAGGAGCGAGTCCGAGCGGATCTCGCCGAGCGCGTTGAGGATCTGCCGGCCGGTCAGCCCGTCGTCGTATTTGTGCTCGAGGCTCCGGACCTCGTGCGGGAGGAAGACATAGCCGTCCTCCCCGGTCTCCCCGTGCCCGGCCATGTAGACGATTACGGTGTCGTCCGCGTCCGCCACCGCCGCGAGATCGGACAGCGCCGCGAGGATGCCCTCGAGCGTCGCCCGCTCGTTCCGCAGGATCCGGGTGTGGACGTCCACATAGTGCTCGTCCGACGCCGCTTCGTCGAAGAGCTCGGCAATCGCGGAGGCGTCCTCGGCGGCGGCGAGCAGGCGCAGCGTCTCGTTTCGGTAGGTCGCGACGCCGATCCCGAGCACATGCATGTCCGGGCTCGGCGGAAGCGGCGGCCGCGCGACCTCGGCGACCGCGATGTCGGAATAGACATCGTGCCGATCGTAGAGCCGGAGCGAGATGGCGTTTGGCCCTTCGGCAAGGGCGAGCGGAACCACAAGCGTCTCGGCGCCCTCGGGCCCGCGCCGGCGCACCTCCTCGATCCGGTGAAGGCCGGCAAACCGGCCGTTGCGGTAGACCTGCACCCGATCGAGCCCGCTGGCTGACCCCTCCACCTCGAGATGCAGGGCCGCTGCGGCGCTCGCCCCCCAGTTCACGCGGCGCGGCGCGCCCGGAGCCACGGCCGTGTCGGAGAGCTCCGTGCAGGCTGCACCCTGGCCTTCGCAGAGGCGGACGGGGCGGACGACCGGGCGCTCCGCGCGGGCGACGAGGTCCTGCACTGCGCGGCCCTCGGCGATCTGGTCCCAGCGTTCGGGGCTGGCGAGCGTGCGGGCGACGGCCGCGGGATCGTAGAGGCGGTTGTACATCTCCGACATCGTCACCAGGGCCCCGCCGAAATCGCGCACCTGCCCCTGGGCGTTGAACCGCGTGCGGTTCACCACGTAGCCGCCGAGCCCTGTGCCGCCGAATGCCGAATGCGCGAAGGCCCCGTCCCGTCGCCAGGCGACCCATGTGGCGCGGTCGGCGTGGATGAAGGCGGCGGCCAGTTCGCGGATCTCCGCCCGCCCCGGAGCGCCCCAGGTGACGGCGTACCAGCGCAGCGTTCCGTCGCCGAGGGCGGCGACTGCCAGGTCGGCCGCCGGCGTGAGCGCCACGCCCCAGGCTGCCGCGGGCAGCGGACGGTCGGCGACCAGACGCCCCGCCCGGTCGGTGAGGTAGAGGGTGTGGTCCGCGCCGAGGAGGGCGCCCGCACCCGTTTGGGCGACATCCCCGCTCAGCACGCGCTCGCCGACTCCGAGGGCGGGTCCGCCGGGGGCCGTGGCGAGGTCCTTCCCGCCGATTTCGGGGGCGCGGCTCGGCAGCGCCCCGATGGCGAGCCCCGGCGCCGCGGGCCGCGATCTCTGCGGCGCCACCGCCGGCGGATGGGCCGCCGGCGCCACGAGACCCGGCAGCCCGAGATCCATCATCACCGGCGCGCCGGCAAGCCCGGTCAGGGGATCGCGCGGCCGCACCCAGGCGCGGCGGCCATCCGCGCTCACGGCCAAGCGCCCGTCGAGCCCGGCCCCCCGGTGATCGAGCTTGTGCGACACGCGGTCGAACGCGACGTCGAAGGCCACGTCTCGGGTCAGCGCCGAGGCGTCCGTGGCGGCGGGCCGGGGTGCGAGGCGTCCCCAGGACGGGAAGGTGGAGGCGTAGACCGCCCCGCCATCCGAGAGCCCGACGATGTGGGAGATGCTGTCGAGCGCCACCTGGCGCGCAAGGCCGATGCCCCGCCCGTCGCGCCAGGCCCCGATCACGTTGCGCCCCTGGACCTGAACGGTTCCGCCTGCGTAAAGGACGCCCTCGCCCCCGTCGGATCCGGCCCAGGCCACGCGGTTGAGCGCGCCCGCCCCGGCGACGACATTGGCGAGCGTGAGGCGCTCGAGCCGGGTCCCGCTCGGCAGGTCGAACACGTCGACATGCGGCGCGGTGTCGTAGCCCACGGCGATCCGGCGGCCATCCGGGGAGATCGCGGCGGAGGCGGGGACGGCCCCGGGCTCGGCCCGGATCTCGGCGACGAGCGCCGCCGCCCCGGTCTCGGCCGCCACCTCGTGGACCGCGACCGTTCCCGCATCGGTGACCGAGACGAGGCGACCGCGCGGCCCGAAGAGCGCCCAGACATGCCGTACCCCCGGGGTCACGATGCGCCACACATCGCCCAGCCGTCGGTCGAGCAGCACGAGCCCCTGCGCGCCGAGGGCCGCGGCCAGAAACCGTCCCTCGGCCCGGTAGCTCAGGCTGTAGACCGTTCCCGGAAAGCCGTCGCGCTTGAAGATCACGCGGCCGTCCTTGGGCTCCACGGCGTAGATGGCGGAGGCGTCGGCCCCGTAATCGGCCGAGGGCGCGGCGAGCAGCGCGACACCGGAGGGGAGCATCTCCACCGCCGTCACTTGCCCCGCCCGCCCGGGGCCATGGGGCGGGTGGCGCACCGCCCAGGCGTCGCCGTCGTCGAGGCTCCAGTAGCGCGCGCTCCGGTCGAGCGCGCCCGTGAGCACCACGCCGCGCTCCTCGTGCACCGCAAGACGGGTGACGGGCGAGACATGGTGGTCGATCGAGAGCATGAACTCCTGGCGCCCCGTGTCGGCGGATGCGCCGCCGGCGAGGCCGAGGGCGAGCGCGGCGGCGAAGATCGCCGAGGCAAGACCGGTCGTCCGTGTCATCGGGTCCCTCCATCACGTGGCGCGGCGGCCCGGCCCCGCGCGGTCTCTCGGGCCAGGGCCACACGCCAGAGAAGGCGCGCCCAGGCGAGCTCGAAATCGTCGCCGGCCGCCGAGGTCTCGATCGCCGCCACCTCGGTGGTCGACGCCTCGAACGCGTTCTGATTGGTCTGAATGGCCGCGTCGATCTCCTCCACCTTCTCGATCTGGGCGGGGGTTCTGGCCTGGGTGCGGGCCTGTCGCGCGGCCAGTCGAAACTCCTCGGAGCGATCGCCGATGTCGTCGATCACCTCGCGGGCAAGCTCAAGGTCCTCGTTCGTGAGATCGCGGAGGAGCTGGAGATCGGCCTCGCCCCGGGCCCGGGTCAGAAGGCCGCGGCGCACGTCGCGGTTGACGTCTCGGGCGATCTGCAGGCGGCAGTCGTGCAAGCGCGACAACGCCAGCGTCACCCGCTCGAGGTTCAGCGCGTCGTCGAGGATCGACGAATTGAGCTCGTTGATCGTCTCGGCGAAGTTCTCTTCGAGGGCCGAGGTGAGCGTTGTCCCCAGCTGGCGCTCGACCAACTCACGGACCACGTCGCCCACCACGCCCAATGCCGACTTTCCGAGATCTGCGCTTTGCACGTCGCGTCGGAAATCCGCGCGCAAAGGCGCGCAAGAGGTCGTGTCCTCGATTCGAGCGCTTCCTGATATCGTGTCGAGAGCTGTCTCAGCCGCATCTCTGACCGGGGCGCATCCAAATGTGCCCACGCAGGCACAGGCCACCAACAAAACTGTTCCACGTTTCAAAATACACCTGCGTCAAACGAGCGTGTGAATGAACGAATCTCTCCGAGTAGGATGAGCGATCTCGCCGACTTGGCAAGGGTTTTTCTCAGAGACCCTCATGCGGTGCGAGATGGGGCCTCGCCTTGTCAGGCATCCGGGGCGCGCAGGACGAGGAGCGCGACGCTCCGGGTCGGGGCCGTCCCCGCGGTGTCGTCGAGCGCGTTCTCCGCAAGAGCGCGGGCGTCTTCGAGCGTCCTCGCGCAATTCGCATCCAGCGGCACGAACCACGCGCTGCTCTGAGACCGCGGGCCCGCTGGGCCGGTAAGAAGGAGTTTTTTCGCGGCCGCCCGGATGCGTGTCCGGGCGGCCGTGCGGGGCGGGGGGCAGGCCATGATGGCGACGACATCGGCCGCGCAGAGCTCCGCCGCGCCGGGTTTCGACCCATCCCGCGCTTTCGAGACGCGGCGCCGGCTGAAGGCCACCGGCCGGTCGTGCGCGTCGGGGGCCAGTTCGAGGTGCCGCACGGGGGTGTGCGGCCGTTCGCCCACCCAAAGGTTGACCGGGTCCTAGCGCTCCAGCCGGTCGCAGGAGAGCTTGCGCGCCCGCCGCCAGTCGACCGCGCATGGACGCTTGGGGAACGGGAGCGGCGGCAGGCTCGTGAGCGCGGCCGCGCGCACCAGCCCGTCGGCGAGGCGCCCCCTGGAGGCGCTCCGGCCCCACGACGACGAGGTCGTCGAACGGGGCCGCGGAGGCTCCCTCGGGCCAACCGCGGGCGAAGGCCCGCAGACGCTCCCACGCGGCGCTGCCGTCCCACGCCTTCTTTCCCGCGCGGAGCTCCAGCGTGACCCGGAGGACCGCCAGCGCTTCGGGCCGGGCCGCGCCCGTCCGGTCCACCGCCTGTTGGCGATAGGCCCAAGGCCGGCCGCCCACCGCGAAGGCGACGAGGAAGGCAAGGAGGCCGGAGGGTTCCGCGCCGCTCACCCAGGCGCCGAGCCCGTCCGTGAGCACCAAGGCGCTCAGAAGGCCCGCCCCGAGCCAGGCGCCGGCGAAGTCGAAGCTCAGATCCGTCACCGAGGCGCCCGTCGCGGCCGAGCGATAGGCCTGCCGAACCGCGTCGCCGCTGCCGTCCCGCTTGGGATCGCAGCCGCGCAGGGCCTCGGCGATTTCCGCGTCGATCCGGGGCAGGTCGGACCCGCACTCCTTGGCGACCGCCACCGCCATGGTCGCCATCGCCGCGCCCACCGGGACCCACCCGGCGAGGTCCAGCCCCGGCTCGTCGGACCACCAGCCGAGCGCGAGCACCGCGTGGAAGCTCATGACGGCGAGGGCTGCGGAGTAGGTCAGCCAGCGCTCGCACAGCCGATCGCCCGGATGGGCGCTCGGAACCTCGGCAGAGCGCGCAGAGGCCGTAGAGAAAGAGCGTGAGGGCGAGGAGGGGGACGGCGCCGTTCGCGTCCGTCTGCTGCGGGCCGAGGAGGCCGACGTCGAACCCGGGCAAATGGCTGCCGAGGGCGCCCGTGGCGGCGAACGTGCCAAGGAGCACGGCGCCGAGACAGAGGAGAGCAACGCGCCGGTCCTGCGCCAGTCGGAGAACGACGAGGCCGAAGATGAGAGAAGCGAGGGCCACGCCGGCGACACTCGGTGGAGGGTTGCCCCCGGTCTCCGCCGGTGCCGGAACGCCAGAGCGCTGGCGAGGGCCACGGCCCCGAGGACGAGGGCGAGCGCCAGAGCTTGGCGACGCGGATGCGACAGCCCGCACACTCCGGTGGGCGCTGTCGCGGCGCGGCGGTCGGCGACCGGTCGGAGGGCAACCCATGCGAGCCACGCGGCTCCGGCGAGGATGAGGAGAAGGACGGCCCCCACGAGCGCGGCGTTCGCATGCTCCGAGATCTGGCCGAGGACGATCGGCGCCGCGACGAAAACCGCCACCAGTGCAGACAGAAAGCGCCACATGCGCCACGACAGACGCCGTTGATCCGTGTTGGTCTCGGTGCCGAGGCACGTCATGATGCGCGGGCCATGGACGGCGCCCACGACGCCCAGCAGGATCGTGACACCGAGCCCGGCCCAGAACGCGCCTCTGAGCCCGGCGGCCGCGCCGCCCAAGACCGCCTCGGGCGTGCCCGTGGTGTCGACGATCCAGGCAACGGCCACCGTGCCGGCGAGGCCCAAGGTGAGATGCCCGAGTTGGTTCGCCATCCACGAGTAGACGCGCGCGTCGTTCGAGCGGATGTCGGAGAAGCCGAACTCCGCGTCGAAGATCCGGACGATCCAGAGATCGCGCCGGGCATCGCGCCGGGCCATGGGTCAGCGCTTCAGGATGTGACGCCGGCAGCAGAGCGCCGCGGCAACGCCGGGGGTGGGATCCTTGGCCTGGCCGAGGCAGGCCGCGCGGAGGAAGGGCGAGCGCCGCGCCCGTCCCGTGAGCTCCGGCGGCCGCGCGCCGATCCGCCCCCGCTGAAAGGCCCGGCAGACGAGAAAGCCCGCACACATGAGGAGATCTGTCGGCGGCGCGGCGGGTCCGGCTCGGGCGGGCGCACGGAGATCGTCCCGGGGCTCCAGGGGCTCGGCGCAGATCCGGCCGCTCTCGATCAGCACCGCGCGCATCGCAGGCTCCGCCTCCGCGCAGCCGGCGGCGAGGGCCGCGACGAGCGCGGCCCCCCATCGCGGGCCCATCACTTGGCGGCCTCAAGCTCTAGACAGTCCAAGCTGGCGCGGTTCAGCGGCTCGTTGAGGGCGGTCGCCACGATCTAGACGAGGGACCGCCCGATGGCGTCCGCCGACGCCTTGTCGATGCAGAAAGTGCCGGGGGCGAATTTGATGTCCGCGGTCCGGTTGGATGCCGTGCCGGTTCCCGTGGGTGCGCCGTTGCCCGTGCCGCCCGTGCCGGCCGTGGCGGTCGTGCCCGTGGTGCCCACGGCGTGGGCGTTGATCACCGCCTGCCCCGCGAGCCCTGTGTTGGTGAGGCCGTCGACCGCGTGCATCGCCACGGTCATGTTGTCGATCTGGGTGATGACATCGACCGTGAGCTGGTCGAAGCTGTAGAGAAACCGGGCTGGCCGGCCCTCGGCATTCCGCAGATCGGGACGCACGCTCTCGAATTCGTCGCCCGGCCGGATGATCCCGTTCATGCGCGCCTCGCAGGCTCGGTAGGGGAGGTCGCGCATCAGCTGGACGGTGGGCGTGCGCTTGCCGAGCTCGGCCACGGCCTCCCGCGTGGCGCCGGATGCGCGCGCCGCGATCGCGCTGTCGGCCCCTCCGAACAGCCCGCCGGAGCCCCGGATCGACGCGGCGTGCCGGCCCCTCCGGCCCGGATCGGTCCTCCGGGGGTCCGCGGCCTTTGACCGCGGGGGGCGAGCCGGTACAACCCTGCTCGCACAGCATTCGATTTCGGAGAGTCGATGGCCGACGCATCCCGCACCGCCGCGAGCCAAAGCCTCGCGCGCATCCGCGACATCGGCGAGAACGCCCGCACCTCCTGGTTCGGCCTCCTCGCGCTCCTGGCCTTCGTCGGCGTGGCCCTCCTCGCGCATCAGGACGCGGACGTCTTCGCGCAGGATCGGCGCACGACCCTCCCGCTCATCGGGATCGACGTCCCCGTGGCCGCCTTCTTCACCGTGGGCCCGCTGCTCGTCGCCATCGTCTACGGCTACCTGCATCTCTACCTCGTGCCGCTCTGGGAGGAGATCTCCAAGGCGCCCGAGCGGACCGACGACGACCGCCCGATCGCCGACGCCGCCTTCCCCTGGCTGCTCGTCCGCGCCGTCTTCTGGCTCCGGTCCCGGCGTCGCAAGGATGACGTGGTCGCCCACACCGCCCTCGGCAACATCTCCGCCGCCCTCAGCCTCTTCCTCACCTGGATCGCAGCGCCCCTCCTCCTCGCGCTCTTCTGGTACCGCGGCTGGCCGGCCCACAGCCTGACCGTCGCCCTCGCGGGCGGCGCGGCCTTCGCCTTCAGCCTCTATGTCGGCGCGCTCAGCCTCCTCACGCTCTGGCGGCTCATGGGCCCGCGCGACGAGGTGGACACCGCGCATGACAAGCCGACCTGGCTCCAGCTCACCTGGCCCGCGCTCCTCATCCTGATCCTCTGGGGCGGGGCGGTCGCCGCGGTCAGCCTCCGCAAGGACGCGCCCCTCGACTACAGGGCGTGGCGTGAGGCCCGCGGTGAGCGCGGCGAGGACTATCTGGGCATCATCGCGCGCGAGGAGTGGGTCCGCCATGTCCGGTCCCGCGTCGCGACGCCGCTCGTCTCCGCCAATCTCCGGGAGGCCCGGCTGATCGAGCTCCCCGAGCCTCTGCCGGATTTCGAGAGCTGGCTGGAGGAGCACGAACGCGCCTGGCGCGCGCGGGAGACGCTCGAGGGCGCCCCCATCCCGCCCGAGATCCCGCCCGAGAAGCTGTTCGCCTACTGGCAGGGCGTGCGGACCGCCTGGGGCAGGCGCATGCAGTCCGTCCGCGGCCCGTTCCTGCGCGGGCGTGACCTGCGCGGCGCGGCGGCGGACGGTCTCTTCGCCCCCCGTGCGGATCTCCGGGCGGCGCGGCTCGATCGGGCAGACCTGCGCTCGGCCGTCTTGGTCGGCGCAAACATCGGCTGTTGGGTCGAGGACGGTGAAAGACGCTGCGCAAGCCTAAAGGGGGCCGACCTCCGCGAGGCGGAGCTCCAGGGGGCCGACCTCCGCGAGGCGGGGCTCCAGGGGGCCAACCTCTTCCGGGCGGAGCTCCAGGGGGCCGACCTCGTCTTCGCGAGGCTCCAGGGGGCCGACCTCCGCGAGGCGGGGCTCCAGGGGGCCAACCTCTTCTTAGCGCGGCTCCAGGGGGCCGACCTCCGCGAGGCGGGGCTCCAGGGGGCCGACCTCAG
>CAYXPI010000024.1:0-28824 GCA_964467005.1 uncultured Limibaculum sp. | reverse complement strand
CCCTGCGGACGGGCGCTCGCGGAGACGGCGGCCGAGACGCTGCTGAAGCGGCGCTAACCCGCTATCTCGCAGGCCGAGTGCCCGAGCGCACGGGGCCCGCGATGCCCGATCAGATCACGGTGGGCGAAGTGCTCGCTCTATATGCGCGGGATCGGGCGCCCAGCCTCAGCTCGCCGGAGCGTGCCGGATATGCGCTCCGTGCGCTCACACCCTTCTGGGGCGACCTCACCTGCGACGCGGTGAAGGGCGCGACCTGCCGGCGTTACGCGGCGGATCGCAAGGCTTCCGACGGCACCGTCCGCCGCGAACTCGCGACTCTGCAGGCCGCACTCAGCTTCGCCCATCGCGAGGGGCTGCTGGTCTACCCCGTCGCCGTCACGCTGCCGCCTCGCCCTCCTGACCGAGATAGGTGGTTTTCCCGTGACGAGCTCGCCGCGATCCTGCGGGAGAGCCCGCCGATGCTCCGCCGGGTGATCCTTCTGGGTGCCGGGACTGGGACGCGCATCAGCGCGCTGCTGGCACTTCGCTGGGTGCCGTCACTGGACAGCGGATGGATCGACCTCGAGCGCGGCGTGCTGCACCGACGCGGGGCCTCAGAGCGCGAGACAACCAAGCGCCGCGGATCGGTCCGCCTCACCCGGCGGCTGCTCTCCCACTGCCGGCGCTGGCAACGCACGGGCGGGGAATGGGTGATCGACTATGCGTCAAAGGACACCGCGCGCCAGGCGTTCACCCGTGCCTGCAAGCGCGCGAAGGTCGAGGATGCCCGGCTGCACGATCTCAAGCGCACCGCCGTCACCATCGCCTTCCAGAACGGCATGAGCCGGGAGGACGCGCAGGAGTTCTTCAGCACCTCGGCTGCGATCCTCGAGCGGGCCTATCGCCAGCACTCGCCGGAGTACCAGAACCGAGCCATTGAGATCATGGAGAAGCGCCACCGATGACGTTTCTGTGCGAATATCTGTGCGCCCAGACGGGCCAGAAATCTCTAAGTCACTGAGGGACATGGTGGACCCGAGGGGATTCGAACCCCTGACCTCTGCAGTGCGATTGCAGCGCTCTCCCAACTGAGCTACGGGCCCCGCCGGGCTGCGATACGCCCGCGGTGCTGGGCTGTCAAGCCGACGCCTTGCCGGCGCCGCGCGGCACCTATAGAGAGGGGGCGCTCGGAGCTGGAGGGGCTGATGGCGTCGTTTCTGCAGATCTTCAACTTGCTCGTCGGCATCGCCTGGTGGATCGTCATCATCCAGGTGATCCTGAGCTGGCTCATCAATTTCGACGTGATCAACGCGCGCCAACCCCTGGTCGGGCAGATCTGGCGCGGCCTCACCAATCTCACGGAGCCGATCTACCGGCCGATCCGCAGCGTCCTGCCCGATATGGGGGGCATCGACCTTTCGCCGCTGGTGGTGCTCTTGGGCCTCACCGCGCTCCAGATCGTGGTCAACAACAATCTCGCGCCCTTGGCCTATGGCTGACCGCCGCGTTTGACCTCGCGCAAGGCGGCGCGGCGCGCGCGCCCTAGCCTCTCCGGCGAACCGGCCGAGGAGGGCGCGATGGACTGGACGACGTTTCTCGACGACACCAGCGGGGAGCTTGCCACCCTCCGCCGTGCGATCCCGGACACCGCGGGGGCGTTCTCGGCGCTCGCCAAGGCTGCGACCGGCGCGGGCGCGCTCGACCCCAAGACGAAAGAGCTCATCGCCGTCGGCATCGCCATCGCGGTGCGTTGCGAGCCCTGCATCGGTTACCACATTCGCGCCGCGGCGACGGCCGGCGCCACCCGGCCAGAGATCGCCGACGCGGTGGCGATGGCCGTCTATATGGGCGGTGGCCCCGCGCTGATGTACGGCGCCAAGGCGCTCGCGGCCTGGGACGCGCTGACGCCTCGCGCCTGACGCCCTGCGCCTGCCTCTCAGAGCGCGACGGGGCCGTTCGGCGTGTCGAGGCTCGCCGAGAGCCGGGTGGGCCCGTCGTCGGGCGCGAAGACCACGGGCGCGGTCTCGGCCACGCGGCCGAGGGCGTCGCGGGTCTCCTCAGCGCCATGGCCCGCGATCTCGAGGCGGATGAGGGAGAGCCCCTGCTCCCCCAGCCGGGCGGCGGGGTGGAGGCCAGAGGTCCAGCGTATGAGAAGGGGCCAGGCCCCGCCCAGGGGAAGGGGGGCGATCCGAGGCAGCGCGACCTCCCAGGTCAGATCGTCGCGCGCGAGCGCCAGCGTCTCGAGGGGGAGCGGGGCCGGGACGGCGCTGAGGTCGTCCACCGCCACGGCCCAGGAGGCGAGGACCGGCCCCTCGGCGAGGCGGGACTGCAGCGCGGGGTCGTCGAGGCCGAACCAGCGCGGGCCGTCCGGCGGGGTGCCGTCCGGGTCGATCGCGATCACCTCGAGATAGCTCGCGCCGAGGCCCCAGAGGGCGTTGTGCGTGCCCATGGTGGCGTGCCGGCCCTGGCCCCCGGGCGATGTGCCGAGGCGGGTCTCGGCCCAGGCGCGGCCCTCCTCCAGCGTGGTCGCGCAGATGACGAGGTGATCGAGGGTCAGCGTCACGGGTCGGGGCTCCGATCCGGTGGGGTGGGGGCGTCGGCCGCCCGGGAAGCCCGCTCGGTGGTGCGCTCGGTGGTCCGCTCGGTGGCGCGGGCCCGGCGGGCCTCGAGGATCGCGCGCCCTTTGGCGACGGCGGCCTTCGTCTGCTCCGCTGCGGTGCCGCTCACCTTGCGCGCCAGCACCCAGGCGGCGCGCGCGTGCTCGGGCGTGCGCTTGAGCTCCTCCCCCACCGCGCGGGCGCCCTTCCCGATCACGGGCAGCGCGGTCGCCATCGCGGCCTTGCCCTCCCGCGTGAGATGCTTGGGCAGCTCCGCCGCCACGGCCTTCAGCGTCTCCGTCGAGGGAAGGTCCTTCACCGCATCGGCCAGCGGGTTCGGCACGGCCTGGCGGAGGGCGAGGGTCTCGGCGTCGACCGTGCTGTCCGCGCCCACGAGCACGAAGACCGGCAGTCCCGGGCGCACCCATTCCCGGGCCGCGCGCACCCGGGTGCGGTAGCCCGAATGGGGGTCGACGATCTCCTGCCCGTCGGCCAAGGGGGTTTCACCGTCGAGCGCGTTCCAGGCCGCCCCGCGCGCCCGCTCCGCCGCCTGGTGGGGCGCGACCTGGACCGGCGCCAGCGCGATCTCCCGCCCGAGAAAGGGGCGGAGGCCGAGGGTGAGGGCGCCGTGGGCCTCCGGCGCGGGAAGCGCGGGCATGCCCTCCTCCGGCGCCTCCGGCTGGGGCGCGACGGCGGCGATCACATAAAGGCTCACCCAGGCCTCGATGGGGCTCACGCCGCGGAGCGCGGTGCGTCCGGCGAGATAGGCGTCGTCCGGCGCGAGATAGACGTCCGAGGCGGGGAAGCGGACGGCGAGGCCGGGCCCGAGCTTGGCCAGCGCGCCGGCGACCAGGGTGACGACGGTGGCGTAGGCCTTCATCCAGACGAGGCCGCCCCCTGCCCCGCCGCAGGAGACGCGGATATGCGCCCGGTGCCGGCCGATCGCGGGGTCCGGATCCCAGCTTCGGACGGGGAGGAGACCTGGCGCGGGGTCCGCGATCTCGGCCTTCTGGTCGTGAATCTCGATGGGGAGGCGCGCGCCGTCGATGTCGAGGGCGTCGGGCAGGTCCGGCCCTTCGGCGGGCACGGCCGCGACGGAGCCGAGCGCGTCGAACCGCGTTCCGAGCGCCTCGGCCAGCTCGCCCATGTCGAAGCGCCAAGGCCGCTCCAGCAACACCTCAGCCGTGTACCCCTGCGCCACCCGCTCGTCCCCCACCGTGCCGGTCACCCGACCTTGCCTCAGCGGGGGCGCGCGGACAATCCCGTTCGGCGGACGGAGGCGGGCCTCAGCCCTGGGCCTGGCCCTTGAAGAGGGGCACCACCTTCTTGCGCTGCACGAGATAGAGGTGGAGGTCGGCCAGGTCGTCCCGGTCGAGGAGGCACACCCCGTCGAGCGCCGCGCGGCTGCGGGCACCGGAGGTGAAGCCCGCGGTGGCGACAATGCCCACGGCGTCGAGGCCGAACCGGTCGCGCGCCGCGGTCACCTCCTCGAGCGGTCCCTCGCCGATGGGCTCGCCGCCCGGTCGGCAGCGCAGGCCCGCGATGAGGTCGCCCCGCTCGGCGAAGAGGTCGATCTGGTCGCTGCCGGGCGCCGCGGTCGCCTGGGTCACCCAGCCGTGGCGGGCGAGAATCTCCGCGCAGTCCTCAGTGAAGCTCGAGGCGCGAAGGGCGGCGAGGCGCTGGCGCAAGCCGTCGGAGATCCGCACGCCGGGGGCGATCCCGCTCGCCTCGGCCGGGGCGGGCATGGCGGGCAGTGGCCGCGCCGGCACGGAGATGGGCGCGGGCAGGATGAGCGGCGGCTCCCGGCCGGTGGGGGCGCTCGCCACCGGGCGGCGCACCTCCGGCGAGAGATCGAAGGCCGGCGGCGCGGTGAGCGCGGGCTGCACCGGGCGCGCGGCCTCGCGCGGGGGCGGGGGCAGCTGCCGCTCGGTCGCGCGGGCGCGTTCGGCCATGCGAAACTCGACCTCGGCGGTGACGGTCGCGATCGCCTCGTGCCGCGACATCGTGCGGGCCATGAAGTTGGACGACATGAGGAACCGGTCCGCCTCGTGGGACCAGTGCTGATAGTCCGGCGCGCCGTATTGGTCGCGGCGCACGCTCCGATGGAAGGCGTTGAGGAGCGTCACCTCGTGCTCGGAGACGAGCGCCTTGAGCTGGCGCTGGTCGGCCACGCGGTCGAGCAGAACCTCGGTCGCGCTCTGAGCGCGCGCCATGGCCAGCGCGTCCGGCAGGTCGTCGTGGCTGCGGAGCGCCTCCTGCGCGCGGAGGCGCGAGGCGCGGAGCGCGCGCTGGGCGGTGAGGTGATCCGGCTCGCCCGCCGCCGCGGGGGCGTCCACCGGACGCTCCGGCGTGGTGGCGCGCACACGCTCGGCGCGCGCCTCGAGGTCGGACCGGGTGCGACGGTCGTTGAGCCAGATCCAATACCCGATCGCGGAGACCAGATAGACGGCAATCCCCTCGGCAGGGGCGGGCCACACGCCTCCGTTCACATACATGAAGAGAAGGAGCCCCGGCGCCGGCGCCACGACGAGCGACACGGCCATATGGAAAAGGACGGAAAGTCCAGTCATGATACGCACCCACAGAATCTACTCACCCACCTGGGTATGAGAGCGGGTCGCGCCGCAGGGGTCAATGGAAATGGCCGGGTCGCGGCCGAATTTGTCCTTAAAACTGTCACGATCGTCCCGTCGGCCGCGGACAGTCCCGCCGGTATCAGAGGATCGCGTCGAGCGCCGGCGCGAGGTCGATCTCCCGGTCTCGCGCGTCGGCAATGACGACGACCTTGCGGCCCAGAGTCTCGGAGCTGACGAGCCGGGGCACCCCGTCCTCCTCGGCCACCGGCGCGCCGAAGGCGATCTGGCGCAAGAGCGCGCCGTCGGTGGTTTTGTCGCACTCCTCGGCGATCAGCACGAGGCTGGCATAGGGGTGGAACCAGTGGCCGGTGCGGCGGAACCACTCCACCGCCACCATCGGCCGGCCGCGCCAGTCGAACCGCGCCTCGGCCACCGTGTGGGCGGATTTCAGGAGCCCGCCGGTCTCCGCCTCTCCCCACTCGAGCGACGAGAGCTTCATGCCGTCACCTCCGCTTCGGACGCCACCGGCGCCCCGGATCACGTCGACACATACACAAGATATCCCCCATAGGCGCCATAGATCGCCAACAGGACAAAGGGAAGCACGCGCCGGCCCGCGGAGAGGCGGGCGAGGCCCAGAAGCGCCAGCGTGCCCGCCACCAGAACCGCCATGTCGACCGAGAGGATCGCGGAGTAGGCGATGTCGGTCACCAGGACGGTGACGCCCAGGATGCCGAGGAGGTTGAAGATCTGGCTGCCGGCGATGTTGCCGAGGATGATGTTGGGCCGGCCCTGGCGCGCCGCGGCGATGCAGGAGAAGATCTCGGGCAGGGAGCCGCCGGCGGCGATGACGGTGGCGCCGATCACCGCCTCCGGAATGCCGAGGAAGGTGGAGATGGACACCGCGCTGTCGACCGCGAGATCGGCGAGGAAGGCCATGGCCACCGCCCCGCCGAGCACGAGCGCGAGGCTCGCGCCCAAGCTCTTGCCGGGGGAGGCAAACTCGGCCTCGGGCTCCGCCCCCTCGCCGCCGGCGAGGCTCTGCCAGACATAGCCGAGGAAGAGGAGCGTCAGCACGATCCCCGCCCATTGCGGCAGATAGGCCTGCCCCTCCGCCGCGAAGAGGACGGTGACGGCGAGGAGCCCGACGGCCGCGGCGAGGCCGAGGAGGAAGGCCCGTCCGTAGTCGGCCCCGATCGGCCCGTAGCTCACGAGGAGCCCGGCGAGGCCGATGCCGAGGCAGATGTTGACGATGTTGGATCCCACGAGGTTGGAGATCACGATGTTGCCCTGGTCGGTGAGCCCCGCGGCGATGTTGATCGCGAGTTCGGGCGCCGAGGTGCCGACCGCCACGATGATCGAGCCCACGACGAACTCGGGCAGTTTGAGCCGGCCGGCGATGGCGATCGCGCCCGTCAGGAAATAGTCCGAGGCCAGGATGAGGAGCCCCAAGGCGGCGGGCAAAGCCACGAGGCTGAACCAGAGCTCGGCGGTCACGCGGGCCTCCTTCCCGGGGGCGGGGGACGGTCCTGCCTGCCCTTGCGTCGGCGGGCCGGGATGGATGGGTGTTAGAAAGGGTGCCGGCCCCGCCGTGTCAAGTCGCGCCCCGGGGGCCGGCGCCGGCGCTGCGGCGCACATTTCCGTTGCGCGGGCGCGGAGGGGAGGCTACCCCGCAGGGCGATGGCCGAGCCTCCGCCGCCCCGGCCGGACCGAAGGACCCCGGATGCCCCGACCGCCGATCGTCAAGGCCCGCAACCTCGTGCACCGGTTCGTCGTCTATCTGGTGCGCCAGTATTACGTGCGGATCTGGGGGATGCGGATCGGCGCGGGCAGCCGGATCTCGCTCGGCGCCCGGCTCGACAAGTCCAACCCCCGCGGCGTCGTGATCGGGGAGTGGACCGCGCTCACCTTCAATTCCGTGGTGCTCACCCATGACTTCGTGAACCGCCGTCATCTCACCACCACGATCGGCAGCTACTGTTTCGTCGGCGCGGGCGCGGTGATCTTTCCGGGCGTGACCGTGGGAGACCATTGCATCATCGGCGTGAACGCGGTGGTGATGCGCGACGTGCCGCCCCGCTCGCTCGTCATGGGCAATCCGGCCCGGGTGATCGAGAAGGGGATCACGACCATCCGCTGGGGGCTGAAGCCGCGGCCGGGCGAGGTGCTGCCGGACGGGCGCGTCTGGGCCGAGCCCGAGGCGGCCGTCGAGGCCTGAGGCGAGCAGAGAGGCGGGGAGGCGCGCATGCGGGAGAAGATCCGGGCGGTGTTTGCCGAGCTTTGGGCCGAGCAGGAGGACGGGCCCGCGCCCGAGCTTGCCGAGGACACGGTGCTGTTGGAGACCGGGCTCGACAGTCTGGGGTTTGCCATCTTCGTCTCCCGGCTCGACGAGGAGCTGGGCTTCGACCCCTTCACCGCGGCCGAGGAGGCCTACTACCCCCAGACGTTCGGGGAGTTCGTGGCGTTCTACGAGAAGCACGCGCCGGCCGAGGGGGCATGAGCCGGCTCGGCCGAGCGCTCTCGGCGCGGGCGGATGCGGTCCTCCTCACGCCCGGTGGGGCAGTGTCGGGGCCGGATCTGGCCGCGGCCCCCAGCGCGGCGCTCGCGCCCGCTCTCGCGGCAGGGGTGGCGCTGGCCATGGCCGAGCCCCGGGCGCTCCTGCGGGCGCTGGCCGCCCTCGACGGGCGGGCCGCCAAGATCCTTCTCCTGGCGCCCGGCTTGGCGGCGGAGACGGCCCTGCGCCTTGTCGCCGAGGCGGGTGTGGCCGCGATCGTCAGCGACACGGGGGCGCCGGGGGCGCTCTCGCCGGAGGCGGCCTTCGGGCCCTGCGGTGGGGAGGCCGCGCGCGCGACCGCCTGGCTCCTCACCACCTCCGGCACCACGGGCACGCCCAAGATCGTCGCCCACAGCCTCGACGGCCTTGCGCGCACGGTGAAGCCCGCCCCCGCAGGGGCCACGCCCGTTTGGGGCCTCGTCTACGAGCCCACGCGGTTTGCCGGCCTCCAGGTCGTCCTCCAGGCCGTGCTGGGGGGCGGGCGCCTCGCCGCCACCCGGGCCGACGCGCCCATCGCCGAGAAGCTCGCGCATCTGGCGGCGGCCGGGGCGACCCATGTCTCGGCCACCCCCACCCTCTGGCGGCGGATCCTGATGGACCCCGCGGCCGCCGGCCTCGCCCCCACCCATGTGACGCTCGGCGGCGAGATCGCCGACGACGCCATCCTCCGCGCCCTTGCCCGGCGCTACCCCGCGGCGCGGCTCCGGCACATCTACGCCTCCACCGAGGCGGGCGTGGGCTTCTCGGTGAAGGACGGGCGCGCGGGCTTTCCCGCCGCCTGGCTCGCGGAGGGGTCCGAGGGCGTCGCGCTCCGCCTGGCCGAGGGGCGGCTCTGGATCCGCCCGCCCGGGGCGCCGCCGGCCCCCATCGCCCACGATCCCGGCCACGACGCGGAGGGATTTCTCGACACGGGCGACCGGGTGGCGGTGGAGGGCGACCGGGTGCGCTTCCTCGGGCGCGAGGCCGCGGCGGTCAATATCGGCGGCGCGAAGGTCAGCCCCGAGGAGGTGGAGGCCCGCGTCAACGCCCATCCGGAGGTCGCGCTTGCCCGCGTGAGCGTGCGGCCGAGCCCGATCACCGGCGCCCTCCTCACCCTGGCCGTCGTCCCGGCGGATGCCGGGGCCGACCCCGCCGATCTCCGCCGCCGCCTCGCCGCCCATTGCCGGGAGACCCTGCCGCGGGAGGCCCGGCCCGCGCGCATCGCCCTCGTGCCCCGCGCCGAGCTCGAGGGGGAGATCACGGCCGCCGGCAAGCTCTCCCGCGGAGGCGGGGCGTGAGCGCGTCGGTCTGGGTCACCGGCGTCTCGCGGGGCCTCGGCCTCGCCATCGCCCGCCGCCTTCTGGAGGAGGGACACGCCGTCATCGGCCTCGGCCGCCGCCCTGGGGGCTTTGCGGAGCTCGACGCGCCCTTCCGCGAGCTCGACATGGCCGATCCCGCCGCCATCGCCGCGACCGCCCGCGCGCTTCTCAAGGAGACGGGGGCGCCCTGGGGCCTTGTGAACAACGCCGCCCTCGGGCTCGACGGGGTGCTCGCCACCCAGCACCAGTCCGACATCGAGCGCCTCATCGCCACCAATCTCACCGGGCCCATCACGCTGGCGAAGTTCGCCTCCCGCGCGATGCTGGCCGCGGGGCGGGGGCGGATCGTCAACATCTCCTCGATCATTGCCAGCACGGGCTTTCACGGCCTCTCGGTCTACGCGGCCACCAAGGCGGGGCTCGAGGGCTTCACGCGCAGCCTGGCGCGCGAGGTCGGCAAGCGGGGGGTCACGGTGAACTGCGTCGCACCCGGCTATATGGAGACGGAGATGACCGCGGGGCTCGCGGGCGACCGGCTGGAGCAGATCCGCCGCCGCGCGCCGCTCGGCCTCGCCGCGCCGGAGGACGCCGCCGCCGCGGTGGCCCATCTCCTCGGCCCGGGCGGGGCGAAAGTGACAGGGACGGTGCTGACCGTCGACGGGGGTTCCACCGCATGAGGCCCGTGACGACCCCTGTGGCGAGCGTTCTCGTGGCGGCCTACGACGCCGAGGCAACCCTGGCCGAGACCCTGGCCTCCGCCCGGGCGCAGACCGAGCCCGCCATCGAGATCCTGGTGATGGACGACGGCAGCCGCGACCGCACCCGCGCCATCGCCGAGGCGGCCGCGGCGGAGGACCCGCGGGTGCGCGTCTTCTCCCAGGCCAATGCGGGCAAGGCCACGGCGCTCAACCGGCTGATTCACCAGGCCCGGGGCCGCCATCTCGCGATCCTCGACGCCGACGATCTGGCCGAGCCCGCGCGCGTCGCCGTCTCCGTCGCCCGGCTCGAGGCCGAGCCCCGCCTCGGCGGGGTGCTGACCGGGCACAGCCTCCTCCTCGCGCGCGGCGGGCGCTGGGTGAGCGTGGCGCCCCGCGCCGAGGCGAAAGACCCCGATCGCTGTGCCGCCGAGATCGCGGCCCTCCAGATGCCGGCGCACGACCCGACCCTCATGGTCCGTCGCGAGATCGCGGCCGGGCTCGGCTTCGACCCCGGCTTGCGCATCGGGCAGGGCGTGGACTTCGTCTTCCGCCTCGCCGAGGCACACCCCATCGCCGTCATCGGCCAGGCGCTCTACCGATACCGTGTGAGCCCGGGCACCAACACCCGGCGCGACCCCGCAGCCCGGGCGGCGATGCTCAAAGCCGTGTTCGACGCCGCCCGGACCCGACGGGGCGAGCCGCACCTCACCGAGCCCGAGTTTGCCGCGCGCATCGGCGCCGCGGCCGCCTCGGCGGACAACAACCTCGCCGCCCATTTCGTCGACAGCGCCTACACCCAGGCGACCGGCGGCGACCGGTGGGGCGCGCTCCGCGCCGCGGCCTGGGCGCTGCGGCTCTACGGGCCCTCCGGCGCCACCGCCCGGGCGGCGGCCTACGCGCTCAGCCCCGCGCCCCTCGCCCGCGCGATCCGTGCCCGGGGCCGCGCCGCCCGCGCCCGGGAGGCCCGCCCGTGAAGGACGCCGAGGCGCCGACCCGGGGCGAGATCCCGTCGCTCGACGGGCTCCGAGCGGTCTCGATCTTCATCGTCTTCGCCGGGCATTCGGGGCTCTCGCCGGTGGGTGGCGCGGGCTTCGGCGTCACGGTGTTCTTCTTCCTCTCGGGATTTCTCATCACCACGCTCATGGTGCGGGAGTGGGAGCGGACGGGGCGCCTCGCCCTCGGCGCCTTCTACGCCCGGCGCGCGATCCGTCTCCTGCCGCCCCTCCTCATCACGCTCGCCCTCGGCTACGGGCTGGTCGCGGCGGGGCTGGCGGAGGGGCGGCTCGACTGGGGCGCGCTCGTCTCCCAGGCCCTCTTCGTCTACAACTACTACTACCTTTATGTGGAGGGCGCGACGCAGGGGGTGCTCGGCTTCCACATCCTCTGGTCGCTCTCGGTCGAGGAGCATTTCTACCTCGCCTTCCCCGTCCTCTTCCTCGCCATCGCGAAAGGGAAGGTGGGGCTCCGGGGCGTCGCGCTCCTCCTCGCGCTGGTGCTCGCCTGGCGGACGCTCAGGGTGCTGGCCTTCGACACCCCGGTGAACTTCACCTATTTCTCCACCGACACCCGGCTCGACTCGATCCTCTGGGGCGCGTTCCTGGCGCTCCTCGACTGGCGCGGGGTCTCGGAGCGGATCTTCCCCAAGGCGGGCGGGGGCCGCGCGGGCCTCATCGCGGGCGCAGGGTGCGTGATCCTCCTTTGCTTTCTCTACCGCGACCCGGTGTTTCGCGAGACGCTGCGCTACACCCTCCAGGGCGCGGCGCTTCTCGTCGTCTTCCGCTACGCCGTGACCGCGCCCGATGCCTGGATCTTCCGCCCGCTCAACTGGGGCTGGGTGAAAACGGTCGGCGTCTGGTCCTACACCCTCTATCTCGTCCACACCCTCGCGCTCTCCCTCGTGCACAGCCACGCGGTGCCCTATCAGGAGAAGGCGCTTTACATTCCGCTCTCCGCCGCGCTGGCCCTGGCTTACGCCGCGGCGATGCACGCCCTCGTCGAGCGCCCGCTCGCGCGCTGGCGCGTCCGGCTCCGGCGCTAGGGCCGATGCGCGCGCGCCGCCTCCTCGCCTGGGCGCTCGGCGCCCTCCTCCTCGCCGAGGGGGTCCTGCGCTTCGGCCTCGGCTTCGGAGACCCGCCGCTCGTGCGCCGCGACCCGGCCACGGAGTACGAGCTGATCCCCGCGCGCAGCTACCACCGCTTCCACAACGAGATCACGGTCAACCGCTGGGGGATGCGGAGCCGCGACCATGCGGAGACCCCCGCCCCCGGCGAGCGGCGCGTGCTGCTGGTGGGCGACAGCGTGGTCTACGGCAACCACCTGCTCGACCAGGCGGACACCATCGCCGCGGGGCTCGAGCGCGCGCTGCCGGGCTGCGACCTCGTGGCGATGGCCGCGGCGGCCTCCTCCTGGGGTCCGGTCAACCAGCTCGCCTTTCTCGAGCGGACGGGGCTCCTCGGCGCCGAGGCCGCGGCGGTGGTGATCTCGGCCCATGATCTGCGCGACGTGCCGCACCCCGGCGGCGGCGGGGTGGTGCCCTACCAGCTCTCCGCGCCCTGGGGGGCGATCGGGGATGTGGCCATCGCCGTCTGGCAGCGGGTGGGGTGGCGGGTGCGCCGGGCGGTCTTCGGGCCCCCGCCCCCGCCGCCGCCGGACCCCGAGCACACGCCCGAGCACACGCCCGAGCGCCGGGCGGCGCGCTCGCTGGCCGCGCTCGACGGGCTCCTGGCCAGGCTCGCCGCCGCGGGCGTGCCCACCGTCCTCTACTTTCACCCGACCGTTCGCGAGGGTCGCGCCGAGGGGCGGCCGGATGTGCGCGACCTCTTCTTCGAGATCGCCGGCACCCATGGCGTCGCCACCCGCGACATGACCGCCGAGATCCAGGGCGCGCTCGATGCGGGCGCCGAGCCCTATCGCGACGGCATCCACCCCGCCGCCCCGGGTGCGGCGCTCTACGCCCGGCGGATGGCGGCGGATCTTGCGCCCCATCTCCCCGGTTGCGCGCCCTGAGACCGGCTCAGGCGCCCGAGACGATGGCGTCCACCTCGACCTCGACGAGCCAGTCCGGGTTCACGAAGCGGTGGACGGCCATGATCGTGTCCACCGGGCGCACATCGCGGCAATAGCGCTTGCGGGCCTCGATCGCCTCCCTCCACGTGTCGATGTCGGTGAGAATGATCCGGGTCCGCACGACATCGTGGAGCCCGGAGCCCGCGTCCTCGAGCGCGGCCTTCACGATCTCGAAGCATTGGGTCGTCTGCGCGAACACATCGCCTGGGCCCACGGTCTTGCCGTCGCGATCCACGGGCGCGGTGCCGCCCACGGCGATGAAGGGCCCGACGCGGACGGCCCGGCTGAACCCGACCACCTCCTCCATCGGGTTTCCGTTCGAGATCAGTTGGCGGTCAAAGGTCATCGGGCGCTCCTATCCGGTTGGAGCGCCGATGCTACCCGCATTGGCGACCGCCCGTGAGGCCTCAGAACTTCAGGCGCTTGAAAACGGGCTCGGGCAGGAGGGTGATGACGGTCATGACGAGGCGCCATTTCCAGGGCATGTAGACGGCGCGCTTTCGGTCCGCCGCGCGCTTGATGGCCGCGGCGATGCCCTCGGCCGTGTCGGTGAGGGGGGCGGGGAGGTCCATGCCCTCCGTCATCGCGGTGGCGACGAAGCCCGGCTTCACGGTGAGCACATGGACGCCGTCGCGCCACCATTTCTGCCGCATGCCGGAGAGGACGGCGGTGAGCCCGGCCTTGGCCGCGCCGTACCAGTGGTTCTTGGCCCGCCCGCGCTCGCCCGCCACCGAGGAGATGCCGACGATGGTGCCGCCCCCTGCGGCCGCCATGCGCCGGGCCGCCTCCTCGAGTGCGGCCGCGGGGCCGGTGAGGTTGCTGGCCACCACATGGGCGGCCTCCAGGGGGTCCTGTTCCGCCCGGGCCTGATCCCCGAGATAGCCGACCGCCTGGATCACCACACCCGGCACCACGGGCAGCGCGTCGAAAAAGGCGCCGATGCGGTCGAGCTCCAGCGCGTCGTAGGCATGGGCCGTGGCGCTCACCCGGTGGCGGAGCTCGAGATCCGCCCGGTCCGCCTCCAGCGCTGCGGGGTCGCGCGCGGCCAGAAGGATCGGGTGCCCCGCGGCCGCATAGGCATGGGCGAGGGCGCGCGCGATGTCGGAGCGGGCGCCGAGGACGAGGACCGGTGGGGCGCTCTGCCCGATCTCGGTGGTGGTCATAGGGCGAGCCTTTCGGATTGGGCGGAGGCGAAGCGGGTCTCGAGCCCGCGGGCCCGGCGGAAGGCGCGGAAGCGGGCCGCGCGGGGCTCGGTGGCGTCGAACCGGGCGCGGGGCAGCCGCGCGTCCTTGGCGAGGTAGAAGCGCCCGCCGGCCTCGGCGGCGACGCGCTCCAGGGTGTCCGAGAGCGCGTGGCCCCGGCGGCTCGCGGGGATGTCGAGGGCCAGCGTCCAGCCGTCGCGCGGGAAGGAGAAGGCGCTTTCCTGCGCGCCGAAGCGCTTGAGCACGCCCAGATAGCCGAGGCCCTCGGCCGCGCTTTCGCCGAGGATCGCGTGGAGCGCGTCGCGCGCGGTGTCGGGCGGCAGCACGCATTGCATCTGCAGGAAGCCCTGGCGGCCGTAGAGCCGGTTCCACCCGATGAGCGCGTCGAGCGGGTAGAAGAAGCGCTCCCAGTCCACATAGGTCGTGCCGGCGCCGGCCTTGCGGAGCCCCGCTTGCCAGAAGAGGGCGTTGAAGGCGCGCATGAGCGGCGGCGCGAGGGCCCAGGAGGGCGCGTCCACCGGCACCGTGATGCGCCGGCGGGGGGGCGTCGCGAAGGGATCCTGCCCCGGCGCGAGCTCCGCCCTGTCGGCATGGGCGCCGAGGGTGAGGAGCGTCCGCCCGAGCCGCGGGCCCCGGGAGAGCGCGTCGATCCAGGCGACCGAGTAAGGCGGCGCGTCCGGCGCGGCCTCCGCCCGGTCGAAGGCGGCGAGGCCCGCATCCAGCCCCTCGGCCGCGTGGGTCTCCTCGCGGATCCAGGCGGTCTCGACCCGCTGGAGCCGGATCGCGGCGCGCAGGATCACGCCGGTGAGGCCCATGCCGCCCAAGGTGGCGGCGAAGAGCTCGGGCTCGGCCTCGGGGCTTGCCCGGGTCACCCGCCCGTCCGGGCCCAACAGGTCGAGCCAGGCGACATGCGCGCCGAAGCTGCCCACCCGGTGGTGGTTCTTGCCGTGCACATCGGCGGCGATGAGACCGCCGAGGGTGGCGAACTGCGTGCCGGGCGTGACCCAGGGAAAGAGCCCCCGGGGGAGGACCGCGCGGATGAGGTCGCCCAGCACCACGCCCGCTTCGGCCACCACCTCGGCGCGGTCGAGATCGAGGGCAATGAGCCGGTTGAGCCGCTGAAGCGACAGGATCGTGCCCCCCTCGGCCGGCAGCGCCGCGTCGCCATAGGCCCGGCCGCCGCCCCGGGCGATGATCGGCCCCGGCGGGAGATCCGCGGCCGCCTCCGGGCTTCTGGGCGAGAGCACCGGGCCCCGGGCGCGCGGGGTTCGGCCCCAGCCGGCGATGTCGGACATGCCCGCCTCCCGGCTCACAGGAGGGCGCCGGCGAGCCCGCCGAGGCCCATCAGCGCCGCGCAGGCGAGGCTCGTGCGGTCGCGGATCGCGAAGGCCAGCGGGTCGTCGTGCATCTGCCCGCGATGGGTGAGGAGGACCAGCCGCCCCAGCCAGTAGACGAGGACCGGGCAGGCCAGCCAGAGGGCCGAGGGCGTGGAGTAGAGCGCCTGGACCTTGGGCTGCGCGATGTAGAGCGCGAGCACCACCACCGCGGCATGGCCCGCGGAGACGGCGAGGAGCGCGGTGATCGGCGCGTCCGAGGCGCGCCAGGCTCGGCCGGCCGCGCGCTCGCGCCCAGCCTGGGCGGCGTCGACGAGTTCGGCCTGGCGCTTCACCGCCGCGAGGGCGAGGAAGAGAAAGCCGGAAAACGCGATGAGCCAGGGCGAGAGGACCACGCCGATCGCCGCGCCGCCGGCCACCACGCGCAAGGTGTAGAGGCCGGCCAGCGTCACGATGTCGATCATCAGGAGGCGCTTCAACGCCATCGAATAGGCGAAGGTGAGGGCGCCGTAGACCGCGAGCGTGAGCGCGAAGGCCGCCGGAAGCGCCAGCGCGATCGCCGCGGCGAGGCCCGCGAGCCCCATGGCCAGGAGCCCCCCCGGCGCAAGCTTGGCGCTGCCCTGGGCGAAGGGGCGGCGGCGTTTGCGCGGATGCGCCCGGTCCGGCCCGAGATCGAGGAGGTCGTTGACGAGATAGACCGCCGAGGCCGCCGCCGAGAAGGCGATGGCGGCGAGGAGGGCGACGAGCCACACCGCGGGGTCCGACACATGGGCGGCGAGGGCGGGCAGGAAGACGAGCGCGTTCTTCAGCCACTGATGCGGGCGGATCGCGCGGAGATAGGGCTTGGCCGCCGCGAGCCCCTGCGGCGGCGGCGCGAGATGGGCGGTGCCGGGGCGGAGCGCGTCGACCTCGGCCCGGAGCGCCGGAGAGGCGCCCACGGTCACCGCCCGGCGCGCCTCGGCCCAGACGGGGAGATCGACCTGCGCATCCGCCACATAGTCGAACCCCTGGGGTCCGAACCGGCGGACGAGATAGGCAGCCTTGCGCTCGCCCTTCAGGTTCTCCTCGCCGCCCGAGCCCACCGCGTCGTCGAAGATCCCGAGATGGTCCGCCACCGCCTGCACGAGGCGCGCGTCCGACGCCGAGACGAGCACCGTGCGCCGCCCCTCGGCCCGGGCACGCTCGACGAGCGCGATCACCTCGGGCTCGTAGGGCAGCGTCGCGATGTCCGGCGTGGCGATCTCGGCGAGGCGGGCCTTGAAGGCCAGGCGCCCGCCGGGGCCGGCGAGGGCCGCGAGGGCGCCGAGCGTGGCGCCCGGGCGCGCGCTCAAGCCTGCGGCGAAGCATTCGGCCAGGAGGTCGCTCCGCAGGAGCGTGCCGTCGAGATCGACGGCGAGCGCCGGGGCCGGTTCCCCGGCCGCCGGGCTCGAGGGCTCGGGTGTCTCTCTCGCGGCGTCGTCTGCCATGCGCGGCCAGCTCCCCTTCGCCCTCGGGTCGGCGACGGTCTTACCATATGGGCCCTCGGCGGCAAGACGGCCGGCACGCCCCGTTCGGTTAGGTCCCGTAATGGAGGAAAGTGACATCTTCGGGGCGGCCGAGGCGAAGGCGGAGGGCACCGATCTCCCGCCGCCCGACGAGGCCCGGATCCGAGCACAGCACCCCGCCCCAGAAGCGCAGGTGATGGCTCCCCTCGAAATTGAGGGTGAAGGGCTGCGGGCCCGAGGCGTAGGTGAGGTCGACCGACGGGATCGGCTTGAACGCCCCTTCGTGCCGGTTGATCGAGAAGCCGCCATGGGTGGCGGGCAGGCTCGAGCCGGCGCGGAGGGCGAGGACCGCCGGCCGGTCGTAGACGATGTCCGCGAGCCCGAGCCTCGGCCCCACGATGTCGCCCGACCCGCCAGAGGAGAGCTGGTTCACGTTGTACTGCACGAGGTTCCGGTTCGGCCCGTTGGCGCGGAGGAACCACTCGATCGCGGGGCGAAGGCCGAAGACGCTGCGGTAGCTCGAGCCCGGGGCCGGGGCCAGCACCTGGGCGCCCATGAGGATGAGCACCTCCGGATAGTCCACCGCGCTCGCGGTGAGGCCGGTGGTGCCGGGGGGCAGCTCGAGATAGGGAAAGCCGCCGTTCAGCCGGTAGATCGCAGGGTTGGAGAAGGCGATGTCGAGCGCGCCGCGCTGGCCGGCGATGGCGCTCACCTGGCCGCCCTCGATGGGGGCGCCGCCGCCCACCATGCTGAGGCTCGCCGCGTCGTCCACCAGCCAGTAGTCGCCCTCCGCGCCGCCGGCGAACAGGCCGCCGAGATCGAAGGGCCGGGGCACCATCCAATTGGTCACGTAGCGCCGGGGAACCACCGCGAGGCCCGCGCCGCGGAGATAGCCGCCGCTCTCCCTGGGGAAGCCGCGATAGAGGGCGAGGCCGTTGTCCACCGCGTTGCCGTGGTTGGCGAGGCCCGGATGGAAGAAGAACTCGGTGCCCGGCAGGAAGGGTTGGCCGTCGTTGCGCGTGACATGGAGCTCGTCGGTGCCCGAGATCGCCGCCGTGATGCCGAGACGCGAGGGGGAGGGCGCCCCGGGCTCCCACCACTCGAAGCCCTGCACCGGGCTCTCGCCCGCGGGCGGGGCCTGGCCCTCGAGGCTCCAAAGCGTCTGCAGCGCGCCGCCGTTCGGCAGGTCGACCGTGAAGATCGCCGTCCGGTCGTCGCCGCTCATGGCGATGCCGGAGATCGTGGGGTCCGGTTCGGGATTGGCGCCGACGAGCCGGGCGAAGCCCGCGATATAGCGCACCGCCCCCCGCTCCGAGGCCCAGCCGGGCGCCTCGAGGGTGATCCAGCCCGCATCGGTCTGGCTGCTGTCGGGCTCGAGGGTGTGGCCGCCCTCGCGCGGGCGGTCGAGCCCGAGCGGCGTGACCGCGCCGCCCTGCGCCTCGGCATAGTCCATATAGGCCGCGCCCACCTGGTAGAGCTCCTGGAAATAGCCGTTGGGCGCGAGGTTGAAGGACGAATCGAACTCGAAGGTGACGCCGATCTCGAGCACCCCGTCGGTGCGGGCGATCACGAGGTCGCGCGCCGCGTAGGGCGCGCCGTCGGAGAGGTAGTGGTCGATCGGATAGGTCACGCCCGCGGGGTCGCCGAAGATCAGGGCGTCGAGCTCCTCGGGGTTCGTCGCGGTGGGCTCCCACGAAACCATATGCGCCGTGAGGCTGCCGCCGAGAACGGCCGCCGCGCGCTCCACATCCGACCAGCGGCGCTTCGCGGCGTTGTTGTCGTCCTGGAGCTCGGCGGGCGAGGTGCCGTTCACCGACTCGTCGACCACGAGGAGCGGGATCTGGCTGTGGCGCTGCCACTCCTCCGCCATCCCGGCCCAGGGGCGCGACCAGCTGCGGCCCGGGCGGATGTTGAAGACGCAGAGATTGCCCGAGCCCGGCGCGCTCAGGGGCAGGTCGATCGAGGCGTAGGCGAAGTTCGCCGCGGCCACCGAGGCGTCGCCCACCACGCCGAGGGAGGTGTTGACGTTGGACTGGCCCCAGAGCGCCATCTTGTAGCCCGCGCCCGCCAGTGCCCGGGAGCGCGCGACGAGGGCGGGCCGGGCCGCGGGGCGCACCTCGACATGCCCGTAGCCGCCGGTCATGAGCGGAACCTCGAGCGTGCCCTGCCAGAGCCCGCCCGACAGCGAGAGCCCTGAGAGCGTCGTCCAGTCGAGATGGACGGCGCCGTCCGGATAAATCACCCGGGCCTCGAGGGGCGGGGCCAGCCGGTCGTAGCGGCCGGAGAGCGCGACGGTCGCGGCGCTCTCGGCCCGGCCCGCGGCCCACACCATGCCGTCGACGATGGGGTCGAGCGACAGCCAGGCCTCGAGCCCGTCATGCGCCGGCACCACATCAGAGCCCTCGGTCGCCGTGCCCGAGAGGGTCCAGGCCGGCGCCCTGTCGGCCGTCGCCCAGGCGACCGGGCCGAGGCTCGCGGGCGCCGGCGCGGCGAAGCGGCGGGCAAAGCGCCAGAGGGCGGGATCGGTGCGGGCCTGGAGCGCCCGGCCCTCGGAGATCGCGAGCGCCTGGCCGTCGGAGATCACGCCCTCGTAATAGCCGACGAAGCCCAGCATGCCGGTGAAGCCGCGGGCCTCCGGGTCCGGGGTGAGCGGCGCGCCGGGACCGCGGCCGACGCGGCCGAGCAGCATCCCCTCCCCCGCCGGCACCACGCCCGAAAAGCCGCCCGCGCCGGTGAGCGTGGTGGCCAGCGCCTCGCCGTCGCGGAACGCCGCCATCTCGAGCGTCCCCGCCACGCGGCGGATCACGATGAGGAGCCGCGCCGCGCGCTCCGGCAGCTCGAGGGCGAGGGCGCGGCTCTCGGCCCCGTTCGAGATGTGGAACTGGAGCGCCTGGCCCGCGTCGTTCGCCCGGCGCTCGGCGCGGAGATTGAACTGCCCGGCCGAGGGCGCGGTGCCGGCCTGCGTGCCGAGGATGTGCTGCGCCTCGGTGCCGAGATAGCCGATCTCGTACCACGGGATCTCGAGGCTCACGAGGAGGCTGTGGTCGCCGGCGAAGAGGGGCTCCGAGAGGCCGGTCGCGACGTAATGCGCGGTGGTGTCGGGCTCGTGCGTCGCGTTGCCGGGGGGCAGGCGGAGCGCCGTCCGCTCGGCCAGGGGCTCCTGCACCGGCACCGCGTCCTCGGCGCTCGCGAGGATGCCGGGGATCACCGACTTCACCTCGAGCGCGGGCCGCGGATGGGCGGACGGGGCGAGGGCGGGCAGGCCCCCTGGCGCGGGGGCGGTCGGGACATGGTCGTCGCGGCGGGTCATCGGCGGTCTCCTGGCCTGGGCGCCCCGCCGGCACGCTCTCACCCAGGCCGCCGGAGCTCGATTTCACTCCGGCTTGTCGGCGGGAGAATGCCGCAATTATCCTAAAACTCTGTTAAAATCGCACGACAATCGGGTCTTGCCAAAGGCCCCGCGCCCGCTCTAGACGCGCGCCAGACCGGGAGGCCGCCATGACGCTTGCCGAGACCCGCCCCCGACGGCGCGCCGCCCGAGGCGCGGAGGCCCGGGCCGAGACCCGCCCCCGCGCTCGGGGCGCGGAGACCGGGTTTCCCTTCACCCTCGGCATCTTCATGCTGATGATGGCGGTGCCCGCCTCGGCGGTCTTCACCGTGGGCCCGCTCGTGCTCACGCCGCTCCGCGCCTATATGCTCGCGGTGACGATCCCCGCGATGCTGATGTTCTTCGGCCGGGTGAAGCTGAGAATTTACGACTATCTCTTCCTCTTCAGCGTTTATTGGTACATGCAGGCGGCAATCCTGCACCAGGGGGTGGGCAAGGGCACGCAGTTCGCCGGGGTGTACTTCATCCTGTCGGCCGGGGTCTATTTCCTGGTGGGCGCAACGATTCAGCGGGCCGAGCAGGTGGAGAAGCTCTTCGGCGCGGTCTTCGTCGTCATCCTCTTCCTCTTGCCCTTCGCGGTCCACACCAACCTCACGGGGCAGCATCTCATCATCGAGCTCGCGGCGGATCTCTTCAACGTGACGCCGAAGCTCTTCGACGATGTGCGCCTCGGCCTCACCCGGGCCGCCGCCTCCTTCGCGCATCCCATCCTCTTCGGCGTCTTCTGCGCGGCCTCCTTCGCCTTTGCGTGGTATTCGCGCGCGCCCTTCCCGCTGCGGATGCTCAAATGCGCCGTGATCTTCCTCGCCTGCTTCAGCTCGCTCTCCTCGGGCGGGCTCCTGCCGCTCATCCTCCAGGGCATGCTGATCGCGGGCGAGATGATCACGCGGAGCGTCAAGCGGCGGGCGACCTATCTCTTCTGGATCCTGCTCGGGCTCTACGTCTTCCTCGAGCTTGCGGCCAACAGCGGGCCCTTCGGCGTGTTCGCCAACTACTTCACCCTCAATCCGGGCACCGCGATCTACCGTATGGCGATCTGGGAGCACGGGATCGACGACGTGATGCGTCACCCGCTCCTCGGCTTCCGGGCCGAGACCTGGACCCGACCGCCCTGGATGGCCCCCTCGGTCGACAATCAGTGGCTGGCCCAGATGATGCGGGCCGGCATTCCCTGCACCGCGGCGATGCTGCTGGCCATCGTCCTCATGATGCGCGACATGATGACGGGGTCGGACGCCGAGGTGCCCGACGCCTTTCGCCGGATGCGCCGCGCGACGCTCTACTCGCTCATCGGGTTCTGCGTGGCGGGGGCGACGGTGGCGTTCTTCGACAAGATCGAGCCGCTCTTCGCCTTCTATGTGGGGCTTGCGGCGGCGCTCGCGCGGATGAACCCGGCGCTGGCGCCCGCGGCCGAGGCGGCGGAACCGGCCGCCGAGCCCGAGGCCCCGCGGCGGACGGCGATGCCGAAGAAGGGGCGCAACCTCGCCCGCGAGGCGATGGAGCGGAGCCGCCCTCAGCGCGCGGAGAGGCGGCGGTAGCGCTCGGCGAGCTCCGCCGGACGGCCTGGACGGAGGAGCGCCTTGGCCCGCCACAAGCCCGCGAAGGCGCCCCGGGCCCGCGCCCAGCCCCACCGGTCGCGGGTGAGCGCGACATAGGCGAGCGCCCGGCCGAGGAGGTAGAGCCGGAGGCGCCAGGCCTCCCAGCCCGGCCGCGGAAAGGCATCGGGTGCCGCGCGCACATGCTTCATCACGAGATAGGCGCGGTTCAGCATCGCCCAGAGGCCGATCTCGAAGCCCTCCCCCCGCCGCCCGGGAAAGCGGTGGTGGAAGATCGCCGCCCGCTCGGCCGCGAGCACCAGGCCGTGGCGCATGGCGGCGTAGGAGGCGTCGATGTCCTCGAACCAGGCGTAGCGGGCCAGCGCCTCGTCGAAGCCGGGCGCGAGCCCAGGGCTGCCGGAGAGCGCCCGGCGGCGAAACGACATGCGAAAGCCGGTCATGTAAGGCACCCGGCGCGCGCCCGCCTCGGCGAGCCAGGGCGGGTCCGGATGCCGGGCGCCGAGCCGCTCTCCGACCGCGAGGAAGGGGTTGAGCGCCGCGGCGCGCAGCGTGATCCGCTGGCGGAGGCGCCGGAGCCGGCCCCGCGGCGGCGCGGGCGACCGTGGCCCGAGATCGACGCCCGCCGGGGGCTCCCGCGCCTCTCGGGTGCAGACGGCGGCGACCTCCGCCCCCCGGGCGTAGAGCGCGAGGATCTCCCGCGCCGTGCCGGGCGCGAGGAGCGAATCGTCGTCCGGAAAGAGCACGACGTCCTCCGGGCTCCCGTCGGGCAGCGCGGCGAGGCCGACATTGCGCTGATGGGTGAGCCCGGGTGCCGCGCGGAGGAGGCGCACACCCGCCCCGCCCGCCTGCGCCACCGCCGCGGCCACGGGGGCGGGGTCGTCGGAGCCGTCCACCACCACCACCGCGCGGGGGGCCGGGCGCTGCGCGAGGACGAGCGGCAGCGAGAGGCGCACCGCCTCCGGCCGGTTCCGCGTGGCCATCACCACGTCGTAGGGCGGCAGGCGCTCGGTCATCGGCCTCTCCCGCAAGGGCTCGCCAGGGCTCGCTAGCCCAGCCCGGCCGCGGGCGCAACGCTTCCGGGCGGGCGCCGATCGCGCTAGAGGAGACGGGCGGATCTGGAGCGGAGGCGGACATGACGGCGGCGCAACGGGCGGGCGTGTATCTCCTGGCACTTTTGGCGAGCGTTAACGCTCTTGCTCAACCAACGGGTGAGCAAAGCGGCCTACACCCTGGGGCCATGCCGTCACGCCCAGGGGGGTCCGCCATGACTGAAGCCCACGAGACGATCCGCGTCGCATCGGATGCGGAGCTCGCCGCCGCCCTCGACACGGCCCTCGGGGCCGCGGGGCCCGTCACCGTCGCGCTCGCGCCCGGGCGCTACTGGCTCGACACGGGCCGCGACTTTGCCCACACGGTCACCCTTGTGTCGGAGGATCCGTCCGACCCCGCCGTCTTCGAGCACCTGTTCGTGATCGGCGGCTCCAACATGGTGTTCGACGGCTTCGTCTTCGACTGGGATTGGGAGACCTCGGACTCGCCGGCGGAGTTTCGCATCGTCGAGGGGGCGGCCGACATCACGGTGCGGAACTCCCTGTTCGACGGGGACCTCATCCCAACCGACGCGGACGACATCTTCGCCGGCTTCCCCGGCGGCGGCGGCCTCGTGATGAAGGGCGACCGGCTGAAGGCGGAGAACAACGTCTTCCACACCTTCGGAACCGCGCTCTCCCTCGAAGGGTTCGACCACGAGATCGTGGGCAACGACATCTCCGGGATCCGGGTCGACGCCATCCACGCCTCGCACATGCAGGGGCTCCTCATCGAGGGCAACCACATCCACGACCCGATCCGGGCCGACGGCCTCGGCGACCACGCGGATCAGATCCAGATCTGGCCGGGCAACCGGGGCGCCGTTCCGGCCGAGCGCATCACGATCCGCAACAACGTGTTCGACAGCGGGGCGAGCGCGGCGTCGCAGACGATCTTCATCGCCAACGACAAGGTGGCGGCGGGGGTCTGGACCTTCGAGGAAGGCGCGTTCAAGGACATCCTCATCGAGGACAACATCATCTTCAACGGCCACCCGGCGGGCATCTTCGTCGGCGCAACCCTCGGCCTCACGATCCAGAACAACACGATCCTCTCCAACACCTATGACGAGCGCTGGGGCGGGCCGGTGATCCGGCTCGACAACCAGTCCGAGGAGGTGGTCGTCGCCAACAACGTGACCGGCGGGCTCAATTTCGAGGCGTCGGAGAGCTGGCTCGTGCACAACAATCTCGTGGTGCAGAACGACCGCCCGGAGGGCGCGAACTATGTGGGCGAGCTCTTCGTCAATGCGGGCTCGGCCGAGCATGCGGATGTGGCGGACCTTCAGGCGCTGCCCGGCGGGATCGTCGAGGAGATGGGCGTCGGCGCCGCGCGCACTCGCTTCGATGCGACACCGGAAGCGCTCACCGCCCTCGCCAAGGTGCGCGAGGTGTCGGACGCCTGGGGCGAGGTCACGGCGGACGGCACGCTCTCGGCCGGGCCGGACGGGCTCTTGGGGCCGGACGCGACGTTCCGTTGGGATTTCGGCGACGGCACGGTGGTGGAGGGCGCCGAGGCGACCCACGCCTACACCCAGGCCGGGCGCTATCTCGTCCGCCTGGAGGTTGCGACCGCGGAGGGGCTGCGCGACGCGGCCACGGCCGTGGTGGAGGTGCCCGAGCCTCTCCTCCTGCGCCTCGTGTCCGAGGGCGGCCAGATCGTCGACACCTCCCCTTACGCCGAGCGTCCGAGCGTCGTCGGCGATGCCGGGCCGGTGCCGGGGCGGGAGGGCGAGGCCTTCGCCCTCGGCTCCGAGACCGACATCCGCTTCGAGCGCGGCACGGTGGAGCAGATCGCCCAGCTTCGGTCCCACACCATGCTCTTCGGCCTGAAGGCCGCCAACGGGAGCCCGGGGGATGCGGGCACGCTCCTGCACATCCATGGCGACCGGGAGGTCTTGGTGACCGGGGAGGGGGAGGTCGAGCTCCGCCTCGCGACGACCGATGGCGGCTACACCGTGCGCACCCAGGGCGCGGGGCTTCTCGACGGGGCGTGGCACGACCTGGCCATCGCCTACGACGCGGCCGCGGGGCGGGTGGAGATCTATGTGGACGGCGCGCGCCTCGCCGAGGCCGGGGTGACCGGCGAGACCGTCGGCGCCTTCCGCGACATCGTGGTGGGGCAGACCTGGGCGGGCGACTTCACCGGCGCGCTCGACCATCTGGAGATCCGCATCGGCGCGCTCGGGGCGGCGGAGATCGCCGAGCGCCACGGGGCGGCCCCGGCGCCCGCGCCCGCCGCGCTGCCGGAGGCCACGGACCTTGCCGAGGCCTGGGCGCCCGCGGAAGGGCTCGCCCCTGGCATCGGCGCCCGCGCGGAGGACGCGCCCAGGGCGGCGTCGGACGCCCCGCGGGAGGCGCCCGGTCGGGAGCCGGAGCCCGCGGAGGAGGACGCGCTCGCCGCCCCGAGCCCGCCCGACCGCGCGACGATCCTGGAGGCGCGCTACGCCGCGATCGCGCGGTCCGAGCTCGGCGCCCGCCTCCTGGACCAGGCAGGCCTTCTCCCCGGCTCGGAGGCGGAGGACACGCTCCTCTGAGCCGCGGCCCCGGCCTGGCCCCGGTCTGGCCCCGGTCTGGCCCCGGCGCGGCGACGCGACGGTGGCGCCGGGCGACGGTCTCGGCTAGGCACGGGATCCGGGCGGGGCCTCGGCCCGCCCGACGCGGGGCGCCCGACCTCGCCGACGGAGGATCGCGTGACTGAGGACCCCGCCCCGGCCGGCCGCGGCCCCTGGGCCGAGCGCAACCGCCGCGCGCTCGCGGCCGCCGAGCCGGCCGACGGGCTCCGCCGCCGGACCGCCCAGGGCGCCGGCATCTCCGCCGTGGCCCAGGCGGTGAGCATCCTCGTCCAGCTCGGCACCACCGCGGTTCTCGCGCGCCTCCTCACGCCCGAGGATTTCGGCCTGGTCGCCATGGTCCTGCCGATCGTCGCGCTCATCGCGATGATCTCGCAGACCGGCATCACCTTCGCGATCATCCAGAGGCCCGAGATCAGCCACGCCATGGTGAGCGCGCTCTTCGTGGTGAACCTCGCGGCGGCGGGCGCGCTCGTGCTCCTCGTCTGGGCGCTCGCGCCGCTCATCGCCGCGGCCTATGGCGAACCGCGGGTGGAGCCGCTCGTGGCCTGGACCGCGAGCGCGGCCCTCCTCACCGCCGCCGGGGCGCAGCATCTCGCGCTCCTCCGCCGCGGCATGCGCTGGACGCGGCATTACCTTTGCACGCTCCTCGGCCTCGGGCTCGGGAGCCTCGCGGCGGTGGCGGCCGCGGTCCTGCTCGAGGCCGGGCACTGGGCGCTGGTTGTCAATCTCGTGGCCGGGGCGGCCTTCACCTCGGCGCTCGCCTGGGCCGCGACCGGATGGGTGCCGAGCCTGGCGCCGCGGCTCGGCGCTGCGCGCGAGGCCATCCATCTCGGCGCCTATCTGAGCGGCTCCGGGCTCATCGGCTTCCTCCAGCGCTCGGCCGACAACGTGCTGATCGGCTGGTACTGGGGGGCGGAGACCCTCGGCTTCTACAGCCGGGCCTTCAACCTCACGAGCCTGCCGCAGAGGGCGCTCGTCCAGCCGGTGTCGGCGACGCTGGTGCCGGCGCTCTCGCGCCTCGCCGGCGCGCCGGAGGAGTGGCGGCGGCTCCTCCTCGAGGCGTCGGGTCTCGTCGCGGTGGGCAGCGGGGCGCTCGCCGCGGTGCTGCTCGCCGGCGCGGCGGACGCGGTGCGGATCGTCTACGGCCCGGGCTGGGACCGGGCGGCGACCATCATGGGATATCTTGCGCTCAGCCTCTTCACCGTCTGCCTGCGGGTCGCGATCAACTGGGTGTATCTCTCCCTCGGCAACACCCGGCGCCAGCTCCTCTACAATCTCTGGGTGGGCCTCCCGGTCGTCGCGCTCGCCTTCGGCATCGGCGTTCAGTACGACGCGGAGGGGATGGCGCTCGCCTACACGCTCTCCACCGCTGGGCTCATGGTCCCGGCGCTCTGGATCGCCTGCCGCGGCACGCCGATGCGCGCCCTCGAGATGCTGCGCTGGCAGATGCCCTACACGCTGGGCGGCCTCGCCCTCGGCCTCGCGCTTCTCTGGCTCGATCCCTGGCCCGCGGGGGCGGGCGCTCTCGGGCGGCTCCTCCTCGACGGGGCGGCGGTGGCGCTCGGCATGGGCGCGCTCGTGCTCCTCTATCCGCGGATCGACCCCGCGCACCGTCCGCTCCTCGGCCTCGCGCTCCGGGCGGCGGGGGCCGCGCTCGCCAAGTTCCGGGGCCGGGGGTGAGCGGGCGCCCTCGGATCGGGGTGGTGACGACGGAGATCGGCCGGCCCTCCGAGGTGTGGATCCTCCGCCAGTGCCGGGGCTTTCGCGCGGTGGAGCCGGTGCTGGTCGGCTGGCGGATGGCCGACGGCGCCGTGGCGCCGGAGTTCGAGACCCACCTTCTGGATGGAGATCCGGCGCCGCCGCGGACCCTCTGGCGCCGCGCGCTCGGTCGGGCGGGGCTCGTGCAGGCGGCGTTGCCGGGGCGGGCGGAGCGGGCGCGGCTGCGGGCCCGGCTCCTCGGGCTCGGGCTCGAGGGCGTGCTCTGCCACTTCACCTGGAACGCGCTGCCGGTGATGGCCGCGGTGGGCGATGCGCTGCCGGTGGTCCTCCATGTCCATGGCCGGGATGCGAGCGCCTTCCTCGCGCGCGCGGCCCCGCGGCGGGCGTTGGCCCGGGCGCTGCCGCGGGCGGCGCATGTGGTGGCGGTGGGGCGGCACCAGGTGGCCGCCCTCGCACCCCTGGGGCTCGGCGCGCACAGCGTGATCCCCTGCGGCACCCCGCTCGCCGGGTTCGCCGAGGGGCCGGTGCCCGAGCGGGCGGCGGGCGCGCCCTTCCGGGTGATCTCCGTCGGCCGCCTCTCCGCCGAGAAGGGGATGGCCGAGACGGTCGCGGCGGTCGCGGCGCTCCGTGCGCAGGGGGTGGCGGCGGAGCTCACGCTGGTGGGCGACGGGGAGCTCGGCCCGGCGCTCGCGGCCCGCGGCCCGTGGGTGCGCCGGCTCGGCTGGCGCGCGCCCGCCGAGGTGGCCGAGGCGCTCCGCGGCTCCCACGCCTTCACGCTCCATTCCCGGCCGGTTGGGGGGTGGGTCGAGGGCTTCGGCGTCGCGATCACCGAGGCGGGGGCGGTGGGCCTGCCGCTCGTGGTGAGCCGGTTGGGCGGCATCCCCGATCAGGTGACCGAGGGGGAGAACGGCCTTCTCTTCCCGCCCGGCGACGTCACCGCCCAAACCGCAGCACTCGCCCGGCTGGCGGGGGACGAGCCCCTCCGCCGCGCGATGGGCGCCCGGGCCCGCGAGGTCGCGGCGGGGTTCGACACCGCCCGCATGACCGCCAAGCTCGAAGGCGTGCTCCTCAGCGCGCTCGGCCGGCCCGCTTCGCCAGAAGCCGCAGACGCAGCGCGTTGAGCTTGATGAAGCCCTCGGCATCCGCCTGGTCGTAGGCGCCGGCGTCGTCCTCGAAGGGCACATGCGCCTCGGAATAGAGGCTCTCCTCGGACCAGCGGCCGATCACGCTCGCCTGGCCCTTGTAGAGCTTCATCCGCACCGTGCCGGTCACCCGCTCCTGGCTCCGATCCGCGAGCGCCTGGAGCATCTCCCGCTCCGGGCTGAACCAATAGCCGTTGTAGACGAGCTCGGCGTAGCGCGGCATCAGCTCGTCCTTCAGATGCGCCGCCCCCCGGTCGAGGGTGATGCTCTCGATCCCGCGATGGGCCGCGATCCAGATCGTGCCCCCGGGCGTCTCGTAGATGCCGCGGGACTTCATGCCGACATAGCGGCCCTCCACGAGGTCGAGCCGGCCGATGCCGTGGCGCCCGCCGAGCGCGTTCAGCCGGGTCAGCATGGCGGCGGGGGAAAGCGCCTCGCCGTTCACGCTCACCGGGTCGCCCCGCTCGAAGCCGATCTCCACGATCTCGGGCGTGTCGGGCGCGTCTTCGGGGTGCACGGTGCGCTGATACACATAGTCCGGCGCCGCCTCCGCCGGGTCCTCCAGCA
>CAYXPI010000023.1:19816-28872 GCA_964467005.1 uncultured Limibaculum sp. | reverse complement strand
GCCATGATGAAGGCGCCCGCGCCCATGATCGGCGGCATGATCTGCCCGCCGGTGGAGGCGGCCGCCTCGATCGCGCCGGCGGAGCGGGGGGTGTAGCCCACCCGCTTCATGAGGGGGATGGTGAGCGAGCCCGTGGAGACGACGTTGCCCGCCGAGGTGCCGTTGAGCATCCCCATGAGGCCCGATGCGAAGACCGAGACCTTGGCCGGGCCGCCCCGCGCCCGCCCCGCCACGGCGAAGGCGCATTCGACGAAGTAGTCCCCCACCTTCGAGACCTGGAGGAACGCGGCGAAGATAATGAAGAGGACAATGTAGGTCGAGGACACGGCCGTGGTGGGGCCGAGCACGCCATTGTCGGTGTAGATGTAGGAGAAGAAGCGGTTGGCGTCGTAGCCCCGGTGCTCGAGGAAGCCGGGCAGCCAGGGGCCGAGAAACGCGTAACCGATGAAGATGCTCGCGATCACGACCAGGGCCAGCCCGGCCACGCGGCGGGTGAGCTCAAGGATGAGGGCGACGAGCGCGATGGCGGCGAAGGCGTTGTTGGGGTCGGCGAAGGGCGTGCCGGCGCGGAGGCGGAGATTGAGCGTGTCGAGGCTGAGGAGGACGAAGGCGCTCGCGATGGCCGTGGCGCCCATCAGCGCCCAGTCTCCGGCGCCGATGCGCCCTGGCCCCGGAGGCGCGATCCAGCCGGCGAGGATGCCGAGCGCCGTTCCGGCGACGAGGGCCCGGCCCAGGGTGGCCGCGGCCCAAGGCGGCGCGTCCGCAGGGTCGCCGAGCGCCATCGCCAGGAGGGCGGTGGCGGAGGCGGCCATGGCAGCGCCCGCGGCGATCCCGAGCGCCACGCTCAGGCGTCGGCGGCTCGCGCTCTTCAGCCCGCGCGGGTCGCTGGCCCCGGTCTCGGCAATCGCGACGCCGAGGAGGCCGAGGATCAGAAAGCCTGCGATGTGCAGGATCCGGTAAGTCCAGGTCTCGAGCGGCGCGACGTTGAGCGTGTAGAGATGCCAGGCTGCGAACCCGGCGCAGAGGGCGCCGAGGACCAGTCGGCGCAGCCGGGCCGGTGAGTCGACGACGGCGGGGCCCGTCGCCTCGGAACGCAGATCAGTCACGGATCACCCCCAGGGGTCCTGCGTGGGACGGTGCGGCCGGCGCGCAGGGCGCCGGCCGGCTCCACGACCTCAGCCGCGCAGGTCTTCGGGGATGGTGATGCCGTTCTCCTCGAACCAGCGCACGGCCCCCGGATGCCAGGGGATCACCGGGTTCTTGTCGGCGTTGGCCGGGATCGTCTCGATGGCCGCCTTGTGGATCTCGAGCATTTTGTCGTGCTGACCCATCACCGCGTCGACCACGGCGTAGACAAAGCTGTCCGGCAGGTCTGCGTGGCCGATGGCGAAGTTCCACATCGACACGCTCAAATGGTCCTCGCCCATCGAGGGGTAGGTGCCGGCTGGGATCGTGAAGGCCGAGACGGGCTGGGTCTCGAGCACCTTGGCCACCTCCTCCTTGGTCTTGCCGAAGAAGGTCACGTCGACCTGCGCCTCCACCTGGCTGAAGGCGGGGAAGGGCACGCCCGCGGCCCAGGTGTAGACGTCGATCAAGCCGTCCTGAAGCTGGCTCGCGAGGTCGGCGGCGCCGGCGTGACGGATCTCCACATCCTTGCCGAGCGCCTCGAGGATGCGCGGCCAGTAGGTGCCCGGGGTGCCGCCCGCGGGGCCCACGCCCACGATGGCCCCGTCCGGGATCGCCTCGATGCTGTCGATGCCGGAGCTCGAGAGCGTCATGACGTGGAAAGCGGTTTTGTACATCGGGAAGAGCGCGCGGATCTGATCGTGCTTGAGCCCGGGGGCGAGCGCGCTCTTGCCCTCGATCGCGTCGGCCGCGGGGCCCATGGTCACCATCGCCATGTCGAGATCGCCGGACTGCACGAGCGCCGCGTTTTGCACGGGACCGCCGGTGACCTCGGCGCCGCCGGGGATGCCGAGCGCGTCGGACACGAGATTGGTCCAGCCCGAGCCGTACACGAAGTAGGTGCCGCCCTGGCTCGCGGTGCCCACAGAGAAGCTCTCCGGCCAGCCGGTCCGATCCTCGGCCGCCACCGTCGCGGAGCTCAGGAACGCGGCGGCAGCGAGGCCGAGCGCGACGGCGCGTGCGTCAAGTTGACGAGTCATGTGTGTCTCCCTGTTAGAATTTTTGTCCCCGCATATAAGCGCAGGGGCCGAGGTTGCGGCATAGTTGTTGATCACGTCGGCGTTATCGGCCACGGACCAGGCGTATACTAGCGCCCCGGCGCCGGAACACACGAAGAAATCCGCGGGGGCCGAGGACGCTCCCGGTGCCGAAGACGAGAAAGAGCCGCGGCGGACACCACGACAAAGCCGATCTGCGCGGGATGGTCGAGGGGGGCGCGGCGGCGAGCTTGACCGCGGGGTCCGCGTCGACGATGCCGATCAGGATCACGCCGAGAACGAGGGACGCCGTCGAGAGCGCGGTCATGACACAGCGCCGCTCGACCCGGTCCGGCACCAGGCCCACAGGGTACCGGATCAGCGCCCCACCCAGCACGGCCGGGCTCATGAAGACCGCCGTCTCCGGAACCGACATGCCAACGGCGAGGCCATATGTCGGGCCGAGGGGCCCGAACGCGCCAATCGACACGCCGATGAGGCGGCGAGCTGGTGAGCGTCGCGGCCCGGGCGACGGCGACGAGGGTGGCGAAGCGGCGCGCATGGCCCGCACGGATGATCATGCGCGGGCCGACGAGGCAGCCTCCCACGCAGCCCGCGACGTCGCACGAGCCGAGGACGCCGATGGAGACGGGGTCGACCCCCTTGAGGCCGCCCCGGAGAGAAGGATCTGTCGGGTCGAGGGCGCGGTCTCCGATCATCTGTCTGGGCCAGCGCTGGGGACGGGGGACGGCCTACGCCACCTCTCGAACGGGCTGGTCGAGGCCGATCCACCCCGGTCGGCGGGAGGGGGCCCGCGCCAAGGGCCACCGCGCGGGTGCATGGGCGCCGATCTTGCGCTATCCTTCGCGTGTCCGCCCACCAGACCAGCGCCCGAGGAGCCTCGCCATGTCGACACTGAAACTCGGGCCGGGGCTCGCCGGATTCCCGGCCTTTCCTGAGCTCAACATCGAGGACCTCGCGCCCGACGAGCTGGAGGCCCTCCTCGTCTCGCTGGAATTCGCGTTCACCGACACGAGCTTCCGCTTCGCCCTCGACAGCGGCGCCTTCGGCCTTCCCGGCCTCTTTCGCTACGAGTTCGCCTTTGTCGGGGACTTCTCCAGCATCGCGTCGGGGGGCCTCGGCTTGGCGGAGCTGTTCAATCCGGCGAATGCGGGCGCGACCGTCGTCACCATCGCGGGGTCGGAGACGGTCAACGCCCTCAGCGGGGAGCTGGCCATCGCCCTCGTGGCCGACAGCGGCCCGTCCGCGCCGCTCGCCTTCGCCCAGTTCTTCGGCACCCTGCTCGATCCGCGAAACTTCACGACCGACATTCTGGTCGCCCTCGGCTTCGACCTGGCGGATTTCACCGAGATCGACCTGTCAGGCTTCTCCCGGCCCGTGGTGCTCGGCACCCCCAACGGCGCGACCGTGGGGGTGGACGGCACGATCTCGTTGCCCTCGCCGGATCTCCTGCCCATCCCGTTCTTCGCGCCGGCGCCGGTCGGCGTCGTCAGCTTCGAGGACGAGATCACCGAGCTCGCCGTCACCTCGGTGATCGGGGGCGCGGGCGGCGATGTTCTCGGCGCGGCGGGGCTCGGGCTCACGGTGCGGGCGGGCATGGGCGACGATGTGGTCGCCGGCTCGTCGGAGGCAGATGATTTGGCGGGCGAGGAGGGGGACGACCGCCTCTTCGGTTCGGGCGGCGCGGATCGCCTCGACGGCGGCGCGGGCGACGACCTCCTGGTGGGCACGGGCCGGCTCACCGGCGGGGCGGATGCGGACACCTTTGTGGTGGCGAGCGCCCCGGGGAGCGCGACAGAGATCACGGATCTCTCCAGCGCCGAGGGCGACGCGCTCGACCTCTCCGCCCTCGGCGTCGCCGGCCCCTTCGGCCTCGCCTCGGCGCTTTCCTTCGACGGGAGCGACTGGTCGGTGACCGCGGGCGGGCAGACGGTGGTGCTGACCGGAGCCAGCCTCCAGACCGTGCTGGGCGCGGTGGCGAATGCCGCCGGCCGGGGGCCGGAGGGCGTAAGCCTCGGCACCTCGGGCTCCGATGTCCGGGTCGCCGGGGGCACGCTCGCGGGCCTCGACGGCGACGACACCCTCATCGGCCTCCTCCAGGCCGACACGCTGCTCGGCCTCGAGGGCGACGACACGCTGGCCGGTGGGGCGGGCGACGATGTGGCCCTCGGCGGTGCGGGGAACGACGACCTCTCCGGCGGCCTCGGCGCCGACATTCTCGACGGTGGCCTCGGCGACGACACACTGTCGGGGGGGCTCGGCTTCGACGTGTTGTCCGGCGGCGACGGGGCGGATGTGTTCGAGATCACCCCCGCGCTCCTCACCTACGACCGGATCACGGATTTCAAGCTCGGGGAGGACCGGATCGACCTCCGCCCTCTGCTCGGCACGGCCGAGATCGACGCCGAGACCTTCGACGCCTTCGTGTGGCTCGACCCACTCGGCCCGACCGAGCTCACCGGGTTTCTCTATGTGGATAGCGACGGGGACGGCGCGGGACGTGCCCGGATCGTCGCGCAGCTCGACGGCGCGCCCTTCGGCTTCGGTCCCGGCGGGGTGACGGAGGGCCTCCTCGGCTTCGACGACGTCATTCTTTGAGACGCGAGCCGCCGGGCGAGGCGCGTTGGGCCGGATCAGGTCTCTCGGCCAGCGAGCGCGCCCTCGGCGATGGCGATGTGCACCTGGCGCGGCGCCACGCAATCTCCCACCGCACGCATCGGCAGCCCACGGGCCGCGACCGCGCCCAGAAGATCGTCGGCCACCTCGGCGCCCTGCCAATTCACGACCATCTGGATGCCGTCGATCCGGGTCGTGGCGCCGCTGAAGACGTTCTCCGTGATCGCCGCGCCGGGCTCGAGCGCGACGACGCGCTCGGAGGGGCGGAACTGCACCCCGGCCGACAGGAACCGCGCGTAGATCGGGGTGCGCACGGTGGGGGTGACGAGCTCGCCCACCGCGGTCTCCTCGGTCACCAGCACCACCCGGTTGCGTGCGAGGAGCGCGTCGGCCGCCGACAGGGCCGCCCGCCCGCCGCCCTCGTCGACGACCACGACCCCGAGGCCCTCCGGCGGGTCCGCGATTGCCTCCCAGGGGTCGAGGACGCGGATGCCCGAGCCCTCGGCGCCCGGGATCGTCGCCCCGCGCCGCGGTCGCGCCCCGGTCGCGAGCAGGATCGCGTCGGCCTCGAGCGCGGCCACCCGGTCCCGGTCGACCCGCGCGCCGAGCCGGACCGACACCTGGAGCCGGGTGAGCTGCCCCTCGTACCAGGTGAGGGTGCGCGCGAACTCCCGGGTCATCGGCGCCTCGGCCCAGAGGCGGAGCTGCCCGCCCAGCCGGTCCTTTGCCTCGTAGAGCGTGACGCGGTGCCCGCGCTCGGCGGCCACGCGGGCGGCCTCCAGCCCCGCCGGCCCGCCCCCGATGATCGCGACACGCCGGGGCCGCTCGGCCGGCGCGGGCCCGGGCCAGGCGCGCTCGCGGGCCGCCACGGGGTTGTGGAAGCAGCGGAGCGGCTTGCCCTCGAAGGCGCGCGCGATGCAGAGATTGGCGCCGACGCAGGGGCGAATATCCGCCTCCCGGCTCTCCCGGAGCTTTCGCACGAGGTCGGGGTCCGAGATCTGCGCCCGGGTCATGCCCACCATATCGGCCTCGCCGCGGGCGAGGATCTCCTCGGCCATCCCGGGGTCGGTGATCCGCCCGGCGGTGAAGACCGGCACCGCCACCGCCGCCTTGATCCGCGCGGCCAGCGGCACGAAGAGGCCGTGCGGCGCCGGCGTGGGCGGCCAGTGCTCCATGCGTCCACGCCGGTCGTAATTCGTGCCGGCGATGATGTTGAGGTAGTCGAGCCCGCCCTCGGCGGTGAGACGCCGGCAGATCTCGGTGAGGTCGTCCGGCCCGAGCCCGCCCGCCACGCGCTCGTCGCCCGGCAGGCGGAGGCCGAGGATCCGGTCCGGCCCCAGCGCGGCGCGGACCGCCCCGATCACCCGGCGCGCGAAGCGGAGACGATGGTCGAGCGGGCCGCCATAGGCGTCGGTCCGCGTGTTGGAGAGCGGGGACAGAAAGGCGCCCAGAAGGTAGCCGAACGCGCCCAGGAGCTCGACCCCGTCGAGCCCGCTCGCCCGCACCCGGGCCGCCGCGGCGGCGTGTGCCTCCACCACCGCGTCGATCTCCTCCTCCGTCATCGCCTTCGGCGTCTCCCGCACGAGGCGCGACATCACGGGCGAGGGGGCCAGGAGCGGTCGGCCCGCCTCCGTGTCGTTGACCGTGGCGCCGGCATGGCCGAGCTGGACGAGAAAGCGCCCGCCCGCGGCGTGGATCGCCTGGGCCAACCGCGCGAAATCCTCGACGATGGCGTCCTGCCCCGCGTCGATGCCACGGCCGCGCCCCACGCTGCCCGTGCGGTGGACCTGGCACGAGCCCGAGATTTGGAGCCCGGCGCCGCCCTCCGCCCGCGCGCGCTGGTAGGCGATGTAGTCCTCCGTCAGCCGCCCGCGCTCCTCGAGCCCGGGGACATGCGCCGTCACGAGCACGCGATTGCGGAGCTGGAGAGGCCCGATCTGGATGGCCGAGAGGAGATGGGGAAACCGCGCGCTCATCGCCCGGCAGCGACCGACGCCCCGGCCGGCTGGCCGACGGCCGCGACGACCGCCTCGATGACCCGCGCCGCCTGCTCGTCCGACAGCTCCGCGTGAAGCGGCAGGGCCAGGATCTCCGCGCTCAGCCGCTCGGTGACCGGCAGCGAGCCTGCCCCCTCTGAGAAGGGGCGCATCGCCGGCATGAGGTGGAGCGGCGTCGCGTAATAGGCGCGGTGCGCGATCCCGCGGTCGGTCAGCGCCGCCTGCACCGCGTCGCGCCGCGCGACGAGGACGGCGTAGACCGCATGGGCCGTGAGGGTGCCCGGCGGGCAGATCTGACGCCCGACGAGGCCGGCGAAGGCCGCGTCGTAGCGCGCCGCCACGGCGGCGCGGCGCTCGAGGTCCGCTTCGAACGTGGCGAGCTTGGCCAGGAGCACGGCCGCCTGCAGCGTGTCGAGCCGGCTGTTCTGCCCGGCGATCTCGCCGCCGCCATGGACGCGAATGGCCCGCAGCCGCCGGGCGAGCTCCGCATCCGCGGTGAGGAGGGCGCCGCCATCGCCCACGCCGCCGAGCGGCTTCGTCGGGTAAAAGCTGGTCGCGCTCACCCGGGCGAGGCTGCCGACCGGCGCCCCCTCGCGCGCGCCACCAAAGCTCTGCGCCGCGTCGGCGAGCACCGAGAGGCCGTGGGCCGACGCCACGTCCCCGATCGCCGCATAGTCGGCCGGCTGGCCGAAGAGATCCACCGGGATGACCGCCCGCGGCCGAAGCCCGTCCGGAGGCCGCGCCGCCCGCCGTGCGAGGTCCTCGGCGTCGAGATTGAAGCTGGCCGGATCGACGTCGCAGAAGACGGGGCGCGCGCCGGCCGCAACCACCGCCCCTGCGGTCGCGACAAAGGTGAAGGAGGGGACGAAGACGGCGTCGCCCGGGCCGATGCCCTCGGCCAGGAGGGCGAGCGTCAACGCGTCGGTCCCGTTGCCCAGCGTCACCGCATGGGCGACGCCGGCGCGGTCGGCGAGCCTTTCCTCGAACTCGCCCACCTCGGGACCGAGGATGTATTGCCCGTGATCGAGCACCCGGGCGACACGCGCGTCGATCTCCGCGCGGAGCCGGCCGACCTGCCCCCGCGGGTCGAAGAGGGGAACGGGCCCGTCGGTCATGCCGAGAGCCCGCGGTTGAGCCCATGGCCGTCGGCGTCCGGCTCCCCGTCCTCCACCGGCCCTGCGCCGCGCAGATGCGTCTCGACGAGGGCGAGATGCGCGCGCAGGCTGTCGGTCACCCGCTCGGCGATGACGAGGGCCGCGCGCCCGTCGTCGCCCGTCACCAAAGGCTCGGAGCCCGTGGCGACCGCGTGCAGGAAGCCCGAGATCTCGTCGCGCAGGGCGTCGTACTCGCCGAGCTCCCGCTCCTCCACGTCGAAATGCGGGCCGCCGGCCTTCGGGGTCTTGCGAATGCAGCCGATGCGCCGCTTCAGAAGGTCGATCGACAAGAGACCGTCGGGCTGGAAGACGCGGATCCGCCGCTCCGACTTGAAGGCGACCCGGCTCGCGGTCACCGTCGCGACGCAGCCGTTCGCGAAGAGCAGCCGGGCGTTCGCGATGTCCTCGTGATCGCTCAGCACGGGCGCGCCCACCGCGTCGACCGAGCGGACGGGGGCATCGACGAGCGAAGCGATGAGGTCGATGTCGTGGATCATGAGGTCGAGGACCACGCTCACATCCGCGCCCCGCGGCCCGAAGGGCGCGATCCGCAACGCCTCGATGTAGAGCGGCGTGGTCACCCGGTCGAAGAGCCCGCTCTTCAGGCAGAAGAAGCGCTCGAGATGGCCGACCTGCAGCACGAGGCCTCGGCTGCGCGCCCGGGCTATGAGATCGTCCGCCTCCTCGAGCGTCGAGGTGAAGGGCTTCTCCACAAGCACATGCACGCCGTGATCGAGGAAGAAGCGCGCGACCTCGTAATGCGCCGCGGTTGGCACGGCGACGCTCACGGCGTCGACCTGCCCGAGGAGCGCGCGGTAATCCGTCATCATCTGCGTGCCCATGCGCTCGGCCACCTCGCGCGCGCGGTCGGCGTCGGTGTCGACCACGGCCACAAGCTCGGATCTTTCATCCGCCGCCAGTTTTTCAGCGTGGTAGCGCCCGAAATGGCCCACGCCCACAACCGATGTCCGAACCGTTTTCATGCGGCTTCATAACCCTCGTTCATGGCGTCGGGATAGTACCATGACGCGATTGCTCACAAAGGAATTTGCTGGGCGCTAACGCCGCGGGCCGCGGAGCGCCCGGCCGACCTCAGGCGAAGCCGA
>CAYXPI010000023.1:0-19716 GCA_964467005.1 uncultured Limibaculum sp. | reverse complement strand
AGCCGACGCGCGGCGAGATCGAGCTCCGCTCCGGCCAGGATGCGGGGCTTGAGGGCGGAGGCCGGGGTTTCCGCAGAGTGGGTCGCCCGGATGGCGACCAGCGTGGCGCCCGTCGCCGCCGCGCCGGAGACATGCGAGGCGTAGACCGCGACGCTGCCCAGAAGAAGGGCGAAGGCGCGGATATGGGCACCGCGTGTCGGCGGGTCGAGGACGGGCGAGGTGCGGACGCGGCACAGGATCTCCAGGCTGACGAGGGCGGCCAACCCCGCGGTCAGCAGCCCCGGTTTCGGTCCGCATCCGGCCCCGCCGCAGCACGGGCGCGCCCGTCGGCGGGGCGCCCCGTTGCACGCCGAGCGGATGCGGCGCTTCGCAGTTCCGGAGGACGACGAGCCGGACCCGGTCTCGGACGCAGATCCGGTCCTCCAACGCGAAGAAAAGCGCGACGGGTGGAGTTTCGAGCTCGAGGCGCCGGCCGAGCTTGGCCCTCAGGTCGGCGGGGGCGGAGGCCACCGTTAGGTTGACGTCGACGTGGAGCGTGAGCTCCGCCTGGGGAAAGCCGAAACAGGCCTCGGCGACCACGCCCTCGAGACAGATCGGCGCCGCGCGATTGGAGCGCCCGCCGAACCCCTGGTGGGCAAGCGCCAGGGTGCCGGACAGCGCCACCACGCTGAAGCGTGCCATCGTCGCGCGCGCCATCAGTCCGCCATCAAATCCGCGCGCCGCGTTTCGATGGCGTCGATGAAGGCCGGGGCGTCGATGTTGGCGATGGGAATGCGTGCGACGGCCGGGCGCCGAAACGCGATCCAGCCCACGCGGGCGATGAGATCGGCATTGCTCTCCGGCGTGCCTTCGGTGTGGACGCGCATCATGTCCGGGTAGATCGGCGCGACCGAGCTTCAGTCGGCAGAGGCGGTGAGGCCGACATTGCGAACCTCAGTCAGGTCCGGCCGGATCACCTGGTCGGCAATGGTCCAGTCCGTGGCGCCGTCGGCCCGATGCAGCACCGTGAAGAGTTCGCCGTGCCGGGCGAGGCGGAGCTCGACCCAGCCCGTGGAGAGGGCGGTGAGGTCGTCGGCCGCGGCGGTGAATGCGGATGCTGCGACCACGGCCGCGCTGAGGAGAATGCGCATGGGAAACGCCATTCTGTTCACTCGTTCGCCACGATCGGGGAGTGCGCGCCGGGGCCCGTGGGGGTCCGAAAGCCGGTGGGCACGAGGCGTGCGTCGCAGCCCGGCTGGCGGACGACCCGCCAGATCTCGAGCCCGCTCGCCCGCGGCTCCGGCCCCTCGTGCTCGAAAACGCCGGCCGCGAGATGCGTGTCGTCCGCGTCGCAGGCGACTCCCTCCGGCGGGATGCCCTCCCTCTCCCAGTCGCCGAGATGGCGCATCTGGCCGCTGTCCGCGTCGTAGGCGACGAGGCTGAGCGAGGGGAGCGCATGGCCCGGCGCGCCCGGCGCGGTCCAGGTTCGCCCCATGCTGAGCGTGGCGATGAGATCGTCGGCGTTGGCGAAGGCCAGGCTCTCGGCGTGGCGCGGCAGGGAGGCGCCGCCCACGACGAGGTGCCGGGGCTCTGCGGCGTCGAGATCGGCGAGCCGCACCGCCGTAAGCTGCGAGCCCGGGGCGTGTACGCAAAACCCATCCACCTCGGGACCCCATTTGAGGTCGTTCGTGACGACGTGCCGGCCATCGCGGGAGAACCTGCCGGACATCGGCCATTTCGTCATGACGACCGGGCTGCCCCAGGGAGCGATCCCGGCCACGGCGCCGCGCGCGTCCCGCAAGATCCGGTCGAACCGCACTTGGTTGCGGATCTCGTCGCCGTGACCTTCGCGCGCCGCGCAGGACGGCCTTGGAGAGACGCTCCGGGTGGGGTTCACCCAGAGCGCCGCGCACCAGGTGATGGCGCCCGTCTTCACCCGGTTCCGACGCCCGACCCCTTGGCGCGGCTGAGGCTCACCGAAGGCCCGACGGCCTTGCTCGAGCGCGATCTCGAGGAGGGTTGTGTGGACATCGCCTTCCTCCACCCGCCTGTGCAGGCGCCGGAGCTCAGCTGCCGCGAGCTCTGCCGCGCCCGGCTCGCATGCCGGCTTCGGCACGCCGACGGCGCGGGGCGCCCGCTGGCCGGGGTGCCGCGCCACAAGGCGCCGGTGCTCATGGGCGAGATCGACCGGCTGCGGGAGCGCATCGCGCGCGCCGCGCCGCCGTCCCCGCCGGTGGAGACCGACACGCTCGCCGGCGCGCTGGTGCTCTCGGCCGCGGGCGATGGGCCGGCTCTGGTGGTCGAGGGCTTCCCGGATTTCGCGGGCGACGCGGCGCAGGGCAGCGTCGACACGGGTCTCACGCTCGCAACCGCGGTGGCTTGGCGCCGGCTCGATCGACGGCCCAGCCTCCGCGCCCTTCTCGCGGCCTGCAACGGCACCGAGCGCGCGCGGCCTCGCTCAAGTGCCGCAGAAGGTGCGGGTGACGGCCGCCTCCGGGCCTGGCGGCTCGGCGAGGTAACGGCGCGCCGGCTGATCCTCGAACGGCCGGGCGAGCGTGTCCCTCAGGGTCTCGAACGGGCCGAGATCGCCGGCCTCCGCGGCGGCGAGCGCCGCCTCCACCCGATGGTTGCGGGGGATGAACAGCGGGTTGGCCGCCCGCATCGCCGCGCGCCGCGCGCCGGGCTCCGCACGCTCCTCTGCCAGACGGGCTCGCCAGCGCTCGGCCCAGCGGTCGAAAGCGGCGGGGTCCTCGAAGAGATCCCGCGCCGCCGCCGCGTCCGGCATGTCGAGATCCGCGAGGCGGCGGAAGGTGAGGGTGAAGTCCGCGCCGTTCGCCTCCATCGCGGCCAGAAGCTCGGCGGCGAGGGCGGAGTCCCCCTCCGCCTCGGTCGCGAGCCCAAGCTTGCGGCGGAGCACGCCGAGCCAGGCCGCGCGAAAGAGATCGGGAAACCGGTCGATGAGCTCCTGCGCGGAGGCCACCGCTGCGTCCCGGTCGCCGGGCACGAGCGGCAGGAGCGCCTGCGCAAGCTGGGCGAGGTTCCAATGCGCGATGGGCGGCTGGTTGCCATAGGCGTAGCGCCCGCCGAGGTCGATGGAGCTGAACACCTGCCCCTCCCGGTAGGCATCCATGAAGGCGCAAGGCCCGTAGTCGATCGTCTCGCCGGAGATCGTCATGTTGTCGGTGTTCATCACGCCATGGACGAAGCCGACCCCCATCCATCGGGCCACGAGCTCGGCCTGGCGCTGCATCACCGCCTCGAGGAGGGCGAGCGCCGGGGTCTCCGCCTCCGTGCGCGCGGGGTCGTGGCGGGCGAGCGCGTGATCGGTGAGCGCGCGCAGGCCGTCGAGATCCGTCCGCGCCGCGAGGTACTGGAACGTGCCGATGCGCAGATGGCTCGCCGCGACCCGGGTGAGCACCGCGCCCGGATGAACGTCCTCGCGATAGACCCGTTCGCCGGTTGCCACCGCGGCGAGGGAGCGGGTGGTGGGAATGCCGAGCGCGTGCATCGCCTCGCTGATCAGAAACTCGCGGAGCACGGGGCCGAGCGGCGCCTTGCCATCGCCCATGCGGGAGTAGGGCGTGCGCCCGGACCCTTTGAGCTGGACGTCGCGCCGCCGGCCCGCGCGGTCGATCACCTCGCCGAGAAGGAGCGCCCGCCCGTCGCCGAGCTGCGGCACCCATCCGCCGAACTGGTGCCCGGCATAGGCCATGGCGATGGGCTCTGACCCCGCAGCAACACGGGCGCCGGCCAGGATCGCCACGCCCTCGCGGCTCGCCAGCCGGTCGGGGTCGAGGCCCAGCTCGTCGGCCAGGGGGAGGTTGAGCTGGAGGAGCCGGGGCGCCGGCGCCGGCGCGGGCGCGACCCGTGCAAACAGCCGCTCCGGCAGCCGGGCATAGCTGTTGTCGAAGGCAAAGATTCCATCGATGGCGGATGCGGCGTCCACTGGTCCTCGCTTGGCGGTGTCGGTTGCTCTTTTCCGAGAGGTAGGGTCGGACACCTCCCGCCGCCACGCATCGGCCCTCATCCCGCACGCCTTTCGGCCTTCGCGGCCCCTCGATCGGCCGCGCGTGCGCCGTGCGTGACCCGCAGGCCACGGCGGGGCGGGAACGCCCGGCGCCGTCCGCTCCTCGCCGCGCGCTGACGCCCGCGCGACATGCGCCGGCGCGGGCCGCGCCCGGGCAAGGTCAGCGCAGCCCCAGAACGAAGGCGGCGGTGCAGCGGATCACCCGGTCGAGGAGCTCGGGCTCGCGGAGGGCGCCGAGGTCGTGCCCGGCATCGAGATCGAGGATCCGCGTCTCTGCCCTGCGGGACGCGGCGATCTGCCCGGCCAGCGCCGCGCCATCCGGCACCAAGGGGTCGCGCCGCCCGGTGACCACCAGGAGGGGCAGATCGGCCTTCGCCGCGTCACCGATCGGATCGGCCGCCACGAGCTCGGCGAAGAAGCCGGGACGGAGCCGGGTGCCGCCGACGATCTCGCCCGGGTCCTGGCCATCGGCACGCCGGGCGCCGTCCAGGATCGTCTCCGTCCCGAAGATGCGGCCAAAGGTCGTCATCGGGTCCATCACCGGGTTCCAGAGTGCGAGCCGGTCGAACGGCCCGACGCGTGCGGCCGCGCGAAGGGCGACGAGCCCGCCCTGGCTGTATCCGAGGCCGGCGAGGGCGAGGCCCGGCGCGCTCGCCTCGGCCCTCAGCCAGTCCGCGGCGCGGACCGCGTCCCGCGCTTGGTGGGAGAAGCGGGTGTCCGCCCAGGCGCCGTCGCTCGCGCCAGAGCCCAGAAAGTCGATCCGGAGCGTGGCGATGCCGCGCTCGGCGAAGGCGCGGGCCGTGCGGGCGAACATGCCCTCGCCGCCCGCCACCGGGATCTCGTTGCGCGCGCCGGTGTAGCCGTGGAGGAGAAGGGCCAGAGCGCGCGGCGGGCCGCCCTCGGGCTCCGAGAGGGTGCCCGCCATCCGGCCGTCCGGAGTGGCGATGGTCACGCCGCGTTCCTCGGCTGCCCGGTGCGTGACGGGCGCAGGGGGGCAGGCCGCGCCCTCGACCGCGGCCGCCGGTGTGAGAGCCAGGAGCGCCAGCGCCGCCGCGAGCGGGCGCGTCCCGTGGCGTCGTCGGCGATGCGGCCCGGGTCCGTTCGGTGTCGGCATGGCGTCCCTCCCGGCGCGCGCAGGGCCGGCGCCTGCACCCCGACACCATGCCAGAACCGGGCCGGGATGGAAGGGCCGGCCGGCCCGGCCGCGCGGCGCATTCAGGCCACCGGGGCCGCTCAGCGGTCGAGCACGGTCTCGACGCTCTCACAGATCAGGCGCTGGCTGTCGACGGGCATGGGCGCCTGCCGCCGCCCGGTCGGTCCGGGTCATCAGCGCGACGCGGACGCTCCCGTCCGGGCCGGCGCTCACCACCATCGGGGCGGAGGTCGCCTCGCCCTCCGGCAGACAGTCCAGGAAGAGCGCGGGAAACCGGGTGAAGGGCTGCTCCACGGGGCTGGCGTTGAACCGCAGGGGCGCCCCGGCGAGCGCGAACACGGCCGCCTCGATGCCACTCCGCTTGCAGAGCGCCGCTGAGAGCGTCCTCGCTGCCTCCGCGTCGCCCGCGACCGTCCGGACGGGCGATGCAGGACCGGTCGGCCGTCGCTCAGCTCCCGCGGAATGCGGCGTCGAGCGCCGCGGTGTCGAGCTTGACCATCTCCATCATCGCGGCCTGGGCGCGTCCGGCGGCGGCCTTGTCGTCGGCCAACATCATCGCCGGCAGCGCCGCCGGCACGATCTGCCACGAAACGCCCCAGCGGTCGGTCAGCCAGCCGCATCTCATCGGCGCGCCGCCATCCAGGAGCGCGTCCCAGAGGCGGTCGATCTCCGCCTGATCCTCGGCCAGCACCGAGATCGAGGCGGCTGGGGTGGGCCTGTGCATCGGCCCTCCGTTGAGGACCATGTAAGGCGTCCCCGCGAGCGTGAACTCGACGACGAGCGCGGGTTGGCCGGGGACGGGGTAGGACGCCGTCTCGATCCGGCTCTCGGGCAGCAGCGAGACGTAAAAGCGGGCGGCCTCCTCGCCGTCGCCGTCGAACCAGAAGCATGTGCGGACCTTCGGGGCCGCGCTCATCTCAGACCTCCCCGGGTTCGGACAGACGGCGGGCGAGGGCATCGAGCTGATCCGCCGCGGCGTTCCAACCGGCCTCGAAGCCCATTGCCAGGTGCCTCTCCCGGGCCTCTGCCGTGGCGTGACGCGCGCTCCAGATCATGCGGGTGCCCTCGCCCTCCTCCGCGAGCTCGACGACCCCGGTCATGAAGGGCTCGGGCCTGGGCCGGAACCCCTCGGCGAAGGCGTCGGTGAACACGAGCCGCCTCTCCGGCACCACCTCGAGGAAGCTGCCGACATTCTCGATGCGCTCGCCGTCCGGGCCCGCCATCGTCAGGTTCATCCGCCCGCCCGCCCGCGGATCGAGATCGACGTCGGCCACGCGCCAGGGCTTCGGGCAGAACCATTCGGCGAGGAGCTGGGGCTCCGTCCAGCAGCGCCAGACGCTGGCGCGCGGCGCGCCGATCACGCGCTCGATGCTGAGGGTGTGGTCGGTCGGGTTGGTCATGGGTCGCTCTCCTTCGCGGCGGGGTCGGTGAACAGCAGGCGGATGTAGCGGGCGAGATGGTCCACGCTCTCGCGCGCGGCCCGGGCGTCGCCGGTGGCTTTGGCGAGGACGAAGGCCCCCTGCAGCACCGCCTGGGTGTGGCGGGCGAGGCTTTCGGCGGTCCAGTTCGGTGCGAGGCCGCGCGCCTCCATCGCGGCGGCGATGTCGGGCTCGAGCGTGGCGGCGTGGCCGAGGATGCTGGCGCCGCAGGCCTCTCGGATCGCCGGGTGGGTGTCGTAGACCTCCTGCGCCATCGTGCCGACCAGGCAGGTGAACTGCGCCAGCTCCCCTTCGATGATCGCGCGACGGAAGGCGACATAGGCCAGCACCCGGTCGAGCGGATCGTCCGGCGCGTGATAGGGCGCAGCCTCGAAGAAGGCGGAGGTCGTCTCGGCCCAGAACTCCGCCGCGGCGATCCCCAAGGCCTCCTTGCTTTCGAAATGGTGAAAGAACGCGCCCTTGGTCACGCCCGCGGCGGCGCAGAGCTCGCCCACCGTGGCGGCGGCGTAGCCACGCTGTCGGATGACATCGCAGGCGGCCTCGAGAAGGCGGGTGCGGGCGTCGCCGCGCTCTGGGTCGGTTTTCACGGGCCTGGGCATAGCTCATGTATACCGAACAGTCGGTATCAATCAACCGGCTCTCCCCCAAGCGTCCCGGCGCGATTCTCGGCCACCGCGCAGGGCGCAAGGCTTTATCGCAGGGCTTCGGCCCCTACCTCTCAATGCGTAATGCAACGTCATCCCCTGGCGCCCGACCCATGCGCGCCGGGGGCCGAGCCGCCCGGCGCGGCCGCCGAGAAGGAGAGACCACGATGAGCCATCCCGCTCCCACCCGCCGTCGTCTGATCCTGGCCGGGGCCGCCGCGCTCACCGCCGCGGGATCGGGCCTCCTCGTGCCCGCCCAAGCCAAGGGCCTCGCCCCGACCCTGACGATGCGGGGCGGCGCCAACAACTACCGCCCCGGCGCCCCCATCGTGGAGCGCATCGGCGGCGGCGGCTTTCTGATGACCGGCACCGTGCGCCGCGCGGGCGACGGCGCGCCGCTCAAAGGCATCCGCATCCAGATCTGGGCGCACACGACCGAGGGCCACGAGCGCGACTGGCGGAGCCACGGCGCGACGCTGACCGACGCCAACGGCGCGTTCCGGATGGACATGCCGCAGATCGTGCCGGCCTTCGGCCAGCCGCATGGGCACCTCGCCTACGACGCCGACTATGGCGAGGCTGGCTTCGAGACGGTGTTCCTCCGCCCCGTGATGCCGAGCTCGCGCGACACGACGCTCGCGGCGCATTTCGTGCTCTCGCCGGCCTGATCGGGGTGCTGCGCGCCCGTGCCATCGCGATCTGGGCCGCCCTTGCGGCGGCCTTGGCCGTGCCGCTGGCCGTGGCGGCGACGAGCCCGCTCCTGGCTTGGCGCGAGCCTGTCTACATCGCCGCCGGGTTCGCCGGCGTGATCGCTCTGGGGCTCCTCCTCGTCCAACCGCTCCTGGCGGCCGGCTATCTTCCCGGGCTCCGGGCGCGGCGGGGCCGGCGGGTGCATGGCTGGGTGGGCGCGGGGTTGGTGGTCGCCGTCGCGCTGCATGTGGGCGGGCTTTGGATCACGAGCCCGCCGGATGTGGTGGACGCACTCCTCTTCCGGTCGCCGACGCCCTTCTCCGCGTGGGGGGTGATCGCCATGTGGGCGGTGCTCGGCGCGGCACTCCTCGCAGCGCTTCGCCCGCGGCTCGGCCTGCGCCCCACGGTCTGGCGATTGGCCCACACCGGCCTTGCGCTCCTGATCGTCCTCGGCACGGTTATCCACGCGATGCTGATCGAGGGGACGATGGGCGCGGTGTCGAAGGCTGTGCTCTGCGCGCTTGCGCTGGTGGCGGTGGCCACGGCCGCGGTCGACCTCCGCGCCTGGGCCCGGGTGATGCGCCGGAGGGCGTGACGGCCCGCCCGGCGGGTCCTTGACCTGGGGCGGGCCGCGCTACTCTGCCCGGGGCCGCGATCCAGCAGACAAGGACCCTCCGATGCGTCGACGGACCAAGACCCCCGCGCGGCGGCCGAAGGATCGGTCGCCCGAGATGCAGCGCTTCCGCCGGCGCATGACCGTGATCGTCTGGGCGTCCTTCGTCCTGCCCGTGGTGGCCGGCAGCGCCGTGGCCGCGCTCCTCATGCCGTGAGCGGCCCGCCCGGCCCGCGTCGCAGATGCCGCATGAGCGCCCGGGTCCAGTCGAGTTTTTCCGGGCTCGCCAGCGTCGGCAGCGCGTCGCGGCCGTCGAGCACCCGATGCTTGAAGGGCAGCCAAAGGTCGTAGATCCGCGCCACGGCCCGGGCCTCTCGGCGGGTGGCAAAGCGGCCGGCGAGCGCGGTCACGAGCCCGTCGGTCCGTCCCACCAGCCATGGCGCCGCACGCCCTATCCCGTTCCCCTGCGTTGACGACATCTCCTCATTCTCCTGACTGTTTCAGTCAGATATATAGCGGGCCGGGATGCCGCGTCGATTGGCCGAGGGCGTGCAGCCTGTCGCACCAGACGCCGCCGATCAGCGGGGCGCGGACAGCCGGGCCGCCACGCCCACCGCGACCCGTGCGGCCAGGGCGGCCACCGAGCTTCGCTCGAGCACCATCGGGCCGTCGAGGCTCGCCGGGGGAAACAGGATCCAGGTGTCGCCCTCAGCGGTGGTGAGGACGGTGATGGTCTCCGCGTCCTCGATCTCCGCCGCGCCGCAATAGAGAACGCTCAGAACGCCGGCCGCGTGCGGGCGGGCGAGGGCGCGCGCGGCGGAGGCCGCGTCCGCCTCCGACGCGCCGAGCTTCGTGAGGGTGGCGGCCACCTTCTCCGTCTGTCCGGCCCCGGCGAGCTCCGAGAGCTTCGACATGATCGCGTGGTTGGCCTCGACCCGGGTTTCCGTCTCCAGGGGGGGCAGCGCCGCGCCCACGAAGCCGGCGCAGGCCGCCGCAGCGGCGGTGAGCTCGGCGTAGCGGGTGAGCTCGAAGGTCCCGTCCGGCCGGCGCGCGAGGCCCACGAGCGCGTCGCCCGCCGCGTGCACCGTGTGCGTGCGCACCCCGCCCTCGGCCCGGCGCTGCGCGACGAGCACGATCCCCGGGCTGGCGAGGGCGAGCACGGCCGAGGTCATCGCGTCGGTGAACCGAAGCCCTTCCTCGGGCGCGCCGAGGAGCCGCCCCGCCGCGCGCAGGCGCTCCTCGCCCTTCGCGTACCAGTCGGCCGGGTGTCCGTCGTCCGGGCCCGAGGGCAGGAAGACCTCGCGCCCCCAGCCGATCACCTCGGCGGTCTTCGTGTAGGAGAAGGCGTAAGCGAGCTCCGAGGGGTGCAGATCGATCGCGGCCACGGGTCAGCTCCGGATGAAGGCCCAGGCGGCCTCGAACTTGCGCTTGGCGGCGGCGCGCATGCTGTGCGCGACATGGTCTCGGGCCGTGTCGAGGGCCTCCACCGCGGCCCGCTCCACCGTCTCGCGGGCGTCGTGGATCGCCTCGACGACCTCCACCGCGCCGGCCTCCACCTTATCTCCCGCTCGGCGCGCGCTCCGAGCCACCTCCGTCGCCGCGCCCCGGGCCTTGGCGATCATCGCGTCGATCTTGCCGGTGACGGCGCTGCGCACCGCCGCGAGCTTCTTCTCCACCTTCGCCACCGCCGCGTCGACCCGGCGCACGAGATACTCGTCCCCCGCCTCGGTCACCCAATAGGCAATGCCGCTCACCTGGCCGGAGAGCGGGCTCTCGGTGCCGAGGATCTCGATCTTGCTGTCACGGTAGTTGTAGCCCGGCCCCTCGCCGTGGAAGGTGAGCAGATACCCCGCCGCGTCGTGCACCGTGCCGTGGAGCGCCACCGGATTGTCCGGCGCGAGGTGCCCGGCCTTCACGACCCCCGGAATGAGCCAGTTGCCCGGCCCCACGAGCCCGCCCGTGGGGCTGAGGAGCGCGGCGAACACTTCGTGGATCCCGAAGGCGTCGCCCAGCACCTTGCCGAACATGAGCTGCCCGCGCGACGCCAGGAAGGCCGGGTGCATCGCCTCGTCCAGGGTGTCGGCCTCCGCGTCCTTGGCGCCGCCGATGGCCATCTGCTGTTTGCGGACGACGAGGAACCGACCGTAATCGGTGTCGAGCCTCTCTGCGGTGGGGGGGATGCCGACGATCCCCGCCAGCCCCGTCATCACTTCGGCGCGGCGCGGACCCGAGACGCCGGCCTCCACCTCGCGCATCAGCTCCTTAAGCGTCGGGTTCCCGACGCCCTTGATCGGCGCGTCCTTGAGCCGCCGCATGTACTCCTCGCTGAAGAGGTCCTCGGTCTCGCCCCGGGTGAGATCCGTCGCGGCGAGCGCCTCGGGCGACAGCGCGGCCAGCCGAGCGTTCTCCTCCGGCGTGACCGGCGGGGCGCCGTGCGCCGAGGCGAGCAGCCGGTCCAGCGTCGCGAGCGCGCGGGCCCAGTCGGTGGCGCGTTCGGCCGCGGCCATCGCCGCCGCCATGGCCTTGAGCGGGCCGAGATCCGGGCGGTCCGATTTGAGAAGCGCCAGGATCTCGGGCAGGGCGGCGGCCTTGCGCGCCTTGTAGGTCGGCTCGGCCGGGTCTGCGGGCGTTGGCGGGGCGTCGTCCTCGGGCCCGGGCTCCGCCGCGTCCTCGAGATCCACCGCGGCGAGCGCCAGATCGTCCGGAAGGTCCTCGTCGGCCGCGTCCACCTCCACCCCGCCTTCGAGCACCAGGACCTTGCCGAACTGGCTGACCCCGAGCGCCTTCAGCAGGAGCCGCACTCGCTTGGCGAGCCCCGGGATGCGCCCGCCTTCGATGTCGAGGCAGAGGGTGCGCGCGTTGGTGTCCGCCTCCCCCGCCTCCCCCGCCTCCTCGGCCAGCGCGAGGGCGCCGGCCCGGCCAAAGGCGACCTTCTTCGCGCCGGCCTCCCGCTTCAGAACGCTGGCAAGCCCGCGGCCGTCCTTCGTCATGTGGAAGTTGAGGCGCATCTCTTCGGGCTTGGCGCTCGGCATGCCGACGGCGAAGCTGACCTGGCCCCGCTTGATCCGCGGCGCCCAGGACTTGACGAACCGGGCATGGGCTGCGGCGTCGCCGAAATCGCTGCCCTTTCCGTCGCCGAGCTGCGCGAGCTTGGCGCGGGCCGCCGCGATCTCCTTGGCGAGCGGCTTGTCCATCACCGCCTGGGTGTTGGCGAGCTCCGCCTTCGCCTTCTTGTCCTTTTCCTTCTTTTCGAGGTCCTTCGCCTCGGCCGCGACCTGCTTGCCCGCCGCCTGCATCGAGGAGAGCGCGGCTTCGAACGCCTTCGCGCCCTGGTCGGAGGCGCCATTGCCGAGGGCGGCCTCCGCCTTGGCCAGCTCCTCCAGCGCCTTCTCGAAGGCCGCGGCGGACTTTTTGAGACCTGGGGGCGCTTCCTTCCGCCACCAAGCCTTCGAGAGGGCGATTTGAGACGCGCTCTTCACGCGAGATACTCCGGCACTGTTTCGTCGCGGTCGGATCGACCCGAGCCCCACAGGGCGCAGGCCAGGATGCCGTGGGCTCCCCGGTCAGAATTCGCCGATCCGGCGCGTGGGTCAACCGAGGATCGCGCCCGTTGGGCTCGGCGCCCAACGCCGCGCGACCGCCGCCGTCGTCTGGCTCGCGCCAACCCGCGTTGACACCGTATGGCCGCGGCCCGAGATTTTAGGCCATGTGAGGAGCGCCGCCCCGCTCGCCCCATGCGGGAGATCCAGCATGCCCCGTCTCCCGAGCCGCAGCACAGGCCCCCGGATGGCGGCGCCGATCGCCGCCGCAGTCCTTGCCGCGGCTGCGCCCGCCACGGCGGCGAGCACGCCTCCGCCCGACTTCCGCCACCTCTCCCCGGCGCCCCTTGCGCCGGACACGGCCCCCCACTCCCACGCCGCCGCCCGCGCCATGCTGAGCGTGCCCGCCGGCGCCTATGTCCTCGGGCGGGAGGATGGCCCGGTCGACGAACGCCCGCGCCACCGCGTGGAGCTCGGCGCCTTCCGGATCGACCGGACCGAAGTGACCAACGCCGCCTTCGCCGAATACCTGAACGCCCTCGATCTCCGCGTGCTGGAGCCCTTTGAGGGCGGGGAGGCGCGGCCCCGACGCGTCGCGCCCGAAGAGGCCGGTCTCCTCCTCGAGGGGCGGGAGGGGAGCGGCGCCTATCCGATCATCGCGCTCGACGACGACCAGGCGCGCATCGGCCACGGGGAGGGCGCCTTCCGACCGACCCCGGGCTTCGGCGACCATCCGGTGACCGAAACGACCTGGGCCGGCGCGCGCGCCTATTGCCGCTGGCGGGGCGGCGACCTGCCGACGGAGGCCGAATGGGAGGCCGCCGCCCGCGGGCCGGAGGCGGCGCTCTACCCCTGGGGCGCGCGGGCGCCGGACCGGATGCGCGCCTTCGTGAGCCGGCGAACCGGACAGACGGCGCCGGTCGGCGGCCGGCCCGAGGGGGCCTCGCCCGTCGGCGCGCTCGACATGAGCGGGTCCCTTGCGGAGTGGACGTCGAGCCTCAAGCGCCCCTATCCCTACCGCGCGGAGGACGGGCGCGAGGATCCGGACGCCCCGGGGGAGCGCGTGACGCGGGGCGGCGACTACCGCTACGACACCTCGGCGGCGACCCTCACGGCCACGCACCGCGACGGCTTCTCGAACGCACCGGCCCGGGGCCACCGGCACATCGGCTTCCGCTGCGTCGTGCGGGGGCGTTGAGGGACGCGCCCGCCTGGGCCGAGAGCGGCCCGCTCCGTGAGCCGTCCGCAGTCGTGGCCGCGGTCGGCCTCAGAGAAGGAGGAGGCGCGAGAGCTCGGCCGAGGCCTCTCGCAGCCGCGGGATGTGGGACCTGGCCTGGTCGAGCGACATGCGCAGTGTGGGCGCGTGGAACGACACGGTGGAGACCAGCCGGTCCTGATCTCCGAGGATCGGCACGGCGACGGCAACCATCCCGTCCATGAACTCCTCGGCGTCCTCGGCAAAGTCCCGCTCCCGGGTCCTGGCGATCTCCTCGCGGAGGGCGCCGATCTCGGTAATCGTGCGTCGCGTTTGCGGCGCGCGCCGGGCGGTGCGCAGATACCGCTCGAGATGCGCCGCGTTCAGGCTCGAGAGGTACATCTTGCCGCTCGCGGTGCAGTAGAAGGGCACGTGGGAGCCGATCGGCAGCTGGATGCGCAGCGGCCATTTCGTCTCCACCCGGTCGAGATAGACCATCGCCTCCCGGTCCGGCACGGCGATGTTGCAGGTCTCTCCGATCTCATCGGCGAGTCGGCTGAGCACCGCGAGCCGGGCCGTGCGGATCCGCAGGGAGGAGAGGACGTTCGTCGCCACCCGCCGCAAGCGCCGCCCAGGCGTGTAGCCGCGCCCGTCGAGCTCGCGCATGAGAAAGCCCTCCGCCTCGAGGGTGGCGAAGAGCCGGTGGATCGTCGGCTTCGGCAGGCCGATCGCTTGGTTCACCTCGGTGGGCGTGGCGGGCACGCCGATGCGGGCGATCTCTTCCAGGATGAGGAGCATCCGCAAGGTCGTCGGGATCGGTGTGCCGGCGGCCTCCTCGTCCTGTCCGTCCATGGGCATCCCCCCCTCATCGCTCGGGCAAGAGCGCGGATGTGAGCTCTGGGACCAGCGCCACCACGACCCAGACGGTGATGAGGGCCACGAGATAGGCGGTCGTGTAACGCAGCAGCCGGAAATAGGGAACGCCGGTCACCCCGCTCGCCACATAGAGGTTGAGCCCGTAAGGCGGCGTGACGAAGCCGATGGACGCGCCCACAAGGAAGATCACCGCGAAGTGGATGGGGTCCACCCCCACCGAGGCCGCGATGGGCGCGAGGATCGGCGCGAGGATGATCGTGACCGGCAAGCTCTCGAGGATCATGCCGGAGACGAACACGATCGCCATCGCCGTGAACAGCACCGCGTGGTACCCGCCCATCGAGGTGACGAAATTGCCGATGACCTCCTGCGCGCCGAGGAGCGAGAGGATCTGCTGCATCACCACCGAGATGGCGATGAGCGGCGCGAGGATGCCGGTGATCTGGGCCGAGCGCATGGTGATCGACGGGACCTCGGTGATCTTGAACCCCTCCACCACCAGCATTTCGCCATAGCTCTTCTCCTGGTGCGGCCGGTCGTGCGCCGGCCGGCCCAGGAGGCGGAAGAGCGGCAGCGAGACGAGGCCGACGATGAGGCAGAAGCCCACGGTCACACCTGCCGCCTCGGTGGGCGAGAACTTGCCCGTGTAGATGCCCCAGAGCACGAGCCCGATGGCGAAGAAGCCGAGCCAGGCGCCCACCGCCATTTTGAGCACCCGCGTGGCCTCGAGCGGGATGAGGTGGCCCCATTTGTTCATCAGGCAGATGATGAAGCAGGCGAGCATCATGCCGCCCACCATCATCGCGCCCGGGATGATCCCCGCCACGAAGAGGTCGGAGATCGGGAGGTTCATGAGGAACCCGTAGACGATGAAGATGATGGAGGGCGGGATGATGATGCCCACCGTGCCGCCGGCCGCGGCCGTGGCGGCCGAGAACCGCTCGTCATACCCGCCCTTCACCATCTCCGGGTGCAGCATCGAGCCGATGGTGGCGGTGGTGGCGGAGTTCGAGCCCGAGATGGCCGCGAAGAGCCCGCAGGCGCCGAGGGAGGCCATGGCGAGCCCGCCTCTCAACCATCCGAGACAGGCATAGGCGAAGTCCGACAATCGTCGCGCGATGCCGGACTTGTTGATGAGATCGCCCGTGAGGATGAAGAGCGGCATGGCGAGGAGCGCGAAGCCGTCGGTGAACACGTCCGAGAGGGCGGCGCCGATGTTGTCGAGCGTCATGCCGAGGACGAAGCTGCAGCCCAGCACCCAATAGGCGATGACGAGAAAGACCGGCACGCCCAGCATGAAAAGGACCGTCACGCCGAGCGAGATGAGGGTGATCCAGGTTCCGTCGGTCATGGCTGCCCCCTCAATCCGCGCCGATGACGGCCGGCTCGATGAGCTGGCGGCCGCGGCGATAACTGGCGATGTCGTCGATCAGGTTCTCGATCACCCGGGTCGCCATCATCGTGAAGGCGAGCGGCACGGTGGCGAGAAACCACCACTGGAGCACGTTGTCCGTGCCGAGGAGGATCTGGAAGTTGGACGCCGAGTTCGCCGCCACCCGGGCCGAGGTGACCACGACCACCCAGCAGAAGACCAGCCAGAGCACCGCGTCGAGCACGAGGCAGGCCATCTGCCCCTTGGGTCCCATATTCGCGCGGAACTCGGCAAAGGCGAGATGGGTGCGGAGCCGAATATTAAACGAGCAGCCGAACCACGTCATGATGAGGAAGAGGAAGGGCGGCAGGGTGGTCGACCAGGGCGCCTGCTCGTTGAGCGCGAACCGCCGGAACACCTCGACGAAGATGACGCCGGCGATGATGAGATAGGTCCAGACCATCACGGTGCGCTCGAGATGCCGGTCGATCAGCGGCACCAGCCGATAGACAGTGAGCAACAGCCCCGCGACGAGGAGCATCGCCACGAGGCCGACCGGCCAGGCGCCGGGCGTTCGGAAGGCCTGGCGCATCTCCCAAGCGTCGTCGGAGAAGAGCGCGCGCACCACCGACGCGGCGTCGGTGAATAGGGTGTCCATGGGGATCCTCCAAGCGAGCCGGTTTGCCCGGTCTCAGTTCTGGTTGGGGGCGGGCGCCGCGTGCGGCGCCCGGTGTCGTGCCGTGGGCCTCAGCCGCGCCACCAGCGCCGGGGCTCGACATTCTCGGCCAGCATGTCGGCGGGGATCTCGCGCGCCACGCGGTGGATCTCGGTGTAGGTGTCGATCCCGCCGGCCCAGTTGTTGATGCGCTCGCGCCACTGCTCCCAGGGGCCGGGGTTGAACTCCGGCGAGCACATCTCCTCGGCCTTCTTGATCTCGGCCTCGGGAAGGAAGACCGGCTTCACGTTCTCCTTGACGAAGATCGTGTTGGGAAGCTGCGGCTCGGAGTAGCCGACGGTGTTGACCAGCGCGGCCTCGTTGGCCGCCTGCACATGCACCTGGGCGAGATAGGCGGATTCCATGATCGCGTCCTGCAGATGCGGCTCCATGGCGTCGAACACGCTCGACGACATCGCCGTGTGCTCGGTGCCGCAGAAGAAGCGGAGATCGACCGACTGGGACACCACCGGCGACATGTTGGCGTAAGCCACCGCGGAGGCCCAGGTTTCGGCGCCGTCGATGAGGCCCTGCTTGAGGCCGTCGAGCGTCTCCTCCCAGGCCACCGGCACCGGGTTGAGGTTGAGGAGCTGCATGGCGATGCGGCCGAGCTGCGTGCCCGTCACCCGGTTCTTGGTGCCGAACATGTCCTCGAGCTTGGTGACCGCCGGCTTGTCCTGCCAGCCGAGGCCGAGCTGGATGCCGCGAAGCTCGGCATGGGAGAAGAGGAACTTGATCCCGTGGCGCGCCTCCAGCGGGTCGCGGAGGATGCGCTGGCTCTCCGGGTGATAGAGAAAATAGTACTGCGAGGCCCGGCTGGGGAACATGTAGGCGTAGTCGAGCACGTTGAGGTAAGGCGCGCCACCGGCGGAGTTTTGGGTGGACGCCGCGTAGATGTCGACGATGCCGAGCTGCGCCTTCTCCACGCAATTGAGCTGGCCGCAGATCTGGTTGTCGCCGATGAACTCGACGCGGATCTCGCCTTCCGTCCGCTCCTCGAGATCGCGGGCGAATTCGAGGCAGCCCGCCCGCTCGATGAGCAGGTTGCGCTGGTTGAAGCCCGCCGCGCCGAATTTGAGCGTATGCTTGGGCTCATTGGCGAAGCGCTTCTCGTAAGTCGATTCTGCTGCGCGTGCGAGCGTGCTCAAGCTCACGGTGCCGACGAGCCCACCGGCGGCAAGAAGTGTCGAACTAAGACCGAATTGTCCCGAAAGTCGGAACAGATCGCGTCGCGAGATCTTTGCGAGCTTGTCAGAGATGGTCATCGGCGTCCTCCCACGGATTTCCGATATTGATACTTGTAGTCTCAAAACTACAGAGTATGGTCGCGTTGGCAAGCACGAATGCAACGGTTCGGGGAGGCCCAAAAAGAAATGTCGGAGCGGGACGCGGATTTCATCGTCGTGGGCGCGGGCTCGGCGGGCTGCGTGCTGGCCAATCGGCTGAGCGCGGACCCCGCCAACCGCGTGGTGCTGCTCGAGGCCGGGGGGCGCGACTGGAACCCCTGGATCCACGTGCCCGTGGGGTACTTCAAGACGCTGCACAACCCGGCGACCGACTGGTGCTATCGGGCCGAGCCCGATCCGGGCCTCAAAGGGCGGGCGATCGACTGGCCGAGGGGCAAGGGGCTCGGCGGGTCGAGCTCGATCAACGGCCTTCTCTATGTGCGCGGCCAACCGCAGGACTACGACCGCTGGGCCCAGCTCGGAAACCGCGGCTGGGGGTGGGACGACGTGCTGCCGCTCTTCAAGCGCTCCGAGTGGCACGAGGACGGGGAGAGTGCGCTCCATGGCGGCTCCGGCGGCCTCTCGGTCTCCCGCATCCGGGCCAAGAGCCCCATCGCGGAGGCGTTCATCGAGGCCGCGGTGGAGATGGGGGTGCCGCGGACGGAGGACTACAACGGCACGGTCCAGGAGGGAGCGGGGTACTTCCACCAGACCGCGCGGGGCGGCCTCCGCTGCTCGAGCGCCCGGGCCTTTCTCGCCCCCGCGCGCCGGCGCCCCAATCTCGCGGTTATCACCCATGCGCTGACCGATGGCCTGGAATTCGCCGAGGACGACCCCAGGCGGGTGACAGGCGTGCGCGTCTCCCGCGCCGGGCGGGAGGAGACGGTGCGCCTCCGGCCGGGCGGCGAGGTGGTGCTCGCGGCCGGCGCCGTGGGCTCGCCGCAAATCCTCGAGCTCTCGGGCATCGGGCGGGAGGAGGTGCTGACGCGGGCCGGGGTGCCGGTGCGCCACGCGCTCGAGGGTGTGGGGGAGTGCCTTCAGGACCACCTCCAGATCCGGCTCGTCTACGAGGTGACCGAGCCCACGCTCAACGACGCGATCAACCGCTTTCTCCCGCGCATGGGGATCGGGCTCCGCTATCTCCTGTTCCGCACGGGGCCCATGAGCCTCGGCGCGAGCCAGGTGGCGGTGTTCGCGAAGTCGATGGACGGGCTGGAGACGCCGGACATCCAGTTCCACTTCCAGCCGCTCTCGGCCGACAAGCCGGGGATCGCGATGCACCCCTTCTCCGGCATCACCTCCTCGGTCTGCCAGCTTCGGCCCGAGAGCCGCGGGCACATCCACATCGCGAGCCCGGAGGCGCGGGCCTATCCCAAGATCGTGCCCAACTACCTCTCGGCCGAGGCGGACCGGCTCTGCGCGATCCGAGCGGTGCGCTTTGCCCGGGCCATGACGAAGACCGCCGCGCTCGGCCCCTTCATCCTGCGCGAGCACGTGCCGGAGGGGGACCCGCAAACGGATGACGAGATCTTGGACGCCGCGCGGACGATCAGTCAGACCATCTACCACCCCACCAGCACCTGCCGGATGGGCCACGACCCCCTGGCGGTGGTGGACGACCGGCTTCGGGTGCATGGGCTGCGCGGCCTGCGGGTGGCCGACGCCTCGATCATGCCGGCCATCGTGAGCGGCAACACCAACGCGCCGGCCATCATGATCGGCGAGAAGGCGAGCGACCTCATCTTGGCCGATCGGCGCGCCTGACCGCCGGACCACTGGACTGATCATAGAAGAAATCTGGCCCTAACGGCGCGGCGCCGAAGCGGTCAATCGAACACCGACACACCCAGCGGCCGCGCCCGGCCGGACGCCAACCGCCTGAGACCAAGGGAGACCGCCATGAAGATGACCACCGAAGAAGCCTTCGTCAAAGTTCTGCAGATGCACGGCATCGAGCACGCCTTCGGCATCATCGGCTCGGCCATGATGCCGATCTCGGATCTCTTCCCGGCGGCGGGCATCAAGTTCTGGGACTGCGCCCACGAGGTGAACGCCGGCATGTCGGCCGACGGCTACACCCGCGCGACCGGCAAGATGTCGATGGCGATCGCCCAGAACGGTCCGGGCATCACCAACATGGTGACCCCGATCATCACCGCTTACTGGAACCACACCCCGCTCCTGCTCGTCACGCCCCAGGCGGCGAACAAGACCATCGGCCAGGGCGGCTTCCAGGAGATGCAGCAGA
>CAYXPI010000022.1:0-28904 GCA_964467005.1 uncultured Limibaculum sp. | reverse complement strand
CAGGTCGCGGTAGCTGCCCACATGGGCGCGGAAGATGTCGGTGATAATCTCCTCGTTCGTCGGCCCGAACAGCATGTCGCGCTCGTGCCGGTCCCGGATCCGCAGCATCTCGGGGCCATAGGCATTGTAGCGCCCGGACTCCTGCCAGAGATCGGCGGGCTGGATCGTCGGCATCAGCACCGGGATGTGGCCCGCGCGTTGCTGCTCCTCATGCACGATCTCCTCGATCCGCCGCAACACCTTGAGCCCCAATGGCAACCAGGAGTAGATGCCCGCCGCCTGCTGGCGGACCATGCCCGCGCGCAGCATAAGCCGGTGCGAGGCGATCTGCGCCTCGGCCGGGGTCTCCTTCATCACCGGCAGGAAATAGCGGGTCAGGCGCATCGGAAGCCTCGCGTGAGAGAGCCTAAGGGCGCCGGGGCGACCCGTCCGCGGGGTTTAGAAAGAAAGCCGCCCCCTGGCAAGGCGGGCCGGCCCGCCCGGCGAGGGGAGCGATTGTGGATTTTGGTCAACTCGCTGCGCCAATGGGGTGACAAGTGGGACAAGCTGCGATATGCAGACGCAGATACAGAGGCCCGTAAAGGCCCGGCCCGGTCTTGGGGAGGGGACGGCTCGCGCAGCGGTGCGGGCCGTTCTTCGTTTGGCGCCAGAAACTTACGGCGCCACGATGCGCCAATCGAGGCGCAGGGCCCGCGCGAGCGCGGCCAGCCGCTTGGCGACCTCCTCCCCGGCGAAGGGTTGCGCCGGGCCGCGCAAAGTGAGCTCGAGCGCGCCGTCCCGCTGGCGGAGCTCGGAATAGGCGAGAACCCCTGGGCCCGAGCCCGCGATCACGCCGCCGAGGCGCATCGCAAGGCCGAGCACATGCGCCTCCGCCTGCCGCGCCGGCGTGAGGAGCGCCACCGCCTCTGTCCCGCCATTGGCCCTCCGCCCGCCCTTGTAGCGCGCGACGAGCGCGAGGCCGATGAAGACCCGCCCCTCATGGCCGAGATCGGTGAGGTTGATGCGCGTCACCGTCTCCCAGCACGCAGTGGGGCGATAATCGGGGTGCGTGCGCCAGTTGACGTCCGAGAGGAGAGCGGCCGCTCGCATCAGCCGCTCCTGGCCCCGGTCCCGCCGGCCGAGGGCGCTCACGAGCCAGTCTCCCAGCTCGTCGCCGAAGCCCGGGGCGCGGGCGCGGCGGCGCTCCTGTTCGCGCGCGCCGGCCAGAAGCGCGTCCTCCCCCCGGAGACCGGCCGCGAGATTGTCGAGGCACACCCCTTCGCGGATCCCGAAGCCGGAGACCTGGAGGGTGGAGGGCGCCAGCGCGTCGACGAGCGCGGTGAGGAGCCGGGCGCTGATCGGCATGTGCTGGGCCCGCGCCGAGCCCACGCCCGAGATGTCCGCCAGCCGCTCGGGTTTCTGCTGGATCACCCAGGTTGCCAGGGCCCGCCCCGCCTCGGCGGTCAGCCGGAATTCATGCAGCACACGAAGGGGATAGGAGCTGCGGTGCATCTCGGCCCGGGCCAGCGCGCGAAACGCCCCGCCCACGAGATAGAGGCGCCCGCCGCCCAGCCGGTAGCTGTCGGCCATCGTGGCGAGATAGCTCGCGATCTCCCGGTCGAGATCCGCGCCCCGCGCGGCCCTCGCGGCCAGACGCAAGGGCCCGAGCGGGGTCGTGAGGCCGGCCTCCGGACGCCCTCCTGCAAGGCGGCAGAACTCGAGCGAGCCGCCGCCCAGATCCACCACCACCCCCTCGGCCGCGGGATTGCCGAAGAGGACGCCCTTGGCCGCAAGCTCCGCCTCCTCGGCCCCCGAGACCACCCGGAGGCGGATGCCGGTCTCCGACTCCACCCGGCTCACAAAGGCACGGCCGTCTTCGGCGTCGCGCACCGCGGCCGTGGCGATGCCGGCCAGCGCCCCCACGCGCAGCTGCGGGGCCAGAGCGGCGAAGCGGGAGAGGGCCCGGAGCGCCCGCTCCACCCCCTCGGGCGCGAGCGTGCCCGTCGTGGCGAGTTCGGCGCCGAGCCCCGCCATCACCTTCTCGTTGAACAGCACCTGGGGCGTCCGGCAGGGCCCGTCATAGACCACCATGCGCACGGAGTTCGAGCCCACATCGATCACCCCGATGCGGTCCGAGCGCATATCCGGCGGCGCAAAACTCGGCGGCTCGCCCCGGAAAAACTCCCCCTGCCCCTCGCTCATGCCCTCACTCTCGCCGACACCCAGCCACCCGAGCCCCTAGGATACGGCCATTCCCGGATTTCTGAAGGGGCTCCGCGTCACCGCGCGGCGGCGGTAAGCCGCGGGGCGTCGTCGGTGCCGTGGCGCCCGCGGCCCGAAAGCGAGGGGTGCGCCATGAAGAACTCGTGGCAGCTGAAGAGCTCCTCGCCCGGGGCGCCCTCGGCGCGGATATAGCTGTTGTCCGGCATCAGCACCCAGGATTGCGCCTCGTCACGGAGATTGGCCGCCATCACCTGGTCGATGATCTGGCTGTGCACCGTGGGGTTCGCGATCTCCACCAGCGTCTCGACCCGGCGGTTGAGGTTCCGATCCATCCAGTCGGCCGAGGAGATGTAGACCTTGGCCTCGGCCGAGGGGAGCCCGTGGCCGTTCCCGAAGCAGACGATGCGGCTGTGCTCGAGAAAGCGCCCGACGACGGACTTTACGCGGATGTTCTCCGAGAGCCCAGGCACGCCCGGCCGCAGCGCGCAGATGCCCCGCACGACGAGCTCGATCTTCACCCCCGCCTGCGAGGCGCGGTAGAGCGCGTCGATCAGCCCCTCTTCGTTGAGGGAGTTCATCTTGGCCCACACCCGTCCCGGGCGCCCGGCGCGGACATGCGCCGCCTCCTCCTCGAGATGGCGGATGAGCGTGGATTTGAGGTTCACCGGCGCGCAGAACACATGGGTGAGGCCGGTCGGCTCGGCGTAGCCCGTGGTGAAGTTAAAGATCTTGGTGCCGTCGCGCCCATGCGCCGCCGAGCAGGTGAAGAGCGAGAGGTCGGTGTAGATCTTCGCCGTGATCGGATGGTAGTTGCCCGTGCCGAAATGGGTGTAGGTGACCAGCCCGCCGGGCTCGCGGCGCACCACGGTCGAGATCTTGGCGTGGGTCTTGAGGTCGACGAAGCCGAAGACGACCTGCACCCCCGCCCGCTCGAGCTGACGGGCCTGGCGAATGTTGGCCGCCTCGTCGAACCGCGCTTTGAGCTCCACGAGGGCGGTGACGGATTTGCCGTCCTCCGCCGCCTCGCAGAGGGCCGCGACGATCGGGCTGTCGCGCGAGGTGCGGTAGAGCGTTTGCTTGATGGCCAGCACATTGGGGTCGCGCGCCGCCTGTTGGAGGAACTGCACCACCACCTCGAAGCTCTCGTAAGGGTGGTGGAGCAGCATGTCCTTCTGCCGGATGGCGGCGAAGATGTCCCCGTCATGGTCCCTCACCCGCTCCGGCAGTCGAGGGTTGTAGCGGGGCCAGAGGAGATCCGACCGGTCGTCGGTGATGAGCTGCTTCACATCGCCGATGCCGACCACCCCGTCGACCTCCAGCCATTCGGTCGGCCCGACGCCGAGCTCGCGGGCGATGAGCTCCTTCAAGGCCTCGGGCGCCTGGGCCGAGAGTTTCAGCCGGATGGCCTCGCCCTTCCGCCGCCGCTTGAGGGCGGTCTCGAACTCGCGCATGAGGTCCTCCGCCTCCTCCTCCACCTCGAGATCGCTGTCGCGGAGCACCCGGAAGATGCAGTGGCCCTCGGCGCGGTAGCCCGGAAAAAGCTGGCCGAGGAACTCGAGGAGGATCTCCTCGAGCGGCAGGAAGCGGATGGCCCCGCCCTCGTCGGCCAGGCGCAGGAACCGCTCGAGCTGGGCGGGCACGGGGATGAGGGCGTCGAGCTCCTCGCCATCGGCCTCGCGCACGAGATGGAGGGCGAGCGCCAGCCCTTCGTTCGGAATGAAGGGGAAGGGGTGCGCGGGGTCGATGGCGAGCGGGGTCAGCACCGGGAAAATCGTGTCGAGGAAAAGCGTCTCGAGACGCGCGCGATCCCCCTCGGTGAGGGCGTGGCGCTCGAGAATGTGGATGCCCGTCTCCGCGAGCTCCCGGCGAAGATCGGCATAGATCCGCTGCTGGGCGTCCTGAAGGCGCCGGGCTTCGGCGTCCACCAGGGCGAGCTGATCGGCGGCCGAGAGCCCGTCGATCGCATGTCCGTCGATGCCGCCCTTCATCTGCGCGCGGAGGCCGGCCACCCGCACGGTGTAGAACTCGTCGAGATTGGTGCCCGAGATGGAGAGAAAGCGCACCCGCTCGAGAAGGGGCTGGCGCGGGTTCTCCGCCTCCTCCAGCACCCGCCAGTTGAAGCCGAGCCAGGAGAGCTCCCGGTTCTGGAAGCGCGCGCGGGACCGGGCGTCGATCTCCACCTGGTGGGCCTCTGGGATCGGGGTCTCGTCGGCGTTCAAAAAATCCGCGCGCATATCGGCGCCTCCTGTCAGCTGTCCTCGAGACCCGCCAGCACCTCGCCGGCGAGCTGGACCGTGATCCGCCGCCGCTCCGTCAGCGACACGCGGTCGAGCGCGTCCACCACCCGCGCGACGCCGGCATGGCTGCGCTCCATTCCGGACACGAGGCGGCGGACCACCGGGGGGTCCAGACGGATCTGCCGGTCTTTGGCCAGCTTGATCAAGAGGGCGGCGAGAAGACGGTCCTCCGGCGGCCCGATCGCGAGGAGAGGGAGCGCGGCGAGGCGCGAGGCGAGATCCGGCAGTGCCACGGCCCAGCGGGCCGGCGCCGCACGCCCGGTGAGGAGGAAGGGATGCCCCCGGGCCACCATGAGATTGTGGAGATGGAGGAGCGCGCGCTCGGCCTCCGCGCCGGCCCCGGCCGCCCGATCCGCCGGGTCGAGCACGATCGGCCTTGCCGCGAGCGCGTCCGCCCCCTCGGCGACGATGTCCGCCGCGTCAAGCATCCGCGCGCCCACCCGCGAGGCCCAGACCGCCGCGAGGTGGGACTTGCCCGCCCCCTCCGGCCCCACAAGCGCGAGGGCGGGCCCGGCCCAGGGCGCGCCGCCGGCCAGCGCCGCATATGCCGCCCGGTTGCTCCCATCCACGAGAAAATCCGCCGCCGCCAGGGCCGGGGCCCCGGGCGCGCCCACGGGCAGCGTGAGCTGGCGCGGCCGCTCCGCGCTCACGTGACGAATTGCTCCCGGATGATGCGCTCCTCCAGCCCGTGGCCGGGATTGTAGAGAAGCCGCATCCGGTATTCCGGGGCTGCCTCGACCTCGACCATCAGGACGTCGCGCACCTCCGTCGCGTCCGCCGTGGCCGAGACCGGGCGCTTGGCCGCCGAGAGGACGTCGAAGCGGATCGTGTGGTCCCAGTAGAGGAGCGCGCCCCGCCATCGCCGAGGCCGGAAGGCGGCAACGGCAGTCAGCGCCATGAGTTTGGCCTTGATCGGCAGGATCGGCCCGTGGGCCGAGAAGTTGTAGGCCGTGGAGCCAGCTGGCGTCGCCACCATCACCCCGTCGCCCACGAGCTCGGGCAGCATGACCTCGTCGTCCACGCAGATCTGGATCTTCGCCGCCTGGCGGGTCTCGCGAAGCAGGGACACCTCGTTGATCGCGAGCGCTTCGTGGGTCTCGCCGCGGGCGTCGCGGGCGCGCATCCTCAAAGGGTTGATCTCCACCTCTCGCGCCGCCGACAGCCGCTCATAGAGGCCCTCCTCCGCATAATCGTTCATCAGAAAGCCGATGGTCCCACGGTTCATCCCGTAGACCGGCGGCCCGTGTTCCATCGTCATGCACATATGCAGAGTCTGCAGCATGAAGCCGTCTCCGCCGAGCGCCACGATCACATCGGCCGCGCGTTCCGGCGCCTGGCCGTAGCGGGCGACGAGCGCCGCCATCGCCTCCTGCGCTTCGGGCGCCTCGCTCGCCGTGAAGCTGATCCGCTCGAACCCCACCGGGCGCACTCCCCTCGACCCCGCCTCGGGGCCGGGCGGAAATCTATCGGGTCCGAGACGGAAGGGCAAACCGCGCACCGCCGAAAGGGAATCGAAAGACCTCTTTCGCAAATCCTTCGCGTTTCCGATCGGAAACCGGGTTTCATGGGTCCCCGAGAGCCGCTAAGAGCCGAGGATGCCCGCAACCGAGACTGGGAGAGTCGACATGGACGCCGTCACCCGCGACAGCGGTTTCTTCACCGAGGATCTCACCACCCGTGATCCGGAGCTCTTCGCCGCCATGGAGGGCGAGCTCAAGCGCCAGCAGGATGAGATCGAGCTCATCGCCTCCGAGAACATTGTGTCGCGCGCGGTCATGCAGGCCCAGGGCGGCGTGATGACCAACAAATACGCCGAGGGCTATCCGGGCCGGCGCTATTATGCGGGCTGCGAGCATGTGGACGTGGCCGAGAAGCTCGCCATCGAGCGAATCTGCCAGCTCTTCAACTGTCGCTTCGCCAATGTGCAGCCCCATTCGGGCGCGCAGGCCAACCAGGCGGTGATGCTTGCCACCATCAAGCCGGGCGCGACGATCCTCGGCATGGACCTCGCCTCGGGCGGCCACCTCACCCACGGCGCGCGGCCCAACCTTTCGGGCAAATGGTTCAACGCCGTGCAATACGGCGTGAGCCAGGAGGACCACCGGATCGACTACGACGCGGTCGCCAAGCTCGCCGAGGAGCACAAGCCCGAGCTCATCTACGCCGGCGGCTCGGCCGTCCCGCGCCAGATCGACTTCGCCAAGTTCCGCGAAATCGCCGACAGCGTGGGCGCGATCCTGCATGTCGACATGGCGCATTTCTCAGGGCTGGTGGCCGGCGGCGCGCACCCTAACCCGCTCGAGCATTGCCACGTCGCGACCTCGACCACGCACAAGACGCTGCGCGGCCCCCGCGGCGGCATCATCCTCACCAATGACGAGGCGCTGGCCAAGAAGTTCAACTCGGCGGTGTTCCCGGGTCTTCAGGGCGGGCCGCTCATGCACGTGATCGCCGCCAAGGCGGTCGCCTTCGGCGAAGCGCTGCGGCCGGAGTACCGCGCCTACATCGCCCAAGTGATCAAGAACGCGCAGGCGCTCTCGGACGAGCTCATCAAAGGCGGGCTCGACATCATCACCGGCGGCACGGACACCCATCTCTGCCTCGTCGATCTCCGGCCGAAGGGCGTGAAGGGCAACGCCGCGGAGCAGTCGCTTCTGCGCGCCCACATCACCTGCAATAAGAACGGCATCCCCTTCGACCCCGAGCCGCCGATGGTCACCTCGGGCCTGCGTCTCGGCTCGCCGGCGGGCACCACCCGCGGCTTTGGCGAAGAGGAGTTTCGCGAGATCGCCCGCCTCATCTGCGAGGTGGTGGACGGGCTCGCGGCCAATGGCGAGGATGGGAACGGCGGGGTGGAGGCCGCGGTGAGAGCCAAGGTCGCCGCGCTCACGGCGCGGTTCCCGATCTACGAGACAGTCGGCGCCTGAGCCGGACGGCCGGGCGCCCCACGGCCCGGCCTCGGAAGCGCGTCGCCTGTTGACCCAATGTCGGCCTGTGCCAACATGGGCGGGCGAGGCCGGCGGAGGCGCGTATGGACGAAGACGAGCAGATCGCGTTGATCGCCCGGCTCCAGGACTGGAACCGGGTGGCCCAAGACCTTCGCATGCGGCTCGACTGGGCCGAGGGCGAGCTCAACGCCCTTCTCACCGACGCGATCGACGACGCGGAACAGGACAAGGAGATCCGGCAGTTTCGTAAGCTCGTGCGCGACCTTGGCCAGGATGTCGACGAATTGAACGCCCTCATCGCCGCCGAGCATCGGAGGGCCGCGGCGGAGACCGGCGCGGTCGATGTCTCGGAGGCCGAGGGGAGCGCGGACATGGCCGCCCGGCCCGATCCCGTGCAGACCGAGATCATCAGCTTCCGACCCGAGGACGGCGAAGGCGGCGTCATCGTCCTCGGCCCGGGCGGCGAGGGCGGGCGCACCTACGTGCTCGACCCGACGGACGACCGCCCGGCGGACTTCAACGTCAACAACCAGGCGGAGGCCCGGCTCCGCCGCATCCGCGCCTCCCGCGACGAAACCCAGCGCGAAGAGGGCATGGTCCTCCGCCCCGAGGACCCGGATCCGGGATTTCCCGAGGAGGACGGCGAGGGCAACCCGATCTACGACCCTGGCGCGACCCAGGCCTTCATCGCCGACACCTCGCATGGCCAGGAGGGCATCCACGTCACCAATTACGACATGGGCGTGGCCGAGGAGGGGGGGCATGTTGTCGGCGGCCGGCCCGAGACCTTCATTCGCGGCGAGCCGGATAGGAGCTACACGGCGGCGGACATCAATCAGGTTTCCGACATCTGGGCCGAGAGCGCGCCCGACCGGCGTGCGGACCGCGCGATGATCCGCGGGCGGGAGGAGGAGTTTATGGCTCCGTTGGAGGCGATGGCGGAGGACCCCATCGGCTTTCTCGTCAACCAGACCGCGATCATGCAGCTCATCCAGGCGCCCGAGGCGGGGCGGGAGATGGCCGAGCTTCTGCAAAACCTCCAGTCGCCCGACGCCACCGTACGGGGCCGCGCGCTCGGCCGGCTTCAGATGATGGGCGCGATGGAGGCGTGGTCGGCGGCCGCGGGCCGCGGCCTCTCTAGAGGCGGACCCCGCGGGCGGCGGCCCTGGCGGGGCGGCGACGCCGCCTCGGGCCTCGGCCTCCCGATCTCGCGGGCGGACGGCACCGTCGCGGCCCGGCAGATCCAGCGGGTGATCGCGCAGGCGGAGGAGGCGGCGGATGCGCGCGCCCCGGCCCGCGCCGCCGATGGGGCGGCGGAGGCCGAGGCGGGTGCCGGCGGCGGTGGCCGTCGACGCGGCGGTGGCGCGGGCGAGGGAGAGGGCGGCGGCTCGGGTCGTCGGGGTGAGGAGGGCGCGGAGGACCGCATGGTCCGGCCCGAGGATATGCACAGTGCCCGCGAGGAGATCCTCGCGCGCCGCGCCGAGGGCCCGAGCCCGGAGGCCGAGGCGCGCCGGTATCGCGAGGGCTGGGAGGCGGAGGAGGCCGCCAACGCCCGGCGCGCCGAGGTCGATGCCGAGCTCGGCCGCACCCATCGGGATGTCGTGGAGGAGGACTTGGCCGACCCAGAGCGCCGCCGCGAGCGCGACCGCGAGGAGCGCGCCGAGGACGCGGCCGAGCTGGAGGAGCTGCTGAGGGACGACGACGGCACCCTGGGCGATCTCACCCCGGAGGAACGCCGCCTTCTCCAGGATGTGCGCCGGCGCTTCCCGGTGCGTGCGGGCGATATCTACGACCAGGTGTACACCGGCGGGCGCGTTCGCGAGTATCTCCTGTCTGCCGCGGAGCGCTTGGGCGACGGTCCCGTCAACGTCCAGAAGCTGTTGAACCTCTCCATGGATCTCCTGGCAATCGAGATTCGTCGGGATGCGGAAGCCCGGGCGGCGGCGGCGGCCCGGCGCGCTGAGGCGGAGCCGGACGCCGCGCCCTCCCCCGCCCGCCGCTCGGACGCGCCGGCCGAGGCCGAGACGCCGGACGCGCCCGCACAGCCGGCACGCGACGCCGCCGAGACGCCGGACGCGGTCTATGTCGACCCCAGCCATATGGCGGAGGCGCACCGGCAGGTGACGGAAGGCCGCGAGGCCGGGCCGAGTGCGGCCGAGCGCCGTCGCCAGGCTCGCGAGCGCGCCGAGATGGAGGAGCGGGTTGCCACCGCCGGACAAGGTGCGACGCCGCTCGAGCGACCGGATCTGGAGGCCGCGGCAACCCGAGAGCGGGCGCGCGCAGAGGCCGAGGAGGCGCGCCGCCGGGAGGTCGAGGAGGCCCCAGAGCGCGCAGACGACAGCGCACCCCCCCAGCCGCCGGAGGTGCGTGTCGGGCCGGTCGACGATCCGGACCCGCCGGCCCGATCGCGCCGAGAGACCGAGGCCGAGGAGGCGGAGTACGAGCTCGAGGACGAGGCCGCGCACGGTCGCACCAACCGGCACCGCCGGGACGACTAGCCGCCGCCTTGCCCGTGCGCTCCGCCCCGTTTAGACCCGGCCCAGGGCGAGAAGGGGGCGCTGATGGACCCGGAGATCGCGGTCATCATCCCGCATTACGAGGACCCGGCTCGGCTCCGTCGCTGCCTCGACGCCTTGGCGGCCCAGGACCCCGCACCGGATGTGGAGATCGTGGTGGTCGACAACGGCTCCACGGCGGACCTGTCTTGGGTCGCCGCGGAGCATCCACGGGTCCGGCTCGTCACCGAAGAGGCCAAGGGCGCGGGGCCGGCGCGCAATCGAGGCGTGGCCGAGACCAGGGCGCGCCTTCTCTTCTTCGTCGATGCCGACTGCGTGCCCGATGCCGATTGGGTGGAAGCCGGGCGCCGCGCCATGGCCGAGGGTGCGGAGATCCTCGGCGGCGCCGTCGGCACCTTCGACGAGACGCCGCCGCCCCGCTCCGGCGCCCAGGCCTTCGAAGCCGTGCTCGCCTTCAACTTCCAGCGCTACATCGAGGTGGTGGGCTTCACCGGCGCGGGCAACCTCCTCACCCGGCGGGAGATCTTCGAAGCGACCGGCGGGTTTCGCCCCGCCGTCTCGGAGGACATCGACTGGAGCCGCCGCGCGACCGCCCTCGGCTACCGCATCGCCTTCGCCCCCGAGGTCCGCGTGGTGCACCCGACGCGGACCGACTGGCCCGCCCTCCGGCGCAAGTGGCTGCGGATGACGCGGGAGGGCTTTCGTCTCCGCCAGGGCCGGCCGCGCGCGCGGCTCGCCTGGGCCCTCCGCGCCGTCGCCGTGCTCGCCTCGCCGATGCGCGATGTGCCGCGGTTTCTTCTCACCGACCGGCTCTCGGGCGCCGGAGAGCGGACCCGCGGCATCGCCACGCTCCTGCGGCTTCGGGCTCTCCGTGCCCGTTGGATGCTGGCGCAGGCCATGGGCCGCGAGATCGCGTGAGCCGCGCTTGACTTCTCCGGGCCGGTGCGCAGCTTGAGCGCCATGACGCGTGCCCTCCTCATCCTCGGCCTGATCGTGGCCGGTCCCGCCGGGGCCTACGATTACCGCGTGCTCCACATGGTCGAGGACCGGAACAGCCATGTGATCCTGCGCATCTCGGAGCGGCCCGAGGACGGCGACCCGCCGGAGCGCGGGCGAGCGGATTGCAACGACCTGTCGGCGCTCGATCGGCGAGGGCGGAACGTGGCGCGGGCCTTCGGGCGCATGTTTCAGGAATCGAGCATCCACATCGACCGGATCCTCACCAGCCGGGTGTGCCGCCAGATCGAGGCCGCCAAGCTCCTCCAGATCGGGCCGGTGACCGAGCTCGACCTTCTCGATCCCGTGGCGGACGGCGAGGTGTCGGAGGATCGGCGCGACGCCCTCCTCGGCTATCTCGACAGCTTGCGGGCGGCGGAAACCGCGCTTCTCATCACCCATGCTGCGGTGGTCGAGGCGCTCACCGGCGAAGTGTTGGCGCCTGGGGAGGGGCTCGTCTTCACTCTGCCGCCCTTCGGAGAGGTGACGGTGCGCGGCCGGTTCGACCTGCCGCCCCAGCCCTAGCCCGGACCAGCCCAGATCTGGGGGCGTTGACAGAGATCTACACAAGGCTTCGGAGGCATCCTATAATCTTGCGTGAAGTTCGCGCAAGGAGGCCGAGATGCGCTGCCCGTTTAGCGGCAACACCGACACACAGGTGAAGGACTCACGGCCGGCGGAGGACCATGTGTCGATCCGCCGGCGCCGGCTCTGTCCTGCCTGCGGCGGCCGTTTCACCACCTATGAGCGCGTGCAGCTTCGCGACCTCGTGGTCGTCAAGAAGAACGGCCGGCGCGAGGAGTTCGACCGCGACAAGCTCGCGCGCTCGATTCGCATCGCCATGCAGAAGCGCCCCGTGGAGCCCGAGCGGATCGACCAGATGATCAACGGCATCGTCCGCCGGCTCGAGAGCATGGGGGACACCGACATCAAGTCAGACACCATCGGCGAGATCGTGATGGAGAGCCTCGCCAGGATCGACACCGTGGGCTATGTGCGCTTTGCCAGCGTCTACAAGAACTTTCAGGAGGTGTCGGACTTCGAGGATTTCGTCTCGGAGTTGCGCCCCGAGACGGCGGACCGGCCCGGCGCCGGCGTGAAGGCGGACCGCTGAACCATGGCCGCGGATGCGGCCGACCGGCGCTGGATGCGGTTGGCCCTCGCCCTCGCCCGGCGGGGGCTCGGCCGGGTGGCGCCCAACCCCTCGGTGGGCGCGCTCGTCGTGAGGGACGGCGTGGTCCTCGGCCGCGGGGTCACCACCGACGGCGGGCGCCCCCATGCCGAGACGGTGGCGCTCGCCCAGGCGCGCGACCGCTATGGGGATGCGGCGATCCGGGGCGCCACAGCCTATGTCACCCTCGAGCCATGCGCCCATCATGGCCTCACGCCGCCTTGCGCCGACGCCTTGGTGGAGGCGGGCGTGCGCCGCGTGGTGGCCCCGCTCGAGGACCCGGACCCCCGGGTCTCCGGCGGCGGTTTCGCGCGCCTCCGCGCCGGGGGGGTGGAGGTGGAGACGGGCGTGCTGGTGCCAGAGGCGCGCGCGGTCAATGCGGGCTTTCTCTCGCGGCTCGAGCGGGGCAGGCCCTGGACGCTCCTGAAGCTCGCCGCCACCCTCGACGGGCGCATCGCCACCGAAACCGGGGAGAGCCGCTGGATCACCGGGCCCCAGGCGCGGCTGCGGGCCCATCTCATGCGCGCCGAGGCGGATGCGGTGATGGTGGGCGCCGGCACCGCGCGGGCCGACGATCCGAGCCTCGACATCCGCGGCTTCGGCGCGGCTGTGGCGCAGCCGGTGCGCGTGGTGATGGACGCCCGCCTCTCGCTCGACCCCGGCGCGCGGCTCGTGACCACCGCCCGGCGCCAGCCCACCTGGCTTCTCCACGGCCCCGGCGCCCCGCCGGATGCGTGCGAGCAGCTCGCGGCGGCGGGCTGCCATCTCCTCCCAGGCCCGGTCGACGGGCGCGGTCGGCTCGAGCCGGTCCAGGCGGTCGCCCGGCTGGCCGAGGCCGGGATCACCCGTCTCCTCTGCGAAGGGGGCGGCCAGCTCGCTGCGGCCCTCCTGGCGGCCGACCTCGTGGACGAGATCGCGCTCTTCACCGCCGGCATCGCCCTCGGCGCGGAGGGCCGCCCCGCCATCGGGCCACTCGGGCGCGGGCGCCTCTCCGAGGCCGGGCGCTTCCATCTCACCGGCGAGGAGGCTGTGGGCGGCGATGTCCTGTCGCACTGGCGCCGGGTCTGACCCCTTGCCGAGCGCGGGCCCCCGGCCCTAGGGTGCCCCCGCCGGGAGCGAGCGAGGGGGCGGGCGATGTTCACAGGTCTGGTGCGCGCGGTCGGGACGGTGCGCGAGGTGCGCGCCACGGCGGACCGGCGGATCGTCATCGGCTGCGACTGGCCCTCCGAGACCATCGCGATCGGCGCCTCCATCGCCTGTTCGGGCGTGTGTCTCACCGTGGTCGAGACCGGGCAGGACGCGGCGGGCCCCTGGTTCGCGGTCGAGGCCTCGGGCGAGACCTGCGCCCGCACCACGGTGGGCGGCTGGGCGGCCGGCACGCGGGTGAACCTCGAGCCCTCCCTCCGTGTGGGGGACGAGCTCGGCGGACACATCGTGGCGGGCCATGTGGACGGGCTGGCGAAGATCGTCGGCATCCGGCCCGAGGGCGGCTCGCACCGGCTCAGCCTCGAGGTGCCGCCCCCCCTCGCCCGCTATGTCGCGGAGAAGGGCTCGGTGGCGCTCGACGGGATCTCACTCACGGTCAACGAAGTCGAGGACGGTCCCGGCGGCACCCGCTTCGGCGTCAACATCATCCCCCACACCTGGGCGGTCACGACCCTGGCCGACGCTGCGCTGGGGCGCGCGCTCAATCTCGAGGTGGACGTCCTCGCCCGCTATGTCGAGCGCCTGGGCCGCGCGCCCGCGTGACCCTCAGCCCTCCGCGCAGGGCGCGCCAGAGGGCACGAAGCGCGAGATCGCCGGCAAGCTGGGCGCAAACCCCGCGATCGCCGCGCCGAGCGGGGCCACTGCGTCCGGCCGGGTGGCGAAGAAGGCCACCCCCCCGAAGGCGACGCTGCCCGGCGGTGTCACGAGCGTCGCGACATGGCACCAGCCCCGAGGCAGGCGGCCCGCGAACCAAGCCGAGTAGATCATGGCGAAGGGCACCGCGCGGGCCTCGACCAGGCCGGCGATCGCGGCCTCTTCGTAGCGGCCCGCGACCTTGAGCTGGCGCACCGTCTCCGAGCCCAGACCGAAGAGGTCGAGCACATAGTCCGGCGAGCGGTAAGCCACCAAGCCGAGATCGTTGACGGCCACGGGCATAGGGTAGGCCTCGGCGACGAAGCGGCCCATCTGGTATTGCTGCGCGTAGATGCTGCGGGCAGCGACCGGGGTTCTGAGTGCCGCCGTGACAAATGGGAGGATCGCCGCGACGGCCAGGAGGCCGACGGCCGCGCAACGGGCTGGCGGCGCCGTCTCGAGCCCGGCGGCCAAAGCGGGGCCCCAGACGATCATGACCGCCACCGCGGCGATGGTGAGGGCGTACACCTCGTAGCGAAAGAAATGCCCGTAATGCCCGGCAACGAGATGGCCGAGAAGCGCAAGGCTCGCCGCGATGGCGACGGCCCGAGCCGGCGCCGCGGGGGCCGGACGCCGCCCGAGCGCGGCGAGCAGTGCGACGAGGCTGAGCGCAAGGACGAGCGCGGTGGGCTGCGTCAGCCGTTCGGCAAGACTTCCGGCGCCCAGGATCTCTCCGGCCGGTCCCACCGTCTCGGCGTCGCCCTTCGTGAGCACCCATTTGGTGCTGACCGAACTCGGCAGGAGCGGCAGGCCCGCCGCCAGCATCGCGGAGCCGTAGGCGCCGAGCCCGGCCGCCGAGAGCCCCCCGGCGAGGGCCGCCCCCCGCCAGAGCCCGAGAGCGGCGAGCGCGATCGCCACGCCGCCGGCGAGCGCCGCCCCCTCGAACCGGAGGAGCGGCATGAGCCCCGTCGCCACGACCAGGAGGACGGTGACCCGGCCCGCCGCCACCGAGCGCTCGAGCTCTCGAAGCGCGAGGATCGCGAGGACGATGTGGAGCCCGTGCTCCATGCCCGTGAAGGGGAGCGCCACCGCGCTCGCGGCATAGGGCAGAAGGGCGGCGAGGGCCAGAAGCCCGAGGCCGGGCGCACGCCCCGGCGGCAGCGTGTGGCTGGCGAGGATCCCCGCCAGGAGCCACACCGCGGCGCCTGCCGAGCCGAGCCCGATGACGAACGGCCCCCAGGCGCCGAACCCCGCGGCCTCCGTGATGGCGAGGATGAGCGGATAGAGCGCCGAGGAGGAGGGCGAGGAGAGCTCGCCCGCATTCACCCCGTACCCCCCCGCAAGGATCGACCGGGCGACGCTCAGATGAATGTACGGGTCGTCGAGGGAGAGCACGAGGCGCCCATCGGTGAGCGCGAGGCAGGCCGCCCCAACGGCCGCCACGGCCAGGGCCCAGCTTGCCATCGCGACGGCGCGCAGGCGACGCGCACCGGACGGTCGCTCGCATCGGCGCATCGCGGACCTCCCTCCCTACGGCACGGGCGCTGAGGCGACATACAGGAAAAAGATCCGCGGCGCGAGGGCGTGCGACGCGCCGCGCCTCCCCTGGCAATCGGCGGGCCTTGCCGCTATCTGTCGGGCCCAACGAGAAGGAGCGCCATGACCGACCGAACCGACTACACCGACGCGATCTCGAGCGTGGCCGAGGTGCTCGAGGAAGTGCGCAACGGCCGCATGGTGATCCTCGTCGACCACGAGGACCGGGAGAACGAGGGCGACCTGGTGATCCCGGCGCAGATGGCGACGCCGGACGTCATCAACTTCATGGCGATCCACGGGCGCGGGCTCATCTGCCTCGCCATGGAGGGCGAGCGGCTCGACCGGCTCGGCATCCCGATGATGGCCCAGGCCAACCAGTCCCGCCACGAGACGGCCTTCACGGTCTCGATCGAGGCGCGGGAGGGCGTGACCACCGGCATCTCCGCACACGACCGGGCGCGCACCATCGCGGTGGCGATCGACCCGCGCTCGAGCTCGCAGGACATCGCGACGCCCGGCCATGTGTTTCCCCTTCGCGCGCGCGAGGGAGGCGTCCTCGTCCGCGCCGGCCACACCGAAGCGGCGGTGGACGTGGCCCGCCTTTCAGGTCTCCTGCCCGCAGGCGTGATTTGCGAGATCATGAAGGACGACGGCACGATGGCCCGGCTGCCGGATCTCGTGGCCTTCGCCCAGCGGCACAACCTCAAGATCGGCACGATCTCCGACCTCATCGCCTATCGCCGCCGGCACGACAATCTGGTGCGCGAGGTCGACACCGCCGAGATCACCTCGGCCATTGGCGGGACCTGGCGGCTCCGCGTCTTCCGCGACACGCCGGACGGACATGAGCACTACGCGGTGGTGAAGGGCCAGGTCGACGACGGCCGCCCGGTCCTCACGCGGATGCATGTGCTCGACCCCATGGAGGACATCCTCGCCCTCAACCCCACGCGCTACGGGCAGGTGCCCGATGCCATGCGCCTCATCGCCGAGGAGGGCCGCGGGGTTGTGGTGCTGCTCAGGGACCTCTCGCCGACCGCGATCTCGGATCGGCTGCGCGGCCGGGGCGCGTCGCCCAAGGCGCTCCGGCAATACGGGCTGGGGGCGCAGATCCTCTCAAGCCTCGGCGTCAGCGAGATCGTGCTCCTCTCCAACTCCCCCGCGCCGCGGGTTGTGGGGCTCGAGGGCTACGGCCTCGAGATCGTCGAGACCCGGCGCATCACCCCGACCGACGAGGACGAGCATGGTCGCGCCTGAGACCTCCGAGCCGCTTCCCCTGCCCCGGCTCGACCCGCCGCCGCGGATCCTGCTGGTGGTGGCGCCCTACTACGCCAAGATCGCCGGCTGGCAGCGCGCGGGCGCCCTGGCGGTGCTCGAGGCGGCAGGGGCCGTGACGGAGGAGATCGCCGTGCCCGGGTCGCTGGAGATCGCGCCCGCGATCCGGCTCGCCGCGGCGGCGGCACGGCACGACGGGTTCGTCGCCCTCGGCTGCGTGATCCGGGGCGCGACCACCCATTACGAGACCGTCTGCGAGGAGAGCGCACGCGGCCTCACCCTCCTTGGGGTCGAGCGCGGCCTTTGCATCGGCAACGGCATCCTCACCTGCGAGACCGTGGCCCAGGCCGAGGAGCGCGCCGACCCCGCCCGGCTCGACAAGGCCGGCGGCGCGGCTGCGGCGGCCCTCCATCTCGTCGCGCTCGCCCGGCGCTTCGGCCCCGAGCCGGGCGCGGAGAGCGGCCCCGACGCGGTGCTCGCCGCCGCCAGCATGTCGAGGACCGCCTGATGTCCGACGCCCCGCGCGCGCCCAAACGCCTCGCCCGCTCGGCCGCCCGGCTCGGCGCGGTTCAGGCGCTCTACCAGCTCGAGGTCTCGCGGGGGGACTGGCGCCTGGTGCAGGCCGAGTTCGAGACCCACCGCCTCGGCGCGGAGATCGAGGGCGCGCAGTATCACGAGGCGGATGTCGCCCTCTTCCGCGACATCATCGCGGGCGTGGTGCGCCGCCAGCGCGAGATCGACCGGCTGACCGACAAGGCGCTGGTCGCGCGCTGGCCGCTGGGGCGGATCAACGCGACCCTTCGCGCGCTCTTCCGTGCCGCAGGCCACGAGCTCCTCGCCCGGCCCGACATCCCCCCCAAGGTGACGATCGGGGAGTATGTCGATGTGGCCAAAGCCTTCTTTGCCGATGGGAAGGAGGCCGGCTTCGTGAATGGCGTGCTCGACCAGATGGCGCGGGAGGCCCGGCCCGGCGCGCTCGACCCACGCCCTGCCGGCTAGGCTCCGGAGACAATCCGCCCCTGGCTCCCGCCGGCGCCGTTCGCTATAATTCGCGCATGACGGCATTCATCGCGGCATCGAACAACTCCAGCGCGAGCCCGCCGCACGCAGAGCGGGCGGAGGGCGACGATCGCCGCGCGAAAGCCGCGGTCACGCTGCTCGTCTGGGCCCAGGCGGTCCTCGGCGCGCAAATGCCGGTGCATTTCATCCTGGGCGGGCTCGCGGGCGCGGTGCTGGCCGAGGATGTGCGCTTCGCCACCCTCCCCATCTCCATGACCGTGGGCGCCACCATGCTGGCCGCACCCGTCATGGCCGCCCTCATGGCCCGCTGGGGGCGGCGCACGGGGTTCCTCATCGGCGCGCTCGCGGGGGCTGCGGGCGGCGCGCTCGCGGCCGAGGCCATCATCGCCAAGGACTTCGCCCTCTTCTGCGCGGCGAGCGCGCTCCTCGGCGTCTACATGTCGGCGCACAATTTCTACCGCTTCGCCGCGGCGGATCTCGCCTCCCCCGGCTTCCGGCCCAAGGCGATCTCCTGGGTGCTGGGCGGCGGGCTCGTGGCGGCGCTCTTGGGCCCGCAGATCGTCGTCTGGTTCGCCGACGCGCTCGAGCCCATCCCCTATGCCGGGGCCTATCGCGCCCTGGTTCTCCTCAACCTCCTGGGGGCGCTGCCGCTCCTTGCGCTCGACATTCCGAGGCCCGCCCGCCGCGCCGAGGGCGGAAAGGGCCGCTCCTGGCGCGCGCTCCTCAGGGATCGGCGGATTGTTGTCGCGATGCTCTGCGCCATGGTGACCTACGCGCTCATGAACCTCGTGATGACCTCGACGCCGCTCGCCATGCTGGGGTGCGGCTTCGACACCGGGAAGGCCGCGGGCGTCGTGCAGATCCATGTGGTCGCGATGTTTCTGCCGAGTTTCTTCACCGGCGGGTTCATTGCCCGGTTCGGCGCGCCCAAGGTGATCGCGGTGGGGCTCGGCCTCCTCGGCGCGGGCGGCGCGGTCGCGACCGCCGGCGTCGCGCTCGAGAACTTCCAGATAGCCCTCGCGCTTCTCGGGCTCGGCTGGAACTTCGCCTTTCTCGGTGCGACGGCGATGCTCGCCGCGTCCCACCGGCCGGAGGAGGCGGCCCGCGTTCAGGGCCTCAACGACTTCCTGGTGATGGGCTGCGTCACCGTGGCCTCCCTCTCATCGGGCGCGCTCATGGCCACCATCGGCTGGCAGGCGGTCAACATCGCCATGCTGCCCGCCCTCACCCTCGCAGCGGCGGCGCTCATCTGGCTTGTGCTGACCGACCCGGCGCGCGCCGCGTGAGGCTCAGTCGTCGCCGAACACTTCGGAGCCGGTGATGTTGCCGATGTTGCCGATGATCTGCTCGACGATGGTGAGCTGGCGGCCATAGGTCGGCGTCGTGTCGGCGTCGAGCGCCACCACCCGGCCGTCCTGCAGCCCGAAGGTGTTGACCTCCGCCACCACATCCGCCTCGTCGAAGGTGACGGCCACCACCGTGCGCTCCACCACCTTGGGCTCGTAGAAGGCGTAGTGCTCCACCACGCTCGACACGTAGTACCATCCGCTCTCGTCGAAGGCGCTCCGGTGCGAGGGACGGCCGATCTTCGTCTGCACCGAGCTCCGCGTGTCCACCCCCGGCTCGATCCGGGCCAGGGCCTCCGGGATCGGTGTGTAGCCATGGGTCTTCATCTCGGGCGCGCAGGCTCCGAGCCCCACGGCCCCGATCGCGGCGACGACATAGGCGACAACTTTCATGACGCTCCACCTCCTCAAGGCGCTCCCGTCCCTCTAACTTCAGGGGGACCGGTCTTCAAGCCCGACCGTGCCGCCCAAGGATGCCGCCATGTCCGTGCCCGACCTCGCCCCCCTCCCCTTCCGCCGGCCGCTGCGCCTGGCCGAGCTCGACCGCCGGGAGGAGACCCCGCTCGCGCTCGCCTTGGAGAGCGAGGAGGCCGCGGCGCTCGCCCGGTTCCTGGGCGTGGAGGCCGTGGAGGCGCTTGCTTTCGAGGGACGCCTGGCGGCCGAGGGGGCCGAGGGATGGCGGCTCACCGGGCAGCTCCGGGCCCGGGTTGTCCAGGCCTGCGTCGTCTCGCTCGAGCCCGTGCGAAGCGCCCTTGGCCTCGAGGTCGACCAGCGTTACCTCGCCACGGCCGAAGCCGCGACACCCTCCGAGGAGAGCGACGACCTCCCGCTGCCCGCGGACGGGGTGCTCGACCTCGCCGAGCCCCTGACCGCGACCCTCGCGCTCGGCCTCGACCCCTATCCGAGAGCCGCGGGCGCCGAGCTGGGCCACCGCCTCGCCGGCCCTCCCGGCGCCGAGCCGCTGACCGACGCCGCGATGCGCCCGTTCGCCGGGCTCGCGGCCCTCAAGCGCAAACTCGAGGGAGACGGCTGACTTCGCGCGCCGGGGCTTGCCATGGCCGGAAAAGCGGGTATTTTGCGCGACCTGTTTCCGACACGAGCGATGGCGGCCGCGCGCCCGCCCAGGCCGCGGCGAGGGCCACGGGCGCGGGACGGGATGCCGGGACCGAACTGAGGAGAAGAGCATGGCTGTCCAACAAAACCGGGTCACCCGCTCCAAACGCAACATGCGCCGCAGCCACGACGCGCTGACCGCCGTGAGAAGCGCCGAGTGCCCCAATTGCGGCGAGCTCAAGCTGCCCCACCATGTGTGCGGCGCGTGCGGGTACTATGCGGGCCGCGAGGTGGTGGCGACCAAGGACGAGATCGACCTCGACGACGAGGTCTGAGCCCCGTCGGGAGGAGCCGACCGCAGCGGCCCTGGGAGAGCGTGGGATGGCCGCGGGGACGGTGCTCTCGGTCGACGCGATGGGCGGGGATCACGGGCCGGAGCCGCTCGTGGCCGCGCTCGCGCGCTCGCTCCGCCGCCGCCCCGGGCTCCGGGTGCTGCTCCATGGTCCGGCCGACTCGCTTGCGCCCCTCGTCGCCCGCCATCGGGCGCTGGCCGGGCGCTGCGAGATCCGCCACGCGCCGGACCGGGTGGCGATGGACGATCTGCCGTCTCGCGCGCTCCGCGAGCGGCGCGACAGCTCGATGTGGCGCGCGATCGAGGCGGTGAGGGCCGGCGAGGCGCGGGCGGCGCTGTCGGCGGGCAACACGGGCGCGCTCCTCGCCATGTCGGTCCTTCTCCTTCGCAAGGCGCAAAAGAGCGTGCGCCCCGCCATCGCCGTGCACTGGCCCGCAGCCCGGGCCGAGGGCTCGACCACAGTCCTCGATGTCGGCGCCGACATCCGCGCCGAGCCCGCCCATCTGGCCCAGTATGCGGTGATGGGCGCCGAATACGCGCGCCTCTCCTTCGACCTCGCCGCGCCAAGGGTGGGCCTCCTCAATCTCGGCGCGGAGGAGACCAAGGGGCCGGAGCATCTCCGCATCGCCGCCGAGCTCATCCGCCGGGCGGCCGAGGCCACCGGGCGCTTCCGTTACATCGGCTTCGTCGAGGGCACCGACCTCTCGGGCGACCGCGCGGACGTGATCGTAACCGACGGCTTCACGGGCAACATCGCGCTCAAGACCGCCGAGGGCACGGCCGCCTTCATCCGCCTCGCGCTCCGCGATGCCTTCCGCTTCTCCTGGGCGTCCCGCTTCGCCTCGCTCTTCGCCATCACCTCGATCCAGCGGCTCCGCGCGCGCATCGACCCGCGTCGGGTGAACGGCGGCGTGTTCCTGGGCCTGGGCGGGGCGGTGGTGAAATCCCACGGCAGCGCCGACGCCGTGGGCTTCGCCTCGGCCCTCGATCTCGCCGCCCGCATGGCCGAGACCGACTTCACCGAACGGGTTGCGTCGCAACTGGTAAAGCTCGATATCAGCGGCGGACACTCGGTGTCGGACGAGGCGGGAGCGTGACGGAAATGGCGACGATGCGCGCGCGGGTGATCGGCTGCGGACATTACCTGCCCGAGCGCGTGATCACCAACGCGGAGCTTGCCGCCCGCATCGAGACCTCCGACGACTGGATCACGAGCCGCACCGGCATCCGCCGGCGACACGTGGCCGCGGACGGGGAGAAGACCTCCGACCTCGCCATCGCCGCCGCGCGGGCCGCGCTCGAGCACGCCGGCATCGCCTCGGCCAGCATCGACGCCCTGGTGGTCGCGACCGCGACCCCCGACCAGACCTTTCCCTCCACCGCCACCCGTGTGCAGCACGGCATCGGCATGGTCAACGGCTTCGCTTACGACATCCAGGCGGTCTGCGCGGGCTTCATCTACGCGCTGGCCAACGCCAACGGCCTCATCCTCTCGGGCCAGGCGCGGCGGGTGATGGTGATCGGCGCCGAGACCTTCTCCCGCATCCTCGATTGGGACGACCGTACCACCTGCGTGCTCTTCGGAGACGGCGCGGGCGCGGTGATCCTCGAGGGCATGCCCGCCGAGGGACGGCCGAGCGACCGCGGTGTCCTCGCCACCTGCCTCCACTCCGACGGCGCGCACAACCGCATCCTCTATGTCTCCGGCGGGCCCTCGACGACCGGCATCGTCGGCCATCTCAAGATGGAGGGCAAGGAGGTGTTCCGCCACGCGGTGGTGAAGCTGGCCGAGGTGGCCGAGGAGGTGATCGCCAAGGCGGGGGTCGACGCCCGGGAGATCGACTGGATGGTCCCGCATCAGGCCAATCTTCGCATCATCGAGTCGACCGCCAAGAAGACCGGGATCCCGATGTCGAAGGTGGTCGTCACAGTGCAGGACCATGGAAACACCTCCGCCGCGTCGATCCCGCTTGCGCTCTCCACCGCGGTGAGCGGCGGGCGGATCAAGGAGAGCGATCTCCTCCTCATGGAGGGCATCGGCGGCGGCCTGGCCTGGGGCTCGGCGCTGTTGCGCTGGTGACGTAGAGGAAACCTCATCCGCACGCCCCGGTCGAGCCATGGCGGCGTTGACTCTTTTTCCGCGATTCCATTAGCTTTCGAAAAGTGCGTAAACTTCGGAATTGGTTTCTTGGGACGGGTGAGCATGGCCGGAAACACCGCGACACGGGCCGACCTCAGCGAGGCGGTCTATCGGGAGGTCGGGCTCTCCCGCAGCGAGTCGGCGGAGCTCGTCGAGACAATCCTCGGCCGAATCTCAGAGGCGCTCATCCGCGGGGAGAACGTGAAGATCTCGTCCTTCGGCACCTTCACCGTGCGCGAGAAGGGGCCCCGCATGGGCCGCAACCCCAAGACCGGGGAGGAGGTGCCGATCGGCCCCCGCCGGGTCCTGGTCTTTCGCCCCTCGCATCTCATGAAAGAGCGCGTGAACACCGGAAACGGGCATGGCAACGGGCATGGCAACGGCGGCGCGACGGGCGAGGCCGACTGATGGCCACGCCCCCCGCGCCCGGGCGGCCGTCCGCCGGGAAATCGGCCCAGGCCTTTCGAACCATCTCCGAAGTGGCCGATGATCTCGGCCTGCCCCAACATGTGCTGCGCTTCTGGGAGACGCGGTTCGCCCAAGTGAAGCCGATGAAGCGCAACGGCGGCCGTCGCCTTTACCGGCCAGACCACGTGGCGCTCCTCCGCGGGATCAAGGCGTTGCTCTATGACGACGGGCTGACGATCAAGGGCGTGCAGAAGATCCTGCGTGAGCAGGGCACCAAATCCGTCGTGGCGCGTGGCAAGGCCGAGGCGGGCGAGGGCCCGACCGTCCCCGCCGATGCGCAAGAGCGGCTCGCCGCCATCCGCGCCCGGCTCGACGGCGCGCCCGAGGCGGACGCGCAGGCCGAGAGCGACCGGGAGCGGGTGCGCAAGTCGATCTCCCGGCTCGAGGCGATCCTCGCCCAGCTCGAGAACCGCTGACGCGGTTCAATCCTCGGAATTGAGGCTGAGCCCCCGACGCGCGGTGATCGCCTCGATGGCGTCGGCGAGGTCCGCCTCCTCGATGTTCTCGGCCCCCCGCATGATCCGGAGATCGTGGGCGAGGCGCAGCACCTCCGCGTGGGTCGAGCCCATGGGCGGCTCGAACTTGTAGGCGGCGAGCTCCAGGAGCTGGCCACAGGGCTCCCGGAAGTAGACCGAGTGCATGAACCCGCGATCCACCGGCCCCGAGTTCGGGATATCCGCCTCCTTCAGTCGCACGAGCGCCTGGCGCCATGTGGCGAGGCTCACATTGAAAGCCACATGGTGCACCGAGCCCACCTGGTCGACAACCCGGCTGCCGGTCTCCCGACTCTCCTCGGTGAAGACGGTGACGAGCCGCCCGTCGCCCGGATCGAAATAGAGGTGGTTGATCTGGGGTGCGTCCAGATTGGGCTGTTCGAAGATGAAGGGCATGCCGAGCACACCCTCCCAAAAGTCGATCGAGGTCTGACGGTCCGCCCCGTTGAAGGTGATGTGGTGGACGCCTTGAGTCTGGATCTTCTGCATCTGCCGCCCGGTGCGTTAAAACTGGCCTGGGCGGCAGGCTTAGCTCAAGGAATTGAAGGACGCCAGGGGGTCATTCCGCCGCCATCTTCGAGCCGTTCAGCCACGACCAGACCCGGTGCGGGGTCATCGGCATGTCGATCTGCTGCACGCCCTCGTCCCAGAGCGCGTCGAGCGCCGCGTTGGTCACCGCCGCCAGGGCGCCCACGGTCCCGGCCTCGCCGCAGCCCTTCATGCCGATGTCGTTCGCCGTCGACGGTGTGCCCTCGTGGTGGAAGGGGATCATCGGGATGTCGGAGGCCCGGGGCATCGCATAATCCATAAACGTGGCGGAGAGGAGCTGGCCCTCCTCGTCGAACACCACATGCTCGGTGATCGCCTGGCCGATGCCCTGGGCCACCCCGCCATGCACCTGACCTTCGGCGAGGGTGGGGTTCATGAGGATCCCGAAATCATCCACCACCGTGTAGCGCACGCATTGGGTGACGCCGGTTTCGAGGTCGATCTCCACCTCCGCGATGTGGCAGCCATTGGGGAAGGAACGGCCCGGCACCACCGTCTCGGTCTCCTGGGTCAGGAACTCGGTGCGCCCGGCCGCCCGGGCCTTTTGGCCGAGGGTGTAGAGGTCCACCGCCTTGTCCGTGCCCGCGACACGCCAGGCCCCCGCCTCCCAGACGAGATCGGCCCCCGACACCTCGAGCTCCTCCTCGGCAAGCGGCTTCATCTTTTGGATGAGATCGTCGCCCGCGCCGTTGATCGCCGTGCCCTGCATCGTGACCGAGCGGGAGCCGCCGGTGCCGCCGCCCGTTTTGATTCGATCCGAATCGCCCTGGACGATCCGGATCTTGTCGAAGGGCAGCCCGGTCCGCTCGTGCAGGAACTGGGCGTAGACGGTCTCGTGCCCCTGCCCGTTCGACTGCGTGCCGACGAGGAGCTCGATGGCCCCGTCCGCCGCAAACTCGATCGTCGCGGTCTCGTTCTGCGCGCCGAGGATCGACTCGATGTAATAGCAGAGGCCGAGACCCCGGAGCTTGCCGGCCGCCCGCGACTGCGCTTTGCGCTCGGGGAAGCCCGCGTAATCTGCCTCGATCAGTGCCCGGTCGAGCACCTTGTTGAAGTCGCCCACATCGTAGGTCTCGCCCACGATGGTGCTGTAAGGGAATTGCTCCGGCTTGATGAAGTTCGTTCGCCGCAGCGCCACGGGGTCGACCCCCAGCACGCGGGCCGACTTGTCCATGAGCCGCTCGAGCTGATACTGCGCCTCCGGCCGGCCGGCGCCCCGATAGGCATCGACGGGCGTGGTGTTCGAGAACGAGCCCTTCACCCCGAAAAAGGCGGTCTGGAGGTCGTAGACCCCCGTCAGCACCCGCGCGGCGAGGTCGGAAGCGATGTAGACCGCCGCGGCCGAGAGATAGGCGCCGAGATTGGCGACCGTCTCGATCTTCATGGCCACGATCCGGTGGTCCGCGTCGAAGCCCGCCACCATCCTCGTGGTCTGGTCCCGGCCCATCACGTCGGTCTGAAAGCCTTCGCCGCGCTCCGCGATCCACTTCACCGTGGCGCCGAGGCGTCGGGCGGCCTCGCCCACCGCCACATGCTCGGGATAGGAGAAGCCCTTCATCCCGAAACCGCCGCCCACATCGGGCGTGTGCACGCTCACCGCGCTCTCGTCGAGCTTGAGGCAGGTCGCGAGATCGCCTTTGAGGTCCCACACCCCCTGGCCGTTGAAATGCATGGTGAGCCGGCCCTCCGCCCAGCTCGCCAGGCAGCCGCGCGTTTCCATGGGGTTGGCCACCACCCGATTGTTGACGAGGGAGAGCTCGACCCGGTGCGCCGCGGCGGCGAGGGCTGCGTCTGTCGCCGCCTCGTCGCCGATCCCCCAGTCGTAGCACAGATTGCCGGGCGCGCCCTCGTGGACGAGCGGAGCCTCCGCCTCGAGCGCGGCCACTCCGTCGGTCACCGCGGGCCGCGTGTCGTAGTCGACCTCCACGAGATCGACCGCATCTTTCGCTTGCGCCAGCGTCTCCGCCACGATCATCGCCACGGCTTCGCCGACATGGCGGACCCGGCCGTCGGCCAGCACCGGCCGTGGCGGGCGGGCCGACATCGTGCCATCGCGGTTCGGGATCTGGCCTGCGGGGAGGTCGTTCTGCACCCCGTCGCCAAGCTCGGCCGCGGTGAGAACCAGGCGCACCCCGGGCGCGGCCGCCGCCTCCGCAATGTCGAGGCTCGTGATGTCCGCATGGGCCACCGGCGCGCGGATGAACACGGCGTGCAGCGCCCCCTCCGGCGCGATGTCCTCGATATAGGTGCCGGCCCCGGTGAGGAATCGCTGATCCTCGACGCGGCGCACCGGTTGGCTCAATCCGAACTTGCTCATGGTCCTCTCGCAGGTTTTCCGGCGGTTCATGACGACGATAACCGCCCGCGGCGGAATGGAAAGGGTCGCGCAAGGATGTCGCGCCCCGAAATCGGGCGCGCCGCCCACTCGGCGCCACAGTCTCGCCCCATTGCGGAGATCCCGCCGAATTGACGCCGCAACAGGGTCAAGTTGCGGCTAAATTGTCTAAATGTATCTAAAATTCAGGGTAGAAAGTTGGTCTGAACTCCCCATCGGTTGTTACACGAGCGGCCCAAACCCCCTATAGTGGTGGCGGGTTACGGGTGCCGAAGCGAGGCTTCGGTATTGGGGAAAACTGAGGCGGCGAGCGAGGGTGATGGACGCATGCTGACCGTGAATTTCGTGGCCGAGTTTTTGCGTGACGAGTCGGGTGCCGTGACCGTGGATTGGGTGGCGCTGACAGCGGGGATCCTGCTGCTTGGCATCCTTATTGTGTATTCCGTGTTCGAAGTTGGGGTGCGCCCGGCTGTGGGGGCGATCTCCAGCAACTTCTCCGCCTTCTCGCCGCCGCCGCGGCCGGCTCCGCCGGTCTTCTAAGCGCGGAGCGCGATGAAGCGGGACGACGCCGGCCGGGCCGAAGCCCGGCGCGGCCCAGGGCGCATCAGTGGACGGTCTCGTCCGATGCGCGGGGGCTGTTCGTGGCGATGTCGCCCAGAACCAACCCGTCCGCCTCCGCGCGCACGGGAACGGTCTCGCCATCCTTGATCCGACCGCCGAGGAGAAGCTCGGCGAGCGGATCCTGCACGGCCTTCTGGAGCACCCGCTTGAGCGGTCGCGCGCCGTAGACGGGGTCGTAGCCTTTGTCCGCGAGCCAGGCCTCTGCGGTCTCGTCGAGGGCGAGGACGATCTTGCGAGGCTCCAGCCGCTTGGCGAGCTCGGCGAGTTGGATCGCCACGATGCCCGACATCTGCGCCCGGGTGAGCCGCTCGAACAGGATGATCTCGTCGAGCCGGTTCAGGAACTCGGGGCGGAAGGCGCTGCGCACCACCTCCATCACCTGGGGTTCCGCCGCGTTCGCCCGCGCCTCCTCCGGCAGGGCCGAGAGGAACTCGGCCCCCAGATTCGACGTGAGGATGATGAGCGTGTTCCGGAAGTCGACCACCCGCCCATGCCCGTCGGTCAGTCGCCCTTCGTCGAGCACCTGGAGGAGCACGTTGAAGACGTCCGGATGGGCCTTTTCCACCTCGTCGAACAGCACGACCTGGTAGGGCCGGCGGCGCACGGCCTCGGTCAGTTTGCCGCCCTCCTCATAGCCGACATAGCCGGGAGGCGCGCCGATCAGCCGGGAGACCGCGTGCTTCTCCATGAACTCGCTCATATCGATGCGCACCATCGCCTGATCGTCGTCGAAAAGGAACGCGGCGAGCGCCTTGGTGAGCTCCGTCTTGCCCACCCCGGTCGGCCCGAGGAAAAGGAACGAGCCCATCGGCCGGTTGGGGTCCGCGAGCCCGGCGCGCGCCCGGCGCACGGCGTTCGACGCCGCGCGCACCGCCGCCTCCTGGCCGATCACGCGCGAGCCGATCACCTCCTACATCCGCAGGAGCTTCTCGCGCTCGCCCTCCAGCATTTTGTCCACCGGCACCCCGGTCCAGCGGCTCACGACGCCTGCGATGTGCTCGGGCGCCACCGCCTCCTCGACCATCACGCCGCCCTGCTCGGCCCGCTCGGCGTCGGCCAAGCGACGCTCGAGATCCGGGATCACGCCATAGGCAAGCTCCCCGGCCTTCGCGAGGTCGCCGTGCCGCTTGGCGATGTCGAGCTGGGAGCGCGCCTCATCGAGGCTCTCCTTGATCCCACGCGCCTCGCCGAGTTTGTCCTTCTCCGCCTGCCAGCGCGCCGTGAGCGCGGCGGACTCCTCCTCGAGCCCAGCAAGCTCCGCCTCCAGCTTGGCGAGCCGGTCCTGCGAGGCCTGATCGTCCTCCTTCTTGAGCGCCGCGGCCTCGATTTGCTTTTGCAGGATCTCCCGGTCGAGGGCGTCGAGCTCCTCGGGCTTCGAATCGACCTCCATGCGCAGGCGCGAGGCCGCCTCGTCCATGAGGTCGATCGCCTTGTCCGGCAAGAAGCGGTCGGTGATGTAGCGGTTGGAGAGCGTCGCCGCGGCCACGAGCGCGGAATCCGCGATTCGCACGCCGTGATGCACCTCGTACTTTTCCTTGATGCCGCGGAGGATGGAGATGGTGTCCTCCACCGTGGGCTCGGTCACGAAGACCGGCTGGAAGCGCCGCGCGAGGGCCGCGTCCTTCTCCACATGGCTCCGATACTCGTCGAGGGTGGTCGCGCCCACGCAGTGGAGCTCGCCCCGCGCGAGGGCGGGCTTCAGAAGGTTGGAGGCGTCCATCGCCCCGTCCGCCTTGCCCGCGC
>CAYXPI010000021.1:0-29302 GCA_964467005.1 uncultured Limibaculum sp. | reverse complement strand
CGGCGCGGCGCGAGGCGGTGGCGACGCGCGCGGCGGCGCGGCGCGAAGAGGCGGCGGCGGCCGCGCAGGCCGGCGCCGGAACGCCGATGACCGCCGAGTGGATGAGCCGCTGCGTCTCGGACGCGCTCGACGACACGGCGGTGGTCTTTAGCGAGCTCGGCGCGTTGATCGGCGCGATGGCGCTCAAAGGGCCGAACCGCCTCTTCTCGAATCCGCATTCGGGCGGGCTCGGCTGGGCGCTGCCGGCGGCGCTCGGCGCGCAGCTCGCCGACCGCGATCGGCTCGTCGTCGCTTGCATGGGCGACGGCTCCTACATCTTCGCCAACCCGGTCGCCTGTCATCAGATCGCCGAGGCGCTCGCGCTGCCGGTTCTGATCGTGGTCAAGAACAACGCGATGTGGAACGCGGTGCGCCGCTCGGTCGTGCGCGCCTATCCGGACGGCGCGGCGGCGAAGGCGAACGCGATGCCGCTGACCTCGCTCGAGCCGCTGCCCGATTTTACGCAGATCGCCGCGGCGAGCCGCGCCTACGCCGAGCGCGTCGAGGACGGCGCCGCGCTGCCCGCCGCGCTGTCGCGGGCGGTCGAGGTCGTCCGCCGCGAGCGCCGCGCCGCGCTGCTCGACGTCGCCGTCGCGCTCTCGGACGCGCATTAAGGCGCGCCGCGAGGATGCGGGACGGCGCCGCGTCTCTCACCGGTCCGACCGACAACGGCGTCAGACGTCGCCGCATTCCTCGAGCCAGCGCGCCAGAAACCGGCGCGTCCAGTCCGCCATCGGCGCGAAATGGGCCTTGGCGAGCCGCGCCTGCTCCTCGGGCGATTGACCGCCCGGCCGCGTCATCGCCTCCGGATCCGCCCGGCGGAAATAGTCCTGCGCCGCGAGCGGCTGCTCGGGATGGCCCTGAATGCCGTAGCGCGCCGGACCGAATTCGACGATCTGGTTCGGATAAAGCGCCGATCCGGCCAGCCGCGTCGCGCCGTCGGGCAGATCCGCGCCGTAGAAATGCCATTGGAACACGCGCAGCCCGTCCGGCACGCGTTCGGGCGCAAAGCTCTCCAGCGGATAGTAGCCGAACTCGGACAGCCCATGCGCGGGCGGCCCGACCCGCGCGCCGAGAAGCTGCGCCGCGAGCTGAAGCCCGTGGCAAATGCCGAGATACGGTCGGCCGCTCCGCCACCACGCCTCGATCCAGCGCATCTCCGGCCGAATGCCCGGCGCGTCATGCTTGGTGACGTCGGCGAGGCTGCCATGCACCAGCGCGACGGCGTGCCCTTCCTCGACGGGCGGCAAGGGATCGCCCTCGATCGGATAGCGATGATCGAGCTCGTATCCCGCCTCGGCGAGCGCGAGCGTCGCCAGATCCGGCGTGTCGAGGCGCAGATGATGCAGGACCAGCGCGCGCGGCTGCGCTTGCGCGTTCATCGGACGATCAACGTCTCTGGCGTCGCAGAGGTGAGCCGCTCGGCGCCGTTCTCGCCGAGGAGCACCGTGTTGGAGATGAAATAGTCGACGCAATCCGTATTGGTGAACCAGGAATGGGCGTGGAAGACCATGCCGGTCCGAAGCTCGAGCTCCGAGCCGGGCGCGAGCGCCGTGACCATGCTGCCGCCGGTCCAGCTCGGCGGAAAGCCGATCCCGACGAGATAGCCGCAATGGTGGCGATGATAGTCGGTCAGACCGGCGCCCGACGCGACCTCGCGCCAGGCGGCGTAGACGTCGCCCGCATTGGCGCCCGGCCGCAGCGCGGCTGAGATCGCGTCCATGCCGGCGATGGCGAGCTCGACCGACCGCTCGACGCCGTCGGGCGCCGAGCCGACATAGACCAGCCGACCCATCGGCGCCTGGTATTTGCGATAGGCGGCGGCGATCTCGAGAAAGACGGCGTCGCCCTTGCGGAAGACGTCGCCGCGCCAGGTCGTGTGCTCCTCGCCGAGCCGCGAGGTCGGCCGGATGAACGGCCCGAAGCCCGGATACTCGCTGCCGGCCAGGATCATCGCGCGATGGCACTCCGCGGCGACCTCGTAGTCCGACGCGCCGTCGCGGATCGCCTCGATCGCGGCCAGCGTTCCGGCGTCCGCCGCCTTGGCCGCCCGTCGCGTGTAGTCCATCTCCAAAGGCGACTTCACGAGGCGAACCGCGTCGACCAGGCCCGAGGCGTCGCGCCATTCGGCCGCCGGCGTCGCCGCCTCCAGCCCCTCGGCGACGCGCGGCGTGAGGAACAGGCTCCGCTTCTCGATGCCGAGCCGAGCGCCCGAAAGCCCGCCCTCGCGGAGCGCCCGCGCGGCGTAGTCGACGACGTCCTCATGGTCGGCGTGGCCCTCGAATCGGGCGTTGGCGACCTGGTTCTCGATGGTGATCCGCTCCATCGCCCGGGCGATCAGAACCATCTCGCCCTCGCGCGGAACGATCAGGAGATGGCAGGCGAAGAAGCCCCAATGATCGAGCCCGGAGAGATAGTAGATGTTCTCGGGAACGCTGACGACGAGCGCGTCGAGATCCTCTTCGGCGAGGCGGTCGCGAAGGGCGGCGAGGCGGCGGTCGAGCTCCGCGCGCGGGAAGGGAGATTTGGTCATGTCGCGTTTTCTCTTCGCGGTCGGGCGGAGCGCCCGCGTCGACGGTATGAGGGGCGCTTGCCGCCGCGCAAGAGGCGTAGACAGGGCGCCACCGCCGTGAAACGCTCATCGGGGCAGATCCGGTCGCCGGCGCCGTCGCGGCCCGAAAAGGGGAAAGACATGAGAAACGGACTGATCGTCGCCATCGCGCTCGCGGCAATGTCGGCCGCCTCCGTGTGGGCGCAGCCGTCTTCGGGGCCGAAGCCGAGCCTCGTTCTCGATGGATCCTCGGAGAGATTACACATCGCGATGTGGAGCCCGGACGGCGCGCTCGTCGTCACTCTAGACTTCCTCGGCGACACGCGCATCTGGGACGCGCGCACGGGCCGCCTGCTCAGGGTCCTCGATGGACATTTTCTGAGCGAGAGCCCATCCCCTTTCAGACCCGACGGCGTCTTTCTCATAACCTCATCGGTGCTCGGAGTACACGTGTGGAACCTCGAAAACGGCGAAGAAATCGGCCCGATCAGTAGGCCCGGACGCCGCGCCCGAACCGGGCTGATCGGTTTCGGCCCGGACGGACAGCTCATATACCTCTCCGCCGGCGAGGACGCCGTGCGAATCGTCGGCCCGGACGACGTGGACCGACGCGTGGTCCTGCGGATCAGTCAGGGGCGGATCTACGACGTCGCGATAAGCCCGGATGGCGCGCGCGTCCTGATCGGGAGCGGTTTGCCGGGCGACCGATCCGAGGAACAGGTGGAGTTGTTCGACGGTCGGACGGGCGACCGCCTCATGACCTATTCATCCGGTGCGAATATCCTGGCCACCGCCTTCAGCGCGAGCGGCGACGTTTTCATGATCGACCGCGTCGCAGAAACGACCCTCTACGACGCCGCGGCGGGAACTGAACGATCAGTCGTCGAAAGCTCGGTCTTGAGAAGCCTTCCAGCGGCCTTGAGCCCTGACGGACAGCGCCTCGCCCTCGTTGAACACGGCGTGGGCATTGGCGTCTGGGACGTCGCCGCCGGCGAGCGGACAGCAACGCTCGGCGAAGGCCGCGTCATCTACGGCTCCTGCGCATTCGGCCCCGACGGGACCCGGATCCTATCGACGGGACCGAGCGACGTCATTTCTGTCTGGAATATAGAAAACGGCGTTGAAACGTTCCGACTCGAAGGTGTCGGCGAGATCCAAAGCGTCTCCTTCAGCCCGAACGGCGAGCGGATCCTGGTGAACGCCGACGGCCATCCTGTCCGAGTCTGGGACTACGAGCCGAGCGAATAGACCGCCGCCGCCAGGATGCGCGACCGCACCCGGATCCGCGCGCGGAGGGCGGCGAGGCGGCCGTCGAGTTCCTGCCGCGGGAAAGGGCGGGCGTCTTCGGTCATGGGAACCCCTTCGGACGACGCGCCCCGGAAGAAGGCGGCGCAAGTGACGCGACGGGCGCCGAAACGCCGCGATCAGAGGCTAGACGCTGCGGCGGATCGGCGGCAAGCGCCGCTCTCGCTCTTTAGCGAAGACCGAAGCTGGAGGCGTTTCTATGCGAAGAGGGATGATCGGCGCGTCGACGGCGGCGCTGCTGTTGGGCGGCCTGATCGGCGCCGCTGACGCGGAGGAGCCGGTCGCCCGTCTCGAGCTCGGCGATCACAGCGGGCCGGTGCGCGCGGCCGCCTACAGCCCGGACGGAACGCGCGTCGCGACCGGCGAGGATGACGGGACGACGCGCCTCTGGTCCGCGGCGGACGGCGCGGTCATCGCGGAACTCGTCAGCCACAGCCTCAACGTCAACGCGGTCGCCTTCAGTCCGGACGGAGCGCGTCTCGCGACCGTCGGCGACGACGGCGACGCGGTGATCTGGGACGCGGCGACCGGCGCCCAAATCGCCGAGATCTGGGCGCATCCGACCTTCGCCGTCGACGTCGCCTGGAGCCCGGACGGCGCGCGGCTCGCCACCGCCGGCAGCGGCCGGGCGGCGATCTGGGACGGCGAGAACGGCGCGAAGGTCGCCGAGTTGCGCGGGCACTCCTCCAACGTCAGGCGCGTCGCGTGGAGCCCGGACGGCGCGCGCCTCGCCACCGCGAGTTGGGACGGAACGGCGCGCATCTGGCGCGTCGAGGACGGCGCGGAGCTCGTCCGGTTGGAGGGTCACTCCGACCGCGTCAACACCGCGCTCTTCAGCCCGGACGGCGACCGCATCCTGACCGCAAGCGACGACGGAACCGCGCGGATCTGGGACGCGGCGACGGGCGCGGAGATCGCCGTCCTCTCGGGCCATGCCGACGGCGCGAGAGTCGCCGCCTTCAGTCCGGACGGCGCCCGCGTCGCGACCGGCGGCGCGGAAGGCGAGGTCCGGGTCTGGCGCCTGGCCGACGGCGTGGAGATCGCGTCGCTCTCGGGCCATGCCGACGAGATCCGGTCGATCGCCTTCAGCCCGGACGGCGCGCGGATCGTCACGGCGAGCGTCGACGGAACCGCGCGCGTCTGGGACGCGGCTACGGGCGCCGAGATCGCGACGCTCGCCGGCCATCGCGACTGGGTCTACGGCGCGTCATTCAGCCCGAACGGGGCCGAGATCCTCACCGCCGGCGCCGACAGAACCGCGCGCGTCTGGACGGTCGACGCGCCTTAACCCGTCGCGTCGCGGCCGACGCCGTCGCCCGCCATCGCTTCGATCCGCTCCACGAGCAACGGACAGGGCGGCGCCGAGCGGCGGGTCTCCAGGCTTACATGGATGAGGAGCTGGACCGCCGTCGCGATCTCGCGGCCGTCGCCATCCAGCATCGCGTGGCCGAGCCGCAGCTTCTTGCCCTCCGCCGAGAGGATCCGCGAGCGCACGCGGATGCGCTGACCCGCCCGCGCCTCGGCGAGGAAGCGGATGTCGGTCTCGACCGTGAAATAGCTCATCCCGCGCGCGACATAGTCCTCGCCGGCGCCGATCCGCGCCAGCGCCGCGTCCGCCGCGTCGGCGAAGGCCTGGCCGAAGCGGCCCTCGTTCATATGGCCGTTATGGTCCGTCCACTCGATCGGCACGGCGCGGTCGACGGTCGAGAACCAGCCCTCGGCGAGGATCGCGTCGGCCGGCGCCGGCAGCGCGCGCTCATGGGCCCGGAGGAGCGCGCCCGCCGCGGTCTCCCGCGCCTTGAGCGCCCTCAGGATCACCACCAGATTCTCGTCGCGATGGCGCTCGAGCTCTCGGATCGAGCGCGCGCCCGACTGCGCGTCCGACTGCCCGGCGATCGTCTCGACCAGCGCCGCGTCGAGCTCCGGGACGTCCATCAGCTTGGTCCAGGGCCAGGCGAGCGCCGGTCCGAACTGCTCGAGGAAATGCCGCATCCCGGCCTCGCCGCCGCCGATCCGGTAGGTCTCGAAGAGGCCCATCTGCGCCCAACGCAGCCCGAAACCGTAGCGGATGGCGTTGTCGATCTCCTCCGTCGTCGCGACGCCGTCCTTCACCAGCCAGAGCGACTCGCGCCACACCGCCTCGAGAAGCCGGTCGGCGATATGGCCGTCGATCTCCTGGCGCACGCGCAAGGGCTCCATCCCGATCCCGCGCAGAATCCGCTCGGCGCGATCGACGATCTCGCCCGGGCTGTCGCCGGCGACAATCTCCACGAGCGGCAGGAGATAGACCGGCGTGAAGGGATGGGCGACGAGCAGCCGCTCCGGCCGCGCGAGCCCGCTTCGCAGATCGGACGGCTTGAAGCCCGAGGTCGAGGAGCCGATCAGCGCCTCCGGATCCGCCGCCGCCTCGATCTCGCGATAGACCCGCGCCTTGAGCTCGAGCCGCTCGGGCACGCTTTCCTGGATCCAGACCGCGCCGCCGACCGCCTCGGCGAGGCTCGTCGCGACGGTGAGGCGCCCTTCCGCCGGCAGCGGCCGGTCGTAGAGCATGCCGAGCGCGTGGCGCGCATTGGCGATCGTCTCCAAGACCTTGCGCTCGGCGTCCGGCCCCGGATCGAAGAGCGCGACGTCCCAGCCATTGAGAAGAAACCGCGCCGCCCAGCCGCCGCCGATGACGCCGCCGCCGATGATCGCCGCCTTGTTCATGGCCGCCTCGTTCCTGATCCTATCGCCGCTCATTCCGGCGCCCTTTTGACGAGTTCGAGCCGCTCGCGGACCTCCGCCGGGCCGATCACGCGCGCGCCGAGCGCCTCGACGATCGTCGCCGCGCGCTCGACCAGCTCGGCGTTGGTCGCGAGCCTGCCCTTGGCGAGCCAGAGATTGTCCTCCAATCCGACGCGGACATTGCCGCCCGCGAGCACCGCGGCGGCGACATAGGCCATCTGGTCGCGACCGAGCGAGAAGGCCGACCAGAACCAGTCGCTCGGCACGGCGTTCGCCATCGCGAGAAACGTGTTGAGATCGTTCGGCGCGCCCCAGGGCACGCCCATGCAGAGCTGGACGAGGACGGGCTCCGGGATCACGCCCTCCCGCACGAGCTCCTTGGCGAACCAGAGATGGCCGGTGTCGAAGGCCTCGATCTCGATGCGCACGCCGGCGGCGGTCATCCGCGCGGCCATGGCGCGGAGCATGCCGGGCGTGTTGGTCATCACATAGTCGGCCTCGGCGAAGTTCATCGTGCCGCAGTCGAGCGTGCAGATCTCCGGCCGGCAGGCCTCCACATGGGCGACGCGGGCGCTGGCCCCGATCATGTCGGTGCCGGCTTCCGAGAGGGGCAGGGGCGCCTCGGTCGAGCCGAAGGTGATGTCGCCCCCCATCCCCGCCGTGAGGTTCAGCACCATGTCGACGCCCTTGTCGCGGATGCGCTCGGTCACCTCGCGGTAAAGGGCGAGGTCGCGCGCGGGCTTGCCGGTCTCGGGATCGCGCACATGGGCGTGAACGACCGCGGCCCCGGCCTTGGCCGCGGCTTCGGCGCTGTCGGCGATCTCCTTCGGAGAGCGGGGGACATGGGGGCTCTTCTCCTGCGTGCTGCCCGAGCCCGTGAGAGCGCAGGTGATGAAGACCTCGCGGTTCATTTCGAGCGGCATGGTTCCTCCCCGGATGGCCTCTCTCCAGGGAGTAGCGCGGAGCCCGCCCCGATTGCCACCTGTTTGCGCCATCGCATGGCCCGAGACCGCCCGACGAGAGGACACGCTCATGGCCCGAGACGCCCGCAGCACCGACATCGCCGCGCCGCATGCCCTGGCCACTCAGGACGCGCTCGTCTTCGCCGGACCCCTGTCCGGCGGGGTCGACGATCGCCGGGCCGAGCACGATCGCGCCGCCGGGGGCGCGACGGCCGATCCTAGCCCACGCCAACACGCGCGCGGTCACGACGCCGCGGCCACGCCCGCCGGGCTCTGGCCCGACGCTTTCGACTTCGCCTGATCGCGCCCGGCGTTTCAATTTGCGCCTGCCTTGCGCTATGCTCCGCCTCGACCGGTGGCGCGGGGAGGGCTGGCATGCTCGACGAGACGACGAGGGCGGTGGCCGAGGCCATTCTGACAGGTGTCACCTGGTGGGCCTATGCAGGCCTCGCGGTGGCCGCCGTGTTCCTCGGCTGGGGCATCGACCGCGTGGAGCCCAACGCCCGCCGGGCCTGGACGTTCCGGCCGCTCCTCATCCCCGGCATCGTGCTCCTCTGGCCGCTCGTGCTCGGCCGCTGGGCCGTGATCGAGGCGGGTGCCACCCGGCCGCTCGCGCGGCACCGCCCGCCCCGGGCCTCGCACGGGCGCATCTGGCTGTGGCTGGCCCCCCTCCTGCCTCTTCTCGTTCTCGCCGGGCTTCTCGTGCGCCAGAACGGGCCGCTCGAGCGCCCGCCGGTCCTCTTGGAGGCGCCGGAATGAGCGTCGCCTTTGTCCCCGTCCAGTGGACCCGCTCGAAATGGATCTACGACGCGGTGCTCTTCGCCCTTGTCGTCGCCTATCTGTGGGCGTTCCTGCATTTTGCGCCTTCGGACGCGACCCGGCCGACCGACACGCTGATCCAGCGCATGCGCGCCTTCGGCTCCTGCGCCTTCTTCATGCTGAGCGCGATCCTGGCCATCGGGCCGCTCGCCCGGCTCGACCGGCGGTTCCTGCCCCTCCTCTACAACCGCCGGCATTTCGGGGTGATGACCTTCGCGGTGGCGCTCGCCCATGCGGGCTTCGTGCTCGACTGGTACTACGCCTTCTCGCCGACCGACCCTTACGTTGCGCTCCTCGTCTCCAACACGAGCTTCGGCCTCGCCGCCGGTTTCCCCTTCGAGGCGCTGGGGATGGTGGCGCTCCTGTCGCTCGCGATCCTCGCCGCCACGAGCCACGATTTCTGGTTGAGCTTCCTCACGGCACCGGTGTGGAAGGCGCTCCACCACACGGTTTACGTGGCCTATGCCGCAGTGGTCGCCCATGTGGCCTTCGGCGCGCTCCAGGACCAGACGAACCCGCTCTTCGCCGTCCTCGTCGCCCTCACGGCTACCGGCGTCGCAGCGCTCCACCTCATCGCCGCCCGGCTCGAGCCCGAGGATCGCGCCGCGGTGCGCGACGGCGCCTGGGAACGGGTCGGCCCACCGAAGGAGATCGCCGAGGGCACGGCCAAGGTCGTGCGCCTCGCCACCGGGGAGCGCGTCGCCGTCTTCCGGCACCAGGGGCGCTTCTCCGCAATCTCCAACGCCTGCGCGCATCAGAACGGCCCTCTCGGCGAGGGCCGGGTGATCGACGGCTGCGTGACCTGCCCATGGCACGGCTTTCAATACCGGCTGGAGGACGGCCGCTCCCCGGCCCCCTTCACCGAGACGGTGCCGACCTACCGCCTCGCCCTCCGCGATGGGGTGATCTGGGTGGACGCGGCGCCCAACCCGCCGGGCACGCCCGTGCCCCCGCTCGAGCCCGCCCGGGAGGAGACCCATGAAAACGCCTGAGCCCGAGATCTTCTTCGTCGGCTATGTCAGCCGCCTGCCGCCCGGGCTGCGCACGCTCCTGCCCGTGGTGGCGCTCGTCCTCGTGGCGGGGTTCGGCGCCCTCGGCTACGCGGTCTCGGCCACCCAGCAGGACCCGGGCGACGGCAGCTTCCGGTGGGATTGGGGGCGCCAGACCGTGACCGGCGTCCTCCGCGCCGAGCCCTACCCCACCGTCACGCTCACCGAGGCGACCGAGCGCTTTGCCGAGGGGCGCACGATCATGCTCTCAGGCGGGGGCAAACGCGGGGTGCAGGCGCGCGCTGAGGGGCTGGACGGCGCGCATGTCACGGTCTCAGGGATCGCCCTCACCCGCGGGACGCTCGATATGATCCAGGTGCGCGGGGCCGCGGACGGGCTGGCGGCCGCGGGCGGCGCCGCTCCCGTGCCGGTGGATGAGCCGCTTGGCCGATGGCGCCTCACCGGGGAAATCTGCGACGGCAAGTGCCTCGCCGGCGCCATGCGCCCGGGCACGGGGCTCGCGCACAAGGCCTGCGCCAATCTCTGCCTCATCGGCGGCGTGCCCCCGGTCTTCGCCGCCACGGGCGCCATCGAGGGCCAAGAGTTTCTGCTCATGGCCGGACCCGAGGGCGGACCGCTCGGACCCGAGATCCTGGATGCGGTGGCCCGGCTCGTGGAGGTCGAGGGCGAGGTGGTGCGCCGGGGCGATCTTCTGGTGGTGCGAATCGACCCTGCCACGCTGAGGCTCCTGTGAACACGCTCGCCGAGCGGCTGATCGGGCTCGCCATCGCGGTGGCCACCGGGGCGGCGCTCTGGGCGCTTTGGACGTTCTACGCAGATGTGGCCCGCCTCCAGCGCTGGACGGGCATGGACAGCCTCCGCCCCCTCGGCGGGTGGCTCATGGAGATGCGCCTGCCCGTGATCGCCGTGCTGGCGACGCTCCTCCTCACGCTCATCAACTGGCTGGTGGAGCGCCTGCGGCTCGGACACTAGCCCCCCGCCGCGAGCGCGCGCCCGATCATCTCGGGATCCGCGTTGCCGCCGGAGAGCACCACGACCACCGCGTCGCTCGCAATCTCCTCGGCCCGGAAGAGCGCGGCCGCAAGTGCCACGGCCCCGCCGGGCTCGACCACGAGCTTGAGCCGCAGGAGCGCCTCGCGCATCGCCTTGAGCGCCTCCATGTCGCTCACCGTCAGCCCCGGCCCGGCGAGCCGTGCAAGGATGGGGAAGGTGAGCGCGCCGGGAGCTCGGGTGACGATCGCGTCGCAGATCGAGCTCTGCCCCGGCGCCACCTCCTGCGGCTGCCCGGTGGCGAGGGAGCGCGCCATGTCGTCGAAGGCCTCGGGCTCCACGGGCCGCACCTGCAGCCCCGGCGCCTCCGCCGCCAGCGCCACCGCGATGCCGGCCGAGAGCCCGCCGCCCCCGCAGCAGACGAGGACATCGCCCCGGGTCACCCCCATCGCGCGCGCCTGGCCCGCGATCTCGAGCCCCGTGGTGCCTTGCCCCGCGATCACCAAGGGCTCGTCGAAGGGCCGGACAAGGGTCAGCCCCCGCTCCTCGGCCAGGGCTTCGCCGAGCTCCTCCCGGCTCGCGCCACCCGGACGGTCGTAGAGCACGACCTCCGCCCCATAGCCCCGGGTGTTGGCGATCTTGAGCGCGGGCGCGTCCGTCGGCATCACGATGACGGCGGGGATGCCGAGGTCCTCGGCCGCATGCGCCACCCCTTGCGCGTGATTGCCGCTCGAATAGGCGATCACCCCCCGCTCCCGAGCCTCCGGCGACAAGGCGGTGAGCGCCGACCACGCGCCGCGGAACTTGAAGCTGCCGGTGCGCTGCAGGCACTCGGCCTTCACAAGCACCCGTCGCCCGGCCAGCCGGTTGATCCAGGGGTCCTCGAGAAGGGGCGTGATCCGCGCGGCCCCTTCGAGCCGCCGCCGGGCCGAGCGGACATCCTTGATCGTGATCGCCTCGGCCCCGTCGATCATGCTCATGCGTGCTCCTCCAGAAACCGGTCGATCGCCGCGACGGCCGGCGGCTCGTCGAGAAACGGCGCGTGCCCGCGCCCCGGAACCTCAACATAGCGCAGTCCGGGCATGTGAGCGGCCATCTCCTCCGCCGTCTTAGCAAGGAGGATATCCGAGTTCGCGCCCCGGATCAGCAGGATCGGCAGACCCTTCAGAGCCTCGAACATCGGCCAGAGATTGATCGTGGCCACGTCGCTGTCGATCGCGATCGCGGCCGCGCTGCGCAGATGCTTGTCGTAGGAGCGGCGGGGCCGCCCGTCCTTGTCCTTGTAGATCGCCCGGGCGTGGACGAGCCACCGCGCCTCGGGCACGTCCGGAAACTCGTGCCGGTTGGCCTGTTTGAGCTCAGCGGCCGCGGCGTCGAAGGTGTCGGCCTTGGGCTGGCGTCCGAGCGTGGCCATGATCCTCAACAGCCCGCGCATCTCGATCACGGCCCCCACATCGTTGAGCACCAGGGCCCGCACCCGCTCCCGCGCGCCCGAGCCGAGCGCCATGCCGAGGATCCCGCCCCGCGAGGTGCCGATGATCGTGACCTTGGGGATCGCCAGATGGTCGAGGAGCGCCAGCGCGTCGCCGCTCTCCACCGGCACGGTGTACTCCGAGAGCGGGTCCTCCGCGTGGTCGGAGCGGCCGCGGCCCCGGCTGTCGAGCCGGATCACCCGGTAGCGTGGCGCGAGATGCTCGGCCAGAAAGTCGAAATCCCGTCCGTTGCGCGTGAGGCCCGCAAGGCAGAGCACTGGCGGCCCCGGCCCGCCCGTGTCCAGATAGGCGAGCCGCCGCCCGTCGGGCGCGGCGAAACGCTCGGTCACAGGCTGTCCGCGAACTCGGGCACCGCCAAAAGATCCGACGCCACCCGGTCGGGCCGGACGGTGAGCCGGTCGAGCGGGGCCCCCTTGCGATTGACCCAGATCGTGCGGAAGCCGTAGGCGGTCGCGGCCCAGGCGTCCCAGCCATTGGAGGAGACGAAGACCACCTCGCGCGCGGGCACGCCGAATTGCCGGCCGACGAGGGCGTAGGCCTCCGGCGCCGGCTTGAAGCGCCCCACGCTCTCGACCGAGAGAAGCGCGTCCAGCCGGTCGCCGATCCCGGCACTCGCCACCGCGTCCGAGAGCATCATCGGGCTCGCATTGGAGAGGATCGCGGTTTGCCGCCCGCCCGCCTGAAGGGCCGCGAGCACCTCGGGCACCTCCGGATAGGCGTCGAGCTCGCGGTAGAGCTGGAGGAGGCGCGTCTTCAGCCCCGAATTCTCAAGCCCCGTGGCCTCGAGCGCGTAGGCCAGCGCGTCCGAGGTGACGCTCCAAAAGTCGGTGTGGACGCCCGCGGCGGCGCGCAGCCAAGTGTAGGCGAGCTGAGTCTGGCGCCAAGTCTCCGCCACCTCTTGCCAGCGGGCGCGGAAAGCCTCCTGCCCCGGCTCCTCGGCCACGCGGCGCACGGCGGCGGCCACGTCGAACAGCGTGCCGTAGGCGTCGAACACGCACACGGATATCGGCATCTGGCGCTCCCCCTGGACATTGTCGTTGGTCTTATCGTTTGCGCCGCAATGTGAACGAGCCGGGGCGCAAAGAAAAGGGGGCGGGCGCGGTCAGCAGATGGCGTCGATCTGAGCCATGCTGAGGCCGCCGGGCACGATCGTGACCGGGACGGGCAGCCGCCCCGCCATCTTTTGCACGAGCTGGGTGACGAGCGGCCCCGGCCCGTCCTCGTCGCCGGCGCCGAGAACCAGCACGCCGATGTCGGTGTCGGCCTCGATGAGGCTCAGCACCTCCTCGATGGGCTTGCCCTCCCGGATCGCGAATTCCGGCATGATCCCGGTCAACGCCTTGAGCTCCTCGGCGAGATCGGTCAGCCGGGCCTCGGCCGCCTCCCGCGCCTCGGCCCGCATCACATCGGCCACGCCCATCCAGTGCTGGAACTCTTCGGGCGCGATGACGTAGAGCATGGTGACCAGCCCCTGGGTCTTTTGCGCCCGCCGGGCGGCGAAGCGCATCGCCTGCGCGCATTCGGGCGTCTCGTCGACCACCACCAGGAATTTTCGCAAGCGGTCCTCCCCCCACGGCCGCCCGGCTCAAGCCCCGGGCAAGCTCCGACGATGGCAGCGCCGCCTGCGCTCGGCAAGGGGAGAGGGCGTCAGTGTTCGAGCGGCTTGCGAAGATCGACGACCCGGCTCGGCGAATGGGCGAAGGGGCCCCTCATCCACGGCGCGGCCCGAGGCGAGGGTCAGCACAAGCTGAACCCAAAACCAGGATCCGGCGCCGGAGAGGCGCCCGTTGGTCACGATCCGCCGCGTGTCGCCGGGGCCCCGCTCATGGCCAGGTGGCGACCGGGGGGAGGGACATGAGCACGGCCTCGGGGTTGTGCCCGGTCTCGAGGCCGAAGCGAGTGCCCCGATCGTAGACGAGGTTGAACTCGGCATAGAGCCCGCGCTTCTCGAGCTGCCAGGCGCGGTCGGCCTCGGTCCAGGGCTCGTCGCGCCGCCGTTCGGTGATCGGCAGGAAGGCATCGAGAAAGGCCCGGCCCACATCCTGCGTGAAGGCGAAATCGGCGGCCCAATCGCCGGTGCAGTGGTCGTCGTAAAAGATGCCGCCCACCCCGCGCGCCTGGCCGCGGTGCTTGATGAAGAAGTAGTCGTCCGCCCAGGCCTTGTAGCGCGGGTAGTACGCCGCGTTGTGGCGGTCGCAGGCGGCCTTCAGAACCTCGTGGAAGAAGGCGGTGTCCTCCGCGACCTCCACCATCGGGTTGAGGTCGGACCCGCCGCCGAACCACCAGGCGCCGGGGGTCCAGAACATCCGCGTGTTCATGTGCACGGCCGGGGTCTTGGGCGAGCGCATATGGGCGACGAGCGAGATGCCGGAGGCCCAGAAGCGCGGGTCGTCCGCGAGCCCGGGGATCTCCTTGCGCGCCGTGAGGCTCCGCTGCGCCTGGGCGCCAAGCGCGCCATAGACCTCCGAGACGTTGACCCCCACCTTCTCGAAGACCCGCCCGCCCCGCATGACCGACATGACCCCGCCGCCCTGGTCGCCCGCACCCTCGCCGGCGCGCCGGGTCTCTCGGCGCTGGAAGCGCCCGGCGGGCAGATCCGCATGCGGCCCGGTCGCCTGCGCGTCCTCCAGCGCCTCGAAGGCGGCGCAGATCCGGTCCCTCAGCTCCGTGAACCAGGCCGCCGCCTCGGCCTTCTCCGCGGCCATCTCTCCGGGCGTTCCGTCCATCGCGCGTCCTCCTCCGATTTTGCCTGTCGATAGCGTCTCCGGGCGCGCGCATCAACGCGACGCCTTGGGGCTGGACCCGCCTGGCCTCCCCGTGTACAGTAAAGGACATACGAGCAGTGCCGCACCGGCCCCCGTCTCCCGGCGGGCCGGTGCAGGTTTTTTGCCCGGTCGCCCTACATGGTGGTCCCCAGGAAGAGGTGCGCGATGTTCCGGTATTTCGAGACGCTGATCGATCCGTATCAGCCCTACGACGAGCGCGCCGAACTGCCGAACCGGCTGGTCCCGTTCTACTGGAGCATGCTCTACCCCGCGCGTTGGGTGCTGGCCGGCACAATGGTGCTGGGCTTCGTCTTCGCCGTGGCCGAGGCGTTTCTGCTGCGCTACGCGGGCCAGCTCGTCGACATGCTGTCGAACAGCACGCCCGAGACGCTCTGGACCGACCATGGCGACGCCATCCTCGTCATGATCGCGGTCGCGCTCCTCATCCGGCCGATCTCGGTGGTGCTCGAGTCCTTCGTCTCGGGCCAGGGCTTCTACGCGCCCATGGGTGCGCTCGTGCGCTGGCGAACCCACCGGAAGATGCTGCGCCAGTCCCTCTCCTTCTTCACCGACGATTTCGCCGGCCGGATCGCCAACAAGCAGATCCAGCTCGCCCCGGCGCTCAACGACTCGATCCACCAGCTCGCGCAGGAGATGTGGTACGCCCTCATCTACGTGATCGCCGCCGCGGTGATCCTGGCCGAGACCGACGCGCGGCTCCTCATGCCGCTGGCCATCTGGTTCGCGGGTTTCATCGCCACCGCGCTTTGGTTCGTGCCGCGGGTCACGCGCGCGGGCAAGGAGGTGGCGGAGGCGCGCTCGGTCCTCGCCGGCCGCATCGTCGACAGCTACACCAACATCCAGACCGTGAAACTCTTCGCCCATTCCGAGCGGGAGGAGGCCTATGCCCGGGAGGCGATGGAGGACTTCCGCTGGACCTTCGCGCGGCAGACCCGGCTCTACACCTGGCTCACGATCTACCTCGCCGTCCTCTCCACCGTGCTGATCGGCGGCGTGGTCGGCTACGGGATGTGGCTGTGGTCCCTGGGCGAGATCACCGTGGGGCCCATCGCGGCGGCCGCCGCCCTCGTCGTGCGCCTGACCGGGATGGTGGACTGGATCATGTGGTCGCTCTCCATGCTCTTTCAGAACATCGGGACGGTGCAGGAGGGGATGGAGACGGTGTCCGAGCCCCTCCGCCTCAAGGACGCGCCGGGCGCCCAGCCGCTGCGTCTCACCAAGGGCGAGATCCGGTTCGAGAATGTCACCCACACCTATGGCAAGCGCGCCGGCGGGGTGTCGAACGTGAACCTCACGATCGAGGGCGGCGAGCGCGTCGGCCTCGTCGGGCGCTCGGGGGCGGGCAAGTCGACGCTCGTCAACCTGGCGCTCCGGTTCTTCGACCCGGATGCGGGCCGGGTGCTGATCGACGGGCAGGACCTTGCCCTCTGCCAGCAGGAGAGCGTGCGCCGCCAGATCTCGATGGTGACGCAGGACACCGCCCTCCTCCACCGTTCGATCCGGGCCAACATCGCCTATGGCCGGCCCGAGGCCACGGAGGAGGAGATCTGGGAGGCCGCGCGCAAGGTGCATGCCGACGAGTTCATCCCGGAGCTCGCGGATCGGGAGGGCCGCACGGGGCTCGACGCCTATGTGGGCGAGCGGGGCGTGCGCCTCTCGGGGGGCCAGCGCCAGCGGATCGCCCTCGCCCGCGCGGTTCTGAAGGACGCACCCATTCTCATCCTCGACGAGGCGACCTCGGCCCTCGATTCGGAGGTCGAGGCGGCGATCCAGGAGGCCATGGCCGATCTCATGGAGGGCAAGACGGTGGTGGCCATCGCGCACCGGCTCTCCACCATCCAGTCGATGGATCGGATTGTCTGCCTCGACCAGGGCACGGTGATCGAGGACGGCCCGCACGCGGCGCTCCTGGCGCAGGGCGGCCTCTACGCCCGGCTGTGGCAGCGCCAGTCCGGCGGCTTCCTCGACACCTCGGCCGAAACGGCGGCGGCGGAATGAGCGAGGCGACCCGGGCCCCAGAGGACGGCGCGTTCGAGCGGCTGATCGACCCCTTCCCGGAGGAGGACGGACCGCCGCCCACCCGCCTCGGTCCCTTCATGCGCTGGCTCATGCGGGGAACGGGCTGGGCGGTCTGGGCGCTTCTCGTCGCGACCGTCCTCCTCGGCATCGCCGAAGCCATGGTGGCGCTCGCCATCGGCTGGGTGGTCGACCGGACCGCGGCGACCGACCCCGCCACCCTCTTGAGCGAGGACTGGCCGATGCTCGCCGCCATCGCGCTCTTCTTCCTGGTGGCCCGGCCCGGGCTCATGGCGATCACCTCCGGCCTCGTCAGCCGCTCGCTCAATCCCGGCATGCCCTCCCTCGGCATGTGGCGCTTGCACGGGCACACGCTCGGCCAGCCGATGGCCTATTTCGAGGACGATTTCGCCGGCCGCCTCGCGCAGAAGGAGACGCAGACGGCCATCGCGATGAACGACGTGATGGCCGAGACGCTGAACGCGGTTGCCTACGGCATCGCGGCGCTCGCGGCCTCCTTCGCCGTCCTCGGCGCGGCGGACTGGCGCCTGGCCATCATCCTCGCCGTCTGGTTCGCGCTCTATCTGCGGCTGGTCGCGCGCTATCTCCCGAGGATCCGGGAGGCGGCCAAGCGCCGGGCGGACGCGCGCTCCGCCGTCTCGGGCCAGCTCGTCGACAGCCTCTCCCACATGACGACCGTCAAGCTCTTCGCCCATGCCGGGCGGGAGCGGGAGGCGGCGCGGGCGGCCCTCCAGGCCTATCGCCGTGCCGGCATCGCCTTCGGTCAGATCGCCTGGGGCTTCCGCACGCGGCTCGCGATCCTCGCCTCGGCGCTCCCGGTGCTCCTCTGCGGCGCCGCCCTCTGGCTCTGGAGCACCGGCGCCGCGGGGCCCGGGCTCATCGCGCTGGCCGGGCTCCTCTCCACCCGGCTCAGCCATATGTCGGGCTGGATCTCCTTCACCGCCATGGGGATCTTCACCAATATCGGCGTGGTGGAGGACGGGATGCGCACCCTCTCCCCGGCCCATGCGATCGCCGACCGTCCGGACGCCGCCGAGCCCCCGCGCGCCAATGGCGACATCCGGTTCGAGGGCGTGCGCTTTCAGTATGGTCGGACCGGCGGCGGGGGCCTCGCGCGGCTCGATCTGCATCTCCGCCCGGGCGAGCGCGTGGGTCTCGTCGGGCCGTCAGGCGCCGGCAAGTCCACCGCGCTCAAGCTCCTCCTCCGGCTGCACGATGTGGAGGAGGGCCAGATCCGCCTCGACGGGCGGGACATCCGCGAGCTCACCCAGGACGGCCTCCGCCGCCAGATCGCAACCGTCACGCAGGAGCCGGCGATGTTCAACCGTTCGGCGCTCGACAACATCCTCTACGGCCGCCCGGAAGCGGGGCGAGAGGCGGCGATGGAGGCCGCCCGCCAGGCCGCGGCCCACGACTTTATCGAGGCGCTCCGCGACAAGCGGGGGCGCGCCGGCTACGCCGCGCATCTCGGCGAGGACGGGGTGAAGCTCTCCGGCGGGCAGCGCCAGCGCATCGCGCTCGCCCGGGCCATTCTCAAGGACGCGCCGATCCTCGCCCTCGACGAGGCGACCTCGGCCCTCGACTCGGAGGTGGAGGCGGAGATCCAGGCCGCCCTCGCCCGGCTGATGGAGGGCAAGACGGTGATCGCCATCGCCCATCGCCTGTCCACCATTCAATCGATGGACCGAATCGTTGTGATGGACCAGGGGCGGATTGTGGAAGAGGGGCCGCACGAGGCGCTCCTGGCCAAGCGCGGGCTCTATGCGCGGCTCTGGCGGCGCCAGTCCGGCGGGTTCCTGGCCGACGCCCCGGCGGCCTGAGGCTCAGGCCCGCTCCCAGTGCCCGCCCTTGGCGGCCTCGAGCAGGCGCGCGGCCACCCGATCGAAGAGCTCCGGCTCCCCCAGCGCCCGCGCCGCGATGAGAGCGCCCTCGAGGCCCGACACCAGGGTCTCGCCGCCCGTCTTGTCCGCCCCTTCGCCCAGGCTCTCCGCCGCCCAGTCCACCAGCCGCCGGAAGAAGCCGCGGACGGCGTGCACCAGCGGATCCGGCAACGCGTCGATCTCCGCGCCGAAGATGCCGCAAAGGCACATCTGGTCCGCCTCCACCAGCGCCTCGCGGTAGCCCGCGATGAGGCGAAGCTGCGCGCCGGGTTCCGTCGCGGGGCCGAGGCTGCCGAGGAAGCGATCCGAGTAGCGCTCGGCCAGCGCCGTGCTGAGATCGGCCTTGGTGGGAAAGTGGTAATGCACGCTCGCGCTCTTCACCCCCACCTCGGCGGCGATGTCGCGAAAGCTGAAGCCGTTGTAGCCGCCGCGGCGGGCCATCCGCTCGGCGCTGTCGAGGATCTGCTGGCGGCGGTCCGCCGATCGGTCGCTAGGCATGTCTCGCGCCCTCCGCTGGGGTCTTGGCCTATCGGGAGATAGAGGCAACCGCCCTGTCCGGCAAGTCCGGCGCTTGCGCCCGAGCGACGCGGCTGGCATGCCTCGGCCCATGCAGGAGCTCAACTTTCACGAGGCGCTGGCGACGCAACCCGACTGGGTCCGCCTCTGGGTGGGCTGGCTCAACATCGTGACGTTCGGCACGCTCGTCGTCTGCCTCATCGCGCGCCGCACCTGGGTGGTGGCGGGCGCGATCCTGGCGGTGAACCTCCCGATGGTGGCCAGCATGTTCTGGCTCTACGAAGAGGTGGGGTTTGTGCGCCTTCTCGGCCTGCCGCATCTTGTGTTCTGGACCCCGCTGGTCGTCTGGATCGTCCTGCGCCTCACCAGGCGGCCCGAGATCGTGCAGCCGCAGCGGGCCGTCCTCTGGCTCTTCGTGGCCTCGCTCACGGTTTCGCTGGCCTTCGATCTCACGGATGTGGCGCGCTATCTGGCCGGCGAGCGGCAAAGCCTGGTTCCCTCCGCAGGCTGATCGCCATATCTTGTGGGGCCGAGCGAGAGGAGCACGAGATGACCGCGGACGATCTCTTCCCCGAGGGCGAAGACCCCGCCGAGCGGGCCTATGACGCCTCGGCCATCGAGGTCCTGGAGGGGCTCGAGCCCGTGCGCAAGCGGCCCGGCATGTATGTGGGCGGCACCGACGCGCGGGCGATGCACCACCTGGTGGCCGAGGTGCTCGACAACGCGATGGACGAGGCGGTGGCCGGCCACGCCTCTCGGATCGAAGTGGAGCTCCTGGCCGACGGGACCGTCGCCATCACCGACAATGGCCGCGGCATCCCCGTCGACCCACATCCCAAATTTCCGGAGAAATCCGCGCTCGAGGTGATCCTCTGCACCCTCCATGCGGGCGGCAAATTCTCCGACAAGGCGTATCAGACCTCCGGCGGGCTCCATGGTGTGGGCGTCTCCGTGGTCAACGCGTTGTCGGACCGGCTGCGGGTGGAGGTGGCCCGGGCCAAACAGCTCTACGCCCAGGAGTTCGCCCGCGGGGTGCCGACGGGCCCGCTCGAGAGCCTCGGCCCGGTGCAGAACCGCCGCGGCACCCGGGTCGCCTTCCACCCGGACCCTGAGATCTTCGGCGAGAGCGCGGCGCTGGCGCCTGCGCGCCTCCACCGGATGGCGCGGTCCAAGGCCTATCTCTTCGGCGGGGTGGAGATCCGCTGGCGCTCTGCGCCGGAGCGGCTCCGCGAGGGCGACCCGACCCCCGCGGAGGACATCTTCCGCTTTCCCGGCGGGCTGGCAGACTATCTCGCGGCCGACCTCGCCGAGACCGAGGTGATCGGCGCGCCCTTCGCCGGCAAGGTGGCGTTTGCCGAGCGCTTCGGCGCGGACACGCCCGGCTCCGTCGAATGGGCGCTGGCCTGGACCCCGCTCCGCGACGGCCATCTCGCCGCTTATTGCAACACCATCCCAACGCCGGAAGGGGGCACGCACGAGGCCGGCTTTTGGGCGGCCGTCACCAAGGCCATCCGCGCCCATGGCGAGCGCGCGGGCGTGAAGAAGGCCAAGGAGATCCGCCGCGAGGACGTGACCGCCCAGGCCGCGGCCATGATCTCGGTCTTCATCCGCGAGCCCGAATTCGTGGGCCAGACCAAGGACCGCCTCGCGACCGCCGAGGCCGAGCGCTTGGTGGAGGGCGCGGTGCGGGACCGGATGGACACCTGGCTCGGCTCGGACCCGAAGCTCGCGGACGCCATCCTCGAGCATGTGATCGAGCGGGCCGAGGAGCGCGCCCGCCGCCGGGCCGAGAAGGAGACGCAGAGGAAATCCGCCACCAAGCGCCTCCGCCTTCCGGGCAAGCTGACCGACTGCTCGGACGCCACCAAGGAAGGCTCGGAGATCTTCCTCGTCGAAGGCGATTCCGCCGGCGGCTCGGCCAAGCAGGCGCGGGACCGGCGGACCCAAGCCGTCCTCCCCCTCCGCGGCAAGGTCTTGAACGTCCTCGGCGCGGCCGGCGCCAAGCTCGCGGACAACAAGGAGCTCGGCGATCTCTGCCAGGCGCTCGGCGTCGGCCTCGGCCCCCGCTACCGCGAGGAGGATCTCCGTTACGACAAGGTGATCATCATGACGGATGCGGATGTGGACGGCGCCCACATCGCCGCCCTCCTCATGACCTTTTTCTTCACCCAGATGCGGCCTCTCATCGAGAAGGGCCACCTCTTCCTCGCGCAGCCCCCGCTCTACCGCCTGGTGCAGGGAGCGACCTCGCTCTACGCCGCGGACGACGCGGAGAAGGACCGGCTTCTCGAGACGGGCTTTCCCAAGAAGGGCAAGATCTCGATCGAGCGGTTCAAGGGCCTCGGCGAGATGCCCTACAAGCGCCTCCAGGAGACGACGATGGACCCAGCAAAGCGGCGGCTCCTCCGTGTCTCGATCGAGGACGAGCTGGAGGACACCGCGGGCCTTGTCGAGCGGCTGATGGGCCGGCGGGCGGAGACGCGCTTCCAGTTCATCACCGAGCGCGCCCGCTTCGCCGAGGCGCTCGACCTTTAAGGCGCGAGCTCGGTCTCGATCCGCACCGCGCTTTCGAGCGTGCGGTGGACGGGGCAGCGATCCGCGATCTCGAGCAACCGCGCGCGCTGCGCCTCGTCGAGCGGCCCGTCGAGGCGGATCACCCGGCGGAAGACGTCGATCTTGGCGTCCTTGGTCTCGCAGCTCGTGCAATCCTCGGCGTGCACCTTGTCGTGGCTCACATCCACCTCGACATGGGCGAGCGGCCACGCTTTCCGCCGCGCATACATCCGGATGGTCATCGCCGTGCAGGCCCCGAGCCCCGCCGCGACAAGGCCGTAGGGCGTGGGGCCGAGATCGGTGCCGCCCACGCCTTTGGGCTCGTCGGCCAAGAGCGTGTGGCGGGGGCCGACCCGGATGTCCTGCAGAAAGCCCTGAGGATCCGCCTCGGAGACGCGCGCGATGCCCTCCGCGGGGCCCTCCGGCGGCTCCCGTTGGGGCAGGTACCGGCGCACCCAGGCCTCGATCACCTCGGCCGCGTACTCTGCGTCCGGCGCGCGGGTGAGGAGATGGTCCGCGTCGTCGAGGGTCACGAAGCTCTTGGGGTGCTTGGCGCGGGTGAAGATCTCGGCCGCGTTCTCGATGCCCACTTGCGCGTCCCGCGGCGCATGGAGCACGAGGAGCGCGGCCTTGAGGGCGCTCACCCGGTCCGCGAGCCGCGCGCCCTCCACATCCTCGACAAAGCCGCGGGCGATGGTGAACTTCCGCCCGGCGAGGTCGACCTCCGCCGCGCCGTTGGCCCGGATGGTCTCGAGCGCGGCGCCAAAATTGTGGAGGACATGGCCCGGATCCGCCGGCGCCCCGATGGTCACGACCGCGCGGACCGACGGGATCTCCCCCGCCGCCGCCAGCACGGCCGCCCCGCCCAGCGAATGGCCAATGAGGACGGCGGGCGGCGTGCCGAGACCTTCGAGATGGCGCGCGGCGGCGACGAGATCGCTCACATTCGAGCTGAAGCCCGTGTGCCCGAACTCCCCCTCCGAATGGCCGAGGCCCGTGAAGTCGAACCGCATCACCGCAATGCCGGCGCCGGCCAGCCGGCCCGCGATCCGCCGGGCGGCCGCGATGTCCTTCCCGCAGGTGAAGCAATGGGCGAAGAGCGCCACCGCCTTCGGCGTCCCCACCGGCCGGTCGAGCCGGGCGGCGAGCCGCGCGCCTCCATGGCCGTCGAATTCGAGCTTCTCGGTGCGCATCCCGTCCCCTCCAGATGGATCTTTTCGCGGAGAGTAGCAGGGGCGCGTCCGCGCGTCAGGTCTGCCGAAAGCCCTTGCGCTCGGCCCTCCGGTGGCTAGGCTTCGCTCCGCCGGGCGGCGGGCCCCGGGGGCGGAACTGGCAAGGCGGGCGCAGGGTGACCGAGCAGGACAGCTTCATCCGAGAGGTCAGCGAGGAGGTCCGGGTGGAGCGGATGCAGCGGCTCTGGCGCCGCTTCGCACCGCTGATCATCGGGGGGCTCCTCTCCATCGTGGCCGGGGCCGCGGGCTGGACCTGGTATCAGGCGCAGGAGGTTGCGGCGGCGAAGGAGCGGGGGGCGCGCCTTCTCGAGGCCGACGAGGGGGTCGCGGCGAAGGCGGAGGCGCTGGCGGCGCTGGACGGCCCGGCGGCGGCCGTGGCCGCGCTCGAGCTCGCGGCGGCTCAGGCGGCGGCGGGGGGGGTGGGCGCGGCCCACGCCCCCGATCGCAGCGTGGCGGACGATGCGCGGCTGAAACGCGCCTACACCGATCTGGCCGCTCTCGAGGCCGCACGGCTCGACGCGCCCCGCAAGCCGATCGAGGAGGCGGAGGGGCTGCTGGCCGGCCTTGCGGCGGAGGGCGCGCCCTACCGTCCGCTCGCGCTCGAGCTCCGGGCGGCGCTGCGGCTCAACGCCGGAAACGCGGCGGGCGCCCGGGCCGATCTGGAGGCGATTCTGGCGGATCCCGGGCTCACCCGCGGGCTCAACATCCGGGCGCAACAGATGCTCGAGATACTCGGCGAGGGCGACGATGGCGCGTGACCGGCTCGGGCTCTGCCTCGGGGTCGCCCTTCTCATGGGCGGCTGCGGGCTTTTCGACGAGGACGACCGCCTGACCGGCGAGCGGCTGCCGGTGCGCCAGGCCATCGGCGAGGGCGCGGGCGGCGCCGTGATCGAGCGCGGCCTGCCCCCGGCCGCGCCCCTCGAGGCCTGGACCCAAACGGGCGCCAACGCCGCCCATCTCGGCGGACATGTGGCCGGCCCCATCGGCTTCTCGAAGGCGTGGGAGGCGGATGCCGGCGCCGGGTCGAGCTCGGACAGCCTGATCACCGCGGCCCCGGTCGCGGGCGGCGGCGCGGTCTTCACCCTTGACGCGGCGGCCGAAGTGCGGGCCTTCGACGCGGGCTCCGGCGCCCTCCGCTGGGCGGCGAGCCTCGTGCCCAACGAGGACGAAGACGGCGAGGAGGGCTTCGGCGGCGGCCTCGCGCTGGCGGGGGACCGGCTGGTGGCCACCACGGGCTTCGGCGAGATCGTCGCGCTCTCCACCGCCACCGGCGAGGTGATCTGGCGCCGGAGCTTCGGCGCGCCCTTCCGCGCGGGCCCGGCCGTGGCGGACGGGCTGATCGTGGCGGCCACCAGGGCGAGCCAGGCCTTTGGCGTCGCGCTGGCGGACGGCTCGGTCCTCTGGCGCGCGCAAGGGGTGGCGGCGGATGCCGGCTATCTGGGCGGCGCGAGCCCCGCGATCGGCGGCGGCGGCGCGGTCATCCCCTTCCCCTCGGGCGAGCTCGTGGCGCATGAGGCGCGCACGGGCCGGCGCTTTTGGGGCGCGGTCATCACCGGAGGGCGGCGGGGCCTCGCGCGCTCGGCGATCACCGACCTCACGGGCGACCCCGTGATCCTCGGCCCCATCGTCGTCTCGGCCAATCAGAGCGGGCGGACGGCGGCCCTCGAGAGCGCGAGCGGGCGCCGGGTCTGGACCCGGACGCTCGGGGCGACCCGGCCGATCTGGGCCGCGGGCGACACGCTCTGGATGGTCTCCGACACCGCCGATCTCCTCCGGCTCGACGCGCGCTCGGGGCAAACCCTGTGGTCGCGGCCCCTCCCGGCCTTCGAGGACGAGGAAGACCGCGAGGACCCCATCACCTATTCGGGGCCGGTCCTCGTCTCGGGCCAAGTGATCGTGACCGACAGCCTGGGCCAGATCTGGTCGGTCGACGCGATCACGGGCCAGGGCGGCGTGGTGGCCGAGCTCTCGGACGGCGCGCGCACCGGCGCCGTGGTGGCAAGCGGCACGCTCTTCATCCTCGACAACGACGCGACGCTCCACGCCTTCCGCTGAGGGGCGGCCTTGCCGGCGCCCCCGCCCCGGGCTAGGAGGCGGCCATGCCCCTCACCGTCGCGATCATCGGCCGGCCCAATGTCGGCAAGTCCACGCTCTTCAACCGTCTGGTCGGCAAGCGCCTCGCGCTGGTCGACGACCGGCCGGGGGTCACGCGCGATCTCCGCGACGGGGAGGCGGAGTTGGGCGGCCTCCGCTTCACGGTGATCGACACGGCGGGGCTCGAGGACGCGACCGACGACAGCCTGCCGGGCCGGATGCGCAAGCTGACCGAGCGGGCGATGGCGGAGGCGGATGTCTGCCTCTTTCTCCTCGACGCACGCGCGGGCGTGACCCCCCTCGACCGGACGCTGGCGGGGATGCTGCGAAAGCGCGGCGCCGAGGTGATCCTGGCCGCCAACAAATGCGAGGGCCGGGCGGCGGAAGCGGGGCTCTACGAGGCCTTCGAGCTCGGGCTCGGCGCGCCCATCGGGCTCTCGGCCGAACATGGCGAGGGCCTCGGCGAGCTCCACGCCGCCCTCGAGCCCCACGCCGCCCGCATCGCCGCCGAGACCGCGGAGGAGGCCCGGATCCCCGGCGCCGAGGACGACCCGCTGGCCGAGCGGCGCCCCCTCCAGATCGCCATCGCCGGCCGTCCGAATGCGGGCAAGTCCACGCTCGTCAACACCCTTCTCGGCCAGGACCGGCTCCTGACGGGGCCCGAGGCCGGCCTCACCCGCGACGCCATCGCCCTCGACGTTACCTGGGGCGGGCGCGCCTTCCGCATCGCCGACACCGCGGGGCTCCGCAAGAAGGCCAAGGTTCAGGAAACACTGGAGAAGCTCTCCACCTCCGACGCGCTCCGCGCCGTGCGCTTCGCCGAGGTCGTCGTGGTGCTCATGGAGGCCGACAGCGCGCTCGAGACCCAGGACCTGCGCATCGCCGATCTCGCGGAGCGGGAGGGCCGCGCCATCGTGCTTGCGGTCAACAAATGGGACGCGGCCGAGGACCGCGACGCCCGCCGTCGGGAGCTCATGGCCGAGGCGGAGCGGCTCCTGCCCCAGCTCAAAGGCGTGCCGTTCGTGACGATCTCAGGGCTCACGGGCCGCGGGCTCGACAAGCTCAAAACCGCCATCGAGGGCGTCCACGAGGTCTGGAATCGGCGCATCACCACGGCCAAGCTCAACGACTGGCTGGCCCGCGCGCTGGAGGAGCACCCGCCCCCCGCGCCCCGCGGACGGCGCATCAAACTCCGCTACATGACCCAAGTGCGCACGCGCCCGCCGGGCTTCGTGGTGATGTGCTCGCGCCCAGACGCGCTGCCGGAGAGCTACACCCGCTATCTGGTGAACGGCCTCCGGCGGGATTTCGGGCTCGACGGCGTGCCGATCCGCCTGCATCTGCGCAAAGGCGAGAACCCTTACGCCAAGGACTGAGCGGTCAGGCGCTCGCCGCGAACTCCATGGTCTCGAAGGGGATGCCGGGGGCGTCCTTGGCCGAGCGGATGACTAGCGACGTCTTGACGGAGGCGACATTGGGCGCGGCGGTCAGATCGTCGGTGAGGAAGGCCTGGAAGCTCGCGAGATTGGGCGCCATGCATTTCAACAGAAAGTCGATCTCGCCATTCAGCATGAAGCACTCGCGCACCATGGGCCAAGCCTTCGCACGCTCCTCGAAGGCCGCGAGATCCGCCCCCGCCTGGCTCTTGAGCGAGACCATGGCGAACACCATCACCTCGTAGCCGAGCGACCGGGCATTGACCCGGGCGTGGTAGCCCTCGATGTAGCCGGCATCCTCCAGCGCGCGGACGCGGCGCAGGCAGGGCGGGGCGGAGATACCGACCCGGCGCGAGAGCTCGACATTGGTCATGCGCCCGTCCTCCTGCAGCTCCATGAGGATCTTGAGGTCGATGCCGTCGAGCTTGTGTCCGGTCATGGAATGGCGTCCTCTCTCTTCCGGCATGGTTGGGGAGCCGGTGGATTTTCTTGGCACCTATGTACGCCAATGCGCCGAAAAAAGCCATAAGATTGCGGGGCGACGCAAGAAATGGAAAGAGTTGCGCGAAAGCCGCCCCCCCTGATCTGGGCGGTCAGCGACGGGCGCGCGGGCAACCGGGCCCAGGCTCTGGGGCTCGCGGAGGCGCTGATGCGGGCGCAGAAGGGGGCCGAGGTGACCGAGGTCGTGGCGCCGCCATCGACCCTTGGCCGGCTGCTCCCGCCCGCTCTCTGGCACGCGCTCGGGGCTCGAGCGGCGGCGCGGTCCGTGGCCCATGAGGCGCGGCCGAGTGGCCCCTGGCCCGATCTCGCCATCGGGGCCGGGCGTCGGGTGGCGCCCTTCGTCGCCGCGCTGCGGGCGCACGGGGTGCGGACGGTGCAGATCCTCGACCCGCAGATGCCGCTCGCGGCCTTCGACGCGGTGGTGGCGCCCCGGCACGACGAGCTGGGGCAGCGGGTGATCGAGACGTTGGGGGCCATCGGCCGGGTCACGCCCGCCGCCGTGGCCGAGGCCGCCGCCGCGCTCCCGCGCGAGATCCGGGCGCTGCCGGGGCCCCGGCTCGCGGTCCTCCTCGGCGGGCCCGGGCGCATGGCGCGGTGGGAGGCGGACGACCCGGCGCGCATCGTCGCGGCGCTGGAGACCCTGGCGGAGGCCGGCTGGACCCTCCTCGTCACGGCCTCGCGCCGCACACCGCCGGACCTCCTGCCCCGCCTCGCGGCCACGCTCCCGGCCCGGCGCCATCTCCTCCACGACGGCACGGGCGCCAACCCCTATCCCGGGCTTCTGGGGATGGCCGAGGCGGTTCTCGTCACCGCCGACAGCGTCAACATGGCCTCCGAAGCCGCCGCGACCGGCCTCCCCCTGCACATCCTGGGCGTCGGGCGCCCGCACATGAAGGCCGAGCGCTTCCACGCCGACCTCGCCGAGGCGGGCATCGCCCGGCCCTTCCACGGCCCGATCGCGCGCTGGACCTATCCGCCGCTGGCCGAGGCCGATCGGGTCGCCGGCCTTCTCGTCGCCCGCCTCGGGCTCGACCCCATTCCGTCCCTGGCCCCGCCATCGTAACCTTCCACCACATCGCCCGGAGCGCCCGCCCATGACCCGCCTCGCCGCCTTCCTCCTCGGCCTTCTCGCCCTTGGCACCGCCGCCGCCGGCGCACAGGGTTGGGAACGGAGCTACCTCCTCAGCTACGCCAACTGCACGCAGCCGAGCCTTCTCACCTTCGGCGAGGCGACGGAGCGCTTTCCTGGCTTTCTCAGCCAGCGCCCGTCGGACTGCGGGCGCACCTCGTGCACCTACCAGTATGTCTCGACCATCGAGCCCAACGCGCTCCTCCAGGCGCTCTACGGTATGATCGAGGGGGCGGGGTACCGCGCGCGCATCGGGGTCGAGGGCCTCCGCTACGCCATCACGTGCCTGCCCGGGCGCCGGGTGCACCCGCTGGCCGGCGAGCCCCGGGTGACGGGATTCGCCGAATTCACCACGCCCTGCGGCGCGGTGATCGATGCGGATGGCGATGTGCTCTTCGACTTCGACGACGCGGCGATCCGGCCCGACGCCATCCCCGTCCTCGCGGCCATCGCCGAGCGGGCGCGCGCGCTCCGCCCCCTGGCCATCGAGATCACCGGGCACACCGACAGCCGAGGCCCCGACGCCTACAACCAGGATCTCTCGGAACGGCGCGCGGCCTCCGTCGCCGGATACCTCGCAGGACCGCTGGCCCTCCGCGGGCCGCGCCTTCTGACCCGCGGCCTCGGCGAACGGGAGCCGCGGCGGCCCAACACCCTGCCGGACGGGCGCGACGACCCCATCGGCCGCCAGGCGAACCGGCGAGTGGAGATCTTCTTGCGCACAGCCGACGGGCCAGGCTGCCCGGTGCATGGCGGGGGCGCGGCGCTTTTCCGTCCCTTCCCGCCGGTCAGCCCGGGCGCCGCCGCCCGCCCCTCGCCGCGGCCCGCGCCCCCGGCCCGGCCCATTGACCCAGAGAGGTGGTGACCCCTGGCCCTTGGCGCCCGTGAGCGAAGCCTCTATTTCTGTCCCATCCTGGAGATGGAGGCCCCGATGCCGAGCGACACGCCCGCCCCCCGCCGCACCCGCTGCCTCATCATCGGCTCCGGCCCGGCCGGCTACACCGCGGCCGTCTACGCCTCTCGCGCGCTCCTCGAGCCGGTGCTGATCCAGGGCATCCAGCCGGGCGGCCAGCTCACCATCACCACCGAGGTCGAGAACTGGCCCGGCCACACCACCGTGCAGGGGCCGGATCTGATGGTGCAGATGGAGGCCCATGCCCGGGCCGTCGGCACCGAGATCGTGGCGGACCATGTGCTGGCCCTCGACCTCTCGCGCCGGCCGTTCCGCGCGCGCTGCGACAGCGG
>CAYXPI010000020.1:0-29559 GCA_964467005.1 uncultured Limibaculum sp. | reverse complement strand
AGATCGTCGGCCAGGGCGAAATCAAGATCATGAAGCGCATCGACTGCCGCGGCTCTGCGATCGAGGCCTGCGCCACCAAGCAGGGCACCATCGTCGGCCCCCTCATGACCGAGCTCGTGGGCTTCAAAGAGCTCACGCCCTATCGCGGCGGCTGGTGCGGCAACGAGATCTTCTCCACGGCCTTCCCGCCCAAGGCCCGGCAGCAGGCGCGCGAGCTGACCTTCAAGTTCGGCGAGCAGCTCAAGAAGGAGGGCTATCGCGGCTATTTTGAGCTCGATTTCCTCATCGACAAGAAGACCGGCGAGATCTGGCTCGGCGAGCTCAACCCGCGGATCACCGGCGCCTCCTCGATGACCAACCACGCGGCCTTCGCGCATGCCGACGCGCCGCTCTTCCTGTTCCACCTGCTCGAATTCTCGGGAAAGGACTTCGAGCTCGATGTCGAGGAGCTCAACGCCCGCTGGGCCGACCCGGACATGATCGACAGCTGGTCGCAGATGGTGATCAAGCACACCGACGACTCGGTGGACATCCTGACCGAGGCGCCGCCCACCGGCATCTACCGGATGAAGGAGGACGGAACGGTGGAGTTCGACCGATTCGACTACCACCGCCGCGCCGTGGAGTCCGAGCAGGAGGCGTTTTTTCTCCGGATCCTCAAGCCCGGGGACTACCGCTACGAGGGCGCGGATCTCGGCATCCTCGTCACGCGCGGCCGCTCGATGACCCCCTCCTTCAACCTCACCGAGCGCTCGAAGACGTGGATCGCCGGGATCAAGGCGGCCTTCCGAGCCCGCCCGCTGCCCACCGCCGCGGCCCTCGAGGGGCCGGCCTTCAAGATCCTCTGAGGCCGGTCACTCCGCCTCGGGCACCGTGCCGGTGGGCCGGCCGTCGAGGCTGACCGCGTTCCGCCGCCGCCAGTAATCGCGCACACCGTCGGGGCCCATCTCCTCGTAGAAGGGCACGAGCTCCGACGGGCCGCGCTCCCCCGCCAGCGTCATGAGGGGCACGCCCGTGCCGCAGGAGGTCTGGACCATCTCGACCGTGAGGTCGAAGACCTGGCGGCTGCCGGCGAGGCGCGGGAAGCGGGCCACGGCGGCCTCCCATCCCGGATCGTGCGGATGCGTGGCCGCGGCCGTGCCATAGACCCGCAGGATCATCGCCTCGCCCTCGAAGGCGCAAAACATCAGCGTCATCCGCGGACTGTCCCGCAGATGGGCGGCGGTCTCGTTGCCGCTGCCGCTGAGATTGAGCCAGACGATCCGGTCCTCGGCCAGGATCCGCAGCGTGTCCATGCCCTTGGGCGAGAGGTTCACCCGCCCCTCCCGCGCCGCGGTCGCGACGAAAAAGAGCGGCTGGCGCTCGATGAAGGCCCTGAGCGTGCCGTTCAGCGTCCGTCCGATGGCCATTCGGTCCTCCCGTGAGCTCGGCTTGGAACGAATATAGAACATTTTGCGCGCCGAGGCGAGCTCGAACGCGATCGCGCGCCGCCTGGCGCGCGCCGCGGCCTCGGCGCCGCCCGGGCTCCCGGACGATTGCGCGGCGCCGCCGGCTGCGCTACCGCAGAGGGATGAGGATCGAGTTTCGCGCGCTCGCGGAGGCGGAGCCGGGGCCGCTCTGGGCGGGCCTCTTCCATCAGTCCTGGCCCCACTACCACCGCTGGTGGTCGCAGGCGGGCGTCGAGGCGCGGCCCACCTACTTTGCGAGCCGCCAGGCGCTCCGCCAGCACATGCCCGAGCTCCTCGCGCTCTACGACCGGCTCTGCGCGCTCGCAGGCGGGGGCGACGCGGCGGCGCGGTTTCTCTCCTTCTTCTGCCCGCCGCCCTACATGACCGGGTGCTCCCAGGCGATCTGGCCGGGCGAAGAGCCCATGTTGGTGCGCAATTACGACTACAGCCCGCGGGCCTTCGACGCGCTGGTGCTGCACACGGAGTGGCTCGGCCGGCGCGTCCTCGGCACCTCGGACGGCCTCTGGGGGCTGGTGGACGGGGTGAACGACGCCGGCCTCGCGGTGTCCCTCACCTTCGGCGGGCGCCGCGTGGTGGGCGACGGGTTCGGCGTTCCACTCATCCTGCGCTACGTGCTCGAGATCTGCGAGACGGCGGACGAGGCGGTGGAGGCGCTCCGCCGGGTGCCCTGCCATATGAGTTACAACGTCACCGTGCTCGACCGCGCGCGCCGGTTCTGGACCGTCTATCTGGCACCCGACCGGGCGCCGGTGGTGACTCATGCCGCGGTGGCGACCAACCACCAGGCCCGGGTGGAGTGGTCGACCCATGCGCGCTTCACCTCGACGGTGGAGCGGGAGCGCTACCTCCTTTCGCGGCTTACCCTTCACCCCGAGAGCCAGGAGAAGTTCGTCAGCGCCTTCCTCCGCCCGCCGCTCTATTCGGTGGCGTTCGACCAAGGCTTCGGCACGCTCTACACCGCGGTCTACCGCCCGGCGGCGGGCACGCTCGCGCTGCATTGGCCGGGCGCGCGCTGGGATCTCGGGTTCGCGGGCTTCACCCCGGGGCGTCGCGAGATCCGGATGCCGAGCGCGGCCTAGGCGGCGGGCGACCCGCCGGTGAGGCCGAGAAGCTTCGTGACCAGCGGATGCGGGAAGCGCCGGCTCGCGGTGACGGCGTAGAAGGTCTCCGAAAGGTCGAGCGCAAAGGCGGCGGGGCGGAGGAGCCCAGCCTCGATCTCGTCGGCCACCACGACGGCGGGGGCGACCGCCACGCCCACCCCCTCGCGCGCGAGGAGGCGGACCATCGCCATGTCGTCGATCTCCGCGGCGAGGCGCACCGTGACCCCGAGGCGCGCCGCCAGGCTGTCGAAGCCCGTGCGGATGGAGCTCTCCGTCGGCAGGATCACGGGCTCCCGGGCCAGAAGATCGGCGAGGCTCCCATGCTCCATGCGCCGGGCCACGCCGTAAAGGCCCACGGGCTGCTCGGCGATGCGGTGGGCGACGAGCTCGGGATAGGTTGCGCGCGAGGGCGGCTCGGTGGAGAGGACGAGGTCGAGCCCCAGCCGGCGGAGGGTGTCGAGGAGGACCGGGCCGCTGCCGGAGACGAGGCTGAGCACGCAGGCGCCGTCCTCGAGCACGGGCCGCAGGAAGCGGAGCTGGAAGTTGCGCGAGAGGGTGGAGAGGGCGCCGACCTTGAGCGGGCGCAGCGTGCCCTCGCCCGCGGCGAGGGCGGCGACGAGCTCCTCGCCCGCCTGGAAGATCCGGTCCGCGTGGTCGAGCGCGAGCCGCCCCGCCTCGGTGAGGGCGAGGCTGCGCCCGTCGCGGTCGAAGAGCGCCTGGCCAAGCCGCTCCTCGAGCTGGCGGATCTGGGTCGAAAGCGCGGACTGGGAGATGTTGAGCCGATCGGCCGCGCGCGTCAGGTTCCCTTCCCGCGCGACCTCCCGGAAATAGCGGAGATGGTGGTAGTTGAGCCGGTCCATGACCGCTTTATAGACCGGCGCGCGGGCGGGCGGGCGATTTTGCCCGCCCGCCCCGGTCTTGCCCGCCCGCCGGGCGCCTCAGCCGCCCACGAGCACCCCGGCGAGCGCGATCCAGAGCGGGATGGCCAGGATCGCGACCGGCGTGCCGAGGCCGGTCGACGTGCCGACATAGGCCGAGGGGTTGGCCTCGGGCAGCGCGCCGCGGAGCGTGGGCGGGCCCGAGATGTCCGAGCTCGAGGCGGCCAGCACCGCCAAGAGCACCACGCCGCCTTCGGAGAAGCCCGTGATCTGGTGCACGATCACCCCGGCGCCGATGCCGAGGAGCCCGTGCACGAGCGGCGCCGCGATCCCGTAGGCCACATAGGCGAGGGCGACCTTCCGGAGCTCGGAGAGCCGCGCCCACGCCTCCATGCCCATGGTGAGCATGAGGATGGAGAGGAGGCCCGCGAAGAGCTGCTGGTAGAAGCTTTCGTAGATCGCAATGGGCGCCGCGACCGCGCCGATGGCGAGGCCGAGGAGAAGCGCCGAGATCGCCGGGCTCCGCGCGGTGTCGACGAGGATCGCGCGGAGCCCGGCCCCGTCGATCCCCGAGAGGCCCACACCCCCGCCGGACATCGCCGCCGCGCCGCCGCCTTGCACCACCGTCGCCGCACGGCGCTCCGCGCTCATCCGGGCGAGCACGATGGCGGTGACCAGGGCGGCGATGTCCATGAAGGGGTAGAGCGCGCCGATGAAGCCCTCATAGGCGATGCCCTCCTCGTCGAGCATCGCCATGCCGGCCGCGAGGGTGGAGGCCGAGACCGCGCCGAAGAGCCCGGCGGTCGCCATCCCGTCCATCCGCGAGACGCCGGGGTGCCGGGCCAGCGTGAGCCCGCCGAGGAGGACGATCCCGATCCCGAGGAGAACCGCGGCGGCGGCCGGCGCGGCGAGCTCGGCAATCTCGGTCTCTCGGATGGACATGCCGGCGCCCATGCCGACCTTGAGGAGGAGCACCATCACGATGAACTTGTAGACGGCGTCCGGCACCGTGAGCCGGCTGCCGAGGGCGGCGAGCACCATCCCGCCGATGAGAAAGGCCAGAGTCGGCTTTTGAAGCTGCGCGAGCACGGTGGCCGCGATGTCGCTGAGAAGGTCCATGGGTCATCCCTCGATCTGTTGCCCTCGCAGATGTGAGGGAGAGGGAATGGTAAGAAAAATACATATTGCGCCTTAAGTCGTTCGATAAAAGCGAACGACCGACGGCGCGCTCAGCCCGCGGGCGGCAGGCCGAGGAGGAAGAGATAGAGCAACGCGAAGCCCACCGGCACGATCTGCTCGATGGGGGTGAAGGGGATGTGGGTGCGCCAGTTCTCCCCCCGGCCCAAGGCCTCCCACTCCGCCTTGTAGAGCGGCGAGGCCGGCAGATGCTCCTCGAGCGCGCCGATCACCCGGAACTTCGCCGTGTTGAGCGTGCGGTAGGAACGCAGGAGGAGCCACCAGGCGCCGCAGATCGCCGCCGAGACGCCGAAGAAGATCTCCGCGATCCTCGGGTCGAGATCATCGTAGAAGGCCGCGAGACCGCCGATCACCGCCGTGTGAAAGGTGAGGAAGAAGGTGTTGGTCGCGGCGCGGCGCTGGCTGATCCGGTCCGCGAGCTCGAGGCAGAGCTTGTACTGCTCGAGAACCATGGCGCGGCGCTCGGCGCTGTCCTCCGACCAGACGGGCGCGTCCGACCAAAGCTGCTCTCGGAGCGTGTCCCGTTCCTGCATTCTCGACCCCCGCCGAAGCGTCTGCCGGATCTGGCGCGGCGCGGCGCGCGAAGTCAAGCGGGTCGCTCGGGGATGGAACCGATCGGCGTGTCGGCACGTTTCACCTCGGCACAGGATAGGAGAGCGACCGATGCCCCTCACCACCGCCTGCCAGGTCCCGCGCCCCGCGCGTGGCCGCGCCGCTTTGACCGCGCTCGGCCTTCTCGCCGCCTGCGCCGAGCCGCTCGACACCGCGGTCTCGGTGCCGGAGCCCTCGGTTGCCCTCGGCGCCGCACCCAGCCATGGCGCCCGGGCCGCCGGCCGCAACGCGCCGGAGGGCGAGGCCAAGCTCGTCGTCGACACCGGCTGGGACCGGTTCCGCGTCAACGTTCGCTACATCACGCTCATTTCCGGCATGATCATCGCCGTGCGCCAGGAGACGGGGGACGCGCCCAGGGGGTGGGAGCGGATGCGTCTCGACCAGCCCGCGCCGGGCGCCGCCGATCTCGAAAACCTGTCCTTCAAGGGGCCGGCCTACGAGGACGCGGCGGTGCGCATCGCGGCCGATGTCGCGCGGCGGGTCGATGTCTGTGCGCCGGGCGAGCTCACGCTCGAGCGGGCGGCGGACGGAGAGCCCAAGCGGATGTATCGCGGCGAGCACCAGGCCTGGGTGGTCTTCGCGGCCTGCACGCCCGAGAGTTGACATGGGAGGCGACGCGATGACCGACACAAACCGGTCGCTCGGCCGGGTTCTCGACCGGCTGTCCGAGGCCGAGGAGGGCGAGAGCGTCTCCGTCGGCGACGTGCTCGACGCGCTGGCGGACCGGTCGCTCGGCATGATCGTGGCCGCGCTCGGCCTCGTGGCGGCGCTGCCGGTGATCGGCGCGATCCCCGGCGTCTCGGTGGTGGTGGCGGCGCTCGTGCTCGTCGCCATCGGGCAGACGCTCATGGGCCGCTCCGCAAACCAGGGGCTCTGGATGCCGGCGCCGGTGCGGGAGCGTGCCGTCGGCGTCGAGGAGTTCGACCGCGGGCTCGAGACCGTCCGACCCGCCACCCGCTGGATCGACGCGCGGCTCAAGCCCCGTCTCACCTGGCTGACCGAAGGCCCCGGCCGCGGCGCGCTCCTCATCGCCGCCTCGGCCGTGCTCGCCCTCAGCATGGTGCCGCTGGCGATCGTGCCCGGGGCGGTCTTCGCACCGGCCCTCGGCCTCATCGCGCTCGGCCTCGCCATGATGACGCGGGACGGGCTCCTCGCCATCGCCGGCTACGCACTTGCGGGCGCGACGGGCTATATCTTCATTTGGATCGCGTGACGACGGCGCCCATGGAGCCGCCGCGCCGACCCGCCCCCGGTCCCAACCAGGTGGCCCTCGTCGCCCAGCGGGCGCGACCGGGCGTGGTGCTCGGCCTTCTCGCGCTCCACGGCCCGGCCATCGCGCTCTTCACGGCGGTGCCGGCGCTTGCGGCGCTCGCCGACGGGGCCTGGCTGCTGGCCACCGCCCTCGGCCTCGCCTCGGTGCCGCCGCTCATGGCCTACGCGCATCGACGCCTGAACGGGCCCGTGGGCCCGCCGCGCCGCGTGGAGGCGCTGGTGACCGTCGCCGCCGCCTTTGTCCTCGCCATCGCGTTGACGGTGCCGGGCTTTCTCGCGCTCGGCCTCTCCCCGGTCGACGCCGTCTTCGAGGCCACCTCGGCCGTCACCACCACGGGCCTCAGCGTGGCCGACACGGCGGACTGGCCGCCAACCGCCCATCTGTTCCGCGCCTGGCTTCAATGGGCCGGCGGCTTCGCCTTCGCCGTCCTCGCGCTCGCGCTCATCGTGGCGCCGGGCGCGACCGCGCGGCGGCTCGGGCTGGTGGAGAAACCGGGCGAGGGGCTCACGGGGTCGACCCGGGCCCGCGCGCGCCAGGTGCTCGCGGCCTATGTGGCGCTGAGCGTCGCCGCGGGCCTGGCCTGCGCCGTCGCGGCGGCCGACGCGTTCGAGGGCGCGCTCATCGCCCTCGCCGCCGTGTCGACCGGAGGCTTCGCGCCGGCGCCGACGAGCCTCTCCGGCAGCGGCCTCGCGCTTCAGGTCGTCGCCGTGACGGCGATGCTGGCCGGCGCCATCTCCATGACGCTCTACGCCCAGGCCTGGCGCGACGGCCCCGCCCGCGCGCTGGCCGACCCGGAGCTTCGCCTTCTCCTCACCCTCCTCGCGGCCGCCGCGGCCGGGGTGATCCTCGTCGAGGCCCTCCGCACCGAGGGGGGCGTGGGGCCGTGGGACGCGCTCGTCTCCACCGTCTCGGCGCAGACCACCGCCGGCTTCTCGACCCGACCGATGGCGGACCTCGCGCCGGCTTCGCAGATCCTCCTCGTCGTCGTCATGGTGATCGGCGGGTCGATCGGGGCGACCGCCGGCGGCATCAAGATCTTCCGCGCAGCCTTCGCCGCGTCGGCGGCGCGCACGGCCTTCGCCCGCAGCCGCGCGGCCCGAGGCGCGGTGATGCCGCTTCGCGTGTTCGGGCGAAAGACCTCGGCGGAGGAAGGGGCGGATGTCTTCGCCCTCTGCGCGGTCTATGCGGCCACGGCCCTCGGCCTCTGGGCGCTGCTCGCCGCCTACGGCCACCCGCCGCTCGCCGCGCTCTTCGACACGGTCTCGGCGCTCTCCACCGTCGGGCTGTCGATGGGCGTGGCGGGCCCGGGCCTTGCGCCCGAGCTCAAGCTCGCCCTTTGCCTCGCCATGCTCCTCGGCCGGCTCGAATTCCTCGCGGTGCTCGTCCTTCTGTGCCCCGCCACCTGGTACCGACCGTAAGGAGACGCGAGATGCGCATCGTCATCGCCGGAGCCACCGATCTCGGACGGGCGGCGGCCCAACAGCTCATCGAGGCCGGGCACGAGGTGGTGGTGGTCGACAGCGACCGCGCGGCGCTCGAAGCGCTCTCGGACAGCCACGATTGCGGCCTCGTCGCGGGCGACGCCACACTCCCCAGCACGCTGCGCGAGGCGGCGGGGGACCGGCCGGACGCCCTCCTCGCGCTCACCGCATCCGACGAGAACAACGTGCTCGCCGCGGTGGTGGGCCGGTCGATCGGGTTCGCACGGGTGATCCCGCAGATCATCAAGGCCGAGCTCTGCGCGATCTGCGACGAGCTCGAGCTCACCGATCTCGTCACGCCCCACGAGACCGTGGCGGCGCGGCTCACCGATCTCCTCTCGGACACGGACGACACCGAGCACGAGGCGCATCTCTCCGGCGAGCTTCGGCTGGCCAGCGTCGAGATCGGGCCCCATATGGCGGGAACCAAGCTGGGGGATCTGCCGTTGACCAGCCGGGCGCGCGCGGTCGCGCTCCGCAGGGGAGACGCGGAGATGCTGGCCGAGGACAGCGCCACGCTGAGCGAAGGGGACACCCTCGTGATCGTCGTCAAGCGCTCCGAGGCCGGCGATGTGTTGGAGGATTTGAAGTCGGAGCGCACCCGGTGACGGACAACGAGACCCAAGCCCGGATCGAGGGAAACCGGCGGCTGGCCTCGGCCGGCGTCTTCGAGGTGGTGCGCCGCGACGGGGAGGAGGAGCTCGCGCGGCCCACGGCGTCGCTCTTCTGGTCGGGGCTTGCCGCGGGCATCGCGATGGGCTTCAGCGTGGTGGCGGAGGCCGCGATCCTCGCCGCCTTGCCCGACGCTCCCTGGGCCAAGCTCATCGGCGATATGGGCTACACCGTGGGGTTTCTCCTCGTGGTGCTGGGCGGCCTCCAGCTCTTCACCGAGACGACGATCACCCCGGTGATCCCCCTCTGCCACACGCCGAGCCGGGCCCGGTTCGTCGCCCTCGGCCGGCTTTGGGCGGTGGTGCTCGCCGCCAATCTCGTGGGCGCGGCACTGGTCGCGGGCTTTCTCATGACCACGGGCGCGCTCAAGCCGGAGATCCGCGTCGAGGTCCTCGCGCTCGGCCGGCACGTGGCCGATGGCGGATTTTGGGAGACCGTCGCCCTCGGCGTGCCGGCGGGGTTCCTGATCGCGGCGATGGTCTGGTCCCTCGCCTCGGCGCCGGGCCGGCCGCCGCTCGTGATCTTCGCCATCACCTACGTAATCGCGGTGGCCGGCTTCGCGCATGTGATCGCCGGCAGCGTCGAGATGACGGCGCTCTACATCGAGGGGCTGATCGGGCTCGGCGAGGCGGTCGTCGGCTTCCTCGTCCCGGCCCTCATCGGCAATGTGATCGGGGGCACCGCGCTCTTCACCCTCATCGCCTATGCCCAGATCCGGCGCGAGGTGGGGAACTGAGCCCCCCTTGCCGCCCATGCGACCGACAGAGGAGACCGCGATGCCCGCCCTCACCGAGACCGCACCGCCAAACTGGCTGGCCCCGCCGCGGCCCTGCACCGCGCAGGGGCGCGAGCGGCGCCTTGGCGTGGAGCTCGAATTCGCCGGGCTGAGCGCCGGAGAGGCCGCCCAGATCGTCGCCCGCGAGCTCGGCGGGGTGCTCCGCCCGGTCTCGGACCAGCAGGTGCGGGTCGAGGAGAGCGAGATCGGCACCGTGGTGGTGGAGCTCGATCTCAAATACGCCCATTCGGGCGACCCCGAGGACCCGCTCCGCAAGCGTCTGAGCCAGCTCGGCGCGACCGTGCTGCCGATGGAGATCGTGTTTCCGCCCGTGGCCCTCTCGAAGGCCGGGCGGGTGGACGCGGTGGTCGCGAGGCTCCGCGAGGGCGGCGCGCTCGGCACGTTCCACAACCCGTTCTTCGCCTTCGGCGCTCAGCTCAATCCGGAGCTGCCGGAGCTCTCGGCCGACTACATCCTGCGCGGGCTTCAGGCGTTCTTGCTCCTGCGCGACTGGCTGCGCGCCGAGGTGGGCGTGGACCCGAGCCGCAAGCTCTGGTTCTTCGCCGCCCCGTTCCCGGAGGCCTATGTCGACCAGGTGCTCGCGCCGGGATACGCCCCGGATCTCGCCACGCTGACAGACGACTATCTGGCCGCCAACCCGACGCGCAACCGGGAGGTGGATCTCCTCCCCCTCCTCGCGCATCTCGACGAGGCCCGGGTGCGCGCGATCCTGCCCGAAGAGACGATCAAGCCCCGGCCCACCTGGCATTACCGGCTGCCCAACGCGATGCTGGACGAGCCCGCCTGGTGCATCGCCGCGGAATGGGCGCGCTGGGTGATGGTGGAGCGGCTGGCCGAGCGCACCGATCTCATCGTGGAGCACGCGGCGCGGCGGGCCGCCCGGAGGGCCCGCATTCTCCCGCTCGCGCCGGTCGACCGGGGCGACGATCTGGTGGAGGCGCTGAGATGAGGCCGCGCATCGGCGTCACCGGGCCCACCGGGCGGGGCTTCGCGCTCTGGGCCTTCGCGGCCCTCTCGCTCTGGCTGCGGGGCGGGCGGCCCAGGCGCATCACGCCGCCCTACAGAGCCGAGGATTTCGAGGGTCTCGACGGGCTTCTGATCGGCGGGGGCGACGACATCGGCGCCACCCTCTACGGGGCCGAGCCCGCGCCCGACATCCGGATCGACCCCGACCGGGACCGGTTGGAGCTCAACGCCCTCGAGCGGCTCTGGGCCACCGATCTCCCCATCCTCGGGATCTGCCGCGGCTCGCAGATGATCAACGTCTACCGGGGCGGGACGCTGCATCAGGACATCTACGAAGTGTATCTCACCGCGCCGCGGATGCGCACGCCCCTCCCGCGCAAGCGCGTGGCCCTCGAGGGGGGCACCCGCCTCCGGGAGATCGTGGGCGCGGAGCGGATCGTGGTGAACGCCATTCACCACCAGGCGGTGGACCGGCTGGGCGAGGGGCTGCGCGTGGCCGCGCGCGACGAGCACGCGATCGTGCAGGCGGTGGAGGATCCCTCGGGCCCCTTTCGCATGGGCGTGCAGTGGCATCCGGAGTTTCTGTTCTACCGCCGCTCGCACTGGCGCCTCTTCGGCGCGTTCGTGGCGGCGGCCCGGCGCCATCACCGCGCGCGCAGCGCCGCGATGAGCTCGGATTTCGACCTCGACGACCGCCCGGCCACCCCGAGCTCGACGGCACGGTCGTAGGGCGCTTTGGCCCTCCAAGCCGCGTCGGGGGCGGGCGCGCCCCGCCCTTGATGCTGGGGGGCGCGATCTCAGCCGCCTCCGGCCGCGTCGTCGGGCCCGTTCTCGTCCACCCGGCGCCCGGCCGGGTCGCGCTCGGAAAGCGGCGTCAGAACCCGGCCGCCATCGGCCTGCTCGATGAGATCGGCGGGGGTCTCCGGGTCGGCGCTGCGCACCACCTCGGTGCCGTCGATCCTGCGGCTCACCCGCTCGGTGACCACCTCGACGACCGCGCCCTCCGCGGTGACCTGCCCCCAACACCACCACACCGCGGTGCCGGGATCGGAGCGTTGGGTCATGACCGGCCTCCTCCGTGATCTGGCGATGGAACGGTCGGCGGGGCTCGCGGGTTCCCTCTACCGACCCATTCGACAGGAGGATCTCGAATGCGAAAGGTTCCGAAAATGCTCGAGGGCGAAATGAGCGCGCGCAAGGACCCGCAGGAGCTCGGCGGCCCGAACGCCGAGCCCACCGGGGTGTGGCGCGTGCTTCGCAATGGGGTGGTGCTCGCCGTCGCCTCGCTCGTGGCCGTGGCGGTGATCAGCGGGATCATCTGGGGACGCGCGTGACCGGAGCCGGGCTTCTCGTCCGGTGCCTCGAGGCGGAGGGGGTGACGCGGATCTACGGCGTGCCCGGCGAGGAAAACGCCGACCTTCTGATGGCGCTCGAGGAAAGCGGCATCCGCATGATCCTCACCCGGCACGAGCAGGCGGCGGCCGCCATGGCCGCGGCGGAGGGACGGCTCACGGGCCGCCCCGGGGTGTGCCTGGCGACGCTCGGGCCCGGGGCCACCAACCTCGTGACCGGGGTGGCGGACGCGCATCTCGACAGCGCGCCCCTTCTCGCCATAACGGGCCAGGCCGCGCGGGATCGCCTCCACAAGGAAAGTCACCAGGTGATCGACACGGCGGCGCTGTTTTCCCCGGTCACCGCATGGTCGCACACGGTGCTGAGCGGCGAGACCATCCCGGAGGTGGTCCGCCGCGCGTGCGGCATGGCGTCGACCGAGCGCCCCGGTGCGGTGCACATCGCGCTGCCAGAGGACGTGGCGGGCGCCGAGACCGGTGGGCAGGCTCTCGCGCCGGGAGAGGCGCCGGCCCTCGCCGTCGCATCCCGGATCGCCATCGAGGCCGCGGCGCGCCACCTGGCGGAGGCCGAGCGGCCGGTGCTCCTCGTCGGCCCGCAAATCGCCCGCCTGGGTGGGACCGAGGCGCTCGCGGCCTTCGCGGAGGCCTGGCGCCTCCCCACAGTCACCACCTTCATGGGCAAGGGCGCGCTCGACGCCCGGTCCGAGCGGCACATCGGCACCGTCGGGCTCACGCAGACCGATCATGCCGACGCCGCGCTCCGCTCGGCAGACCTCGTGGTCGCCGCCGGCATCGACCTTGTCGAATACCCGCCGCGGCTCTGGGCGCCGGAATGCGGGCGCATCCTTCACCTCAACGCGGCGCCGGCGGAGACGGACGCGCAGTATCGCCCGCGCCTCGAGCTCGTCGGCGATCCGGGCGCGAGCCTCCGGGCCCTGGCCGATCGCGCGACGGGAGGCGACCGGGGCGCATGGGCCCGACCTTACGCGGCCCGCATGGCCGAGGCCGCGGAGGCGACGGCCTCGGCGGATGCCGACGCGGTGCCGCCGCAGGCCCTCGTGGCGGCCGTGCGCCGTGCGCTCGCCTCGGAGGACATCGTCTGCTCAGGCGTGGGCGCCCACAAGATGTGGATCGGCCGGCACTACCCCGCGCACGCGCCCCACACCTGCCTCATCCCCAACGGTTTCTGCGCGATGGGCATCGCCCTGCCCCAGGCGATCGGCGCCGCGCTCTGCCGCCCCGGGCGCCGGGCGGTCGCGCTCTGCGGCGACGGCGATCTCCTCATGAACCTGCAGGACATGGAGACGGCGACGCGCCTCGGCGTCGACCTCACCGTGGTGGTGTGGGTCGATGGCGGCTACGGCCTCATTGCGTGGAAACAGCGGGAGGAGTTCGGGCGGACCACCGATCTCGACTTCGCCAATCCGGATTGGGAGGCTCTGGCCGCGGCCTTCGGCTGGCGGGGCGAGGTGCTGCACCGGCCGACGGATCTCGAGAGCGCGCTCGCCCGGGCGGTCGGCCATCCGGGGCCCGCCCTCCTCGCGGTGCCGGTGGACTACGCCGAGAACGCCGCCCTCAGCGCGCGGCTGTCGGCCGAGGGCTGACGCGCGTGCTCCGGCGTCAGATCAGGGGGCGCGCGGTGTTGCCCGGCCCGTCATACTGGGCGAGCTCGGCCAGCCGGCTCCGGTCGTGGATCGTGAGCGTCCCGCCCGGCCAGCCGGCGATCTGGCGCTCGCGCAGCCGGCGGAGCGTTTTGTTGGTGGGGACGAGGGAGCGCCCCACCGCATCGGCGAGATCCTGCTGGGTGTAGGGCAGGCGCACGCGCACTTGGCGCGCGAGGCCGAGCCGCTCCGCCCGGGCGTAGAGATGCACGAGCCCCCAGGCGATGCGCTCGATCCCGGCCCTCTGCCCCACGGTGGCCAGCGCGTCGCTCAGAAAATGCTCCTCGCGCGCCGATATCCAGGTGATGTCGTAAGACAGGCCAGGCTGGCTGCGGTAGAGATCCCAGTACTTCTCGCGCGAAGACGCAGAGCGTGATCTCGGTGCTTGCCTCGACCGAATGCTGCATCGCACCCAAGAGCTGCGCCTGAAGGCCGATGAAATCCCCCGGCATCACGAAGTTGATCACCTGGCGGCGCCCGTCCGGCAGCAGCTTGGTGCGAGGGCCCCAGCCGCTCAGCACGGTGTAGAGCCGCGGGCTCGAGCTCCCCTCGAGAAGAGCGACCGTGCCCGGATCGACGCGAAGCTCCCCCGCGTTAACGGGTGATGAAGGCGAGCTGATCCTTGGTGACGGGGGTGAAGATGTCGTGCCGGCGGAGCGGGACCGGTCGCAGGGCGTGCGCGCCGCCGGGCTGTGGCGCGCGCGGCTCACCCCGCGCCGCCCTTTCTCCCGCTCAGAGGGTGACCAGCGCGGCGTTGCGGAAGAACAGCGCCTGCTCGATCGCCATGCGCACCTGGCGCTCCTTGAAGGGCTTGGTGATGAGGAAGGTCGGCTCCGGCCGCTCGCCCGTCAGGAGCCGCTCGGGATAGGCCGTGATGAAGATCACCGGCGTGTCGCCAAACCGCTCGAGGATCTCCGACACCGCCTCGATGCCGGACGACCCGTCGGCCAGGTGCACATCGGCGAGCACGAGGTCGGGCGTGGCGCGCTCGGCCAGGGCGAGGGCCTTCGCATGGGTCGGGGCGATGCCGGTCACGCCATGGCCCATCTCCTCGACGATCGCCTGAAGATCCATCGCGATGATCGCCTCGTCCTCGATGATGAGGATGTCGGAGCGGAGATCGGTCGCGATCTCCGCCGCGCCGATCTCCGCGAGCTCCCTCGCCTCCGCCTCGGGCAGGTTCATCACCGCAGCCAGGGCCGCGTCGTCGAAATCCTCGAGCGAGCGGAGGAGCAACGCCTCCCGGGCCTTGGGCGTGAGGGCGCCGAGCCGCTCCTGCGCGGCCGCCGCGCGGGGGTCCTCCCGCTCCACCGGCGAAATCTCCATCGCCGCGCCGGTCGAGCTCCACACCCCGTCGAACACGCGGAAGAGTGCGACCTTGGGATGCAGCGCGGGGTCGTAGGCGTCGCGGTTCGCCAGAATGGCCTGGAGGGTGGCCGCCGCATACGCGTCTCCCGCGGTCTGGCTGCCGGTGAGCGCGCGCGCAAAGCGCCGGAGGGCGGGAAGATAGGTCGCGATCAATCCCGACAGCTCGGCGGTTTCTGGCGTGTCCGACATCGCAGGGGCTCCCCGGTTGGAGTTGGGCAATGCTGTGAGAACTGTCGCGGCCGGGCGGCGGTTCCACGGCGCGCGCGGAAACTTTCGCCGCCTGCGGCCTTGGGGCGTTCGAGCCGGGCGCGAGCGCGGGCCGACGGCGGCGCCCTCACGATCCTGCGACTCTGCACGCCCGCCGGAACCGATCCGCCCCCTGGCGCGCTGATGCTAAAGGTTGGTGCGTGGCGGAGAGGGGCGAGATGCGAAGCTGGAGCTTGCGGCGGCACATTGCGGTCCTCCTCAGCGTGGCGGTGTTGCCGATCGGGGCCGTGGCGGTCTGGCAGGCCGCGACCTTGGCCGAGGATCGGGGCCGGCTCTCCGACGCCGCGCTTCTCGCCCTGTCGGCCGAGCGCTCCGGGGCCGAGCGCGTGGAGCTGAGCTCGGCCTTCGCCGCCATCGACGCCTTCATCGCCGCCGGAATCCACCGCGCGCCGCAATGCGCGGCGGCGTCGGCCCGCTTTGTCGAGGCCTCGCCGCGTTTCGTCTTCGCCGGCGTGACAAGCGCGCGCGGGCGGCTCTTTTGCCGATCCGACGGGGGCGACCCGATCGACATCAGCGACCGGCCGTCGTTTCGCGAGGGGATTGCCGATCCGAAGCCAGAGATCCGGGTGCTGGCCCGGGGCGCGGCCACCGGCATTCCGGTTGCGGTGGTGACGAAACCGATCTTCGAGGACGGGACGCTGGCGGGGTTCTTCTCCCTCTCTGTGCCGCGCCAACGGGTCGAGACGGTGTGGTCCGACCCCGACGGCACGACGCGGGAGGTCGCGGTGATGCTCCTCGGCGCCGATCTCGCCCCGTTCTCCGGCGCCGAGACGCCGGATTGGGCCCCGGAGGCGCTCGCGCCCGACCTCCGCTCAGGCGGGCTGACGAGCCCGCGGCTCCTGCGCGCCGAGGATCGGACCGGCCAGCTCCGGAGCTATGCCCTGGCGCCCATCGCGCCCGGTCAGCTCTACGAGCTGTCGGCCTGGCTCACGCCGCGGCAGATCGGGCTCGACCAGTTTGCCGCCATGAGCTTTCCCGTGCTCATGTGGGCCACCGCGGTGGTCGTCGCGTTCGTCGCGCTCGAGCGGTTGGTGGTGCGGCCCATCTCGGCACTCCGCCGCGACCTCCGAGCCTTCGGCGAGGGCCGCGCACTCCTGCCCGACCGGCCGGCCGCCGCCGCCTCCGAGATCGGAGATTGCGAGGACGCCTTCCGCGAGATGGCGACCCGCATTCTGCGCGACGAGGCGCAGATCGAGAACGACCTCCGGGAAAAGCGCCTCCTCCTCAAGGAGGTGCACCACCGGGTGAAAAACAACCTCCAGATCATCACGAGCATCGTGCGCATGCAGGCGCGCGACGCCGGAAGCGACCGGGCGCGCCGGGCGCTCGAGCGGCTGCAGGAGCGGATCCTCGCCATCGCCACCACGCACCGCACGATCTACGAGGGGGCGAGCGTCGGCTCGGTGCCGGCGCCCGAGCTCGTGGCCGGCGTGGTCGCGAGCACCCAGATCGATCTTTCGAACCGGCCGGCGGAGTTCGCCATCGCCGCGATCGAGCTCGAGCCCGAGGCGGCGCTGGGCGTGGCGATGATTGTCACCGAGGCGCTCATCGCCGCGGCAGACGCGCCGGAGAGCGCCCGCGCCCCGGTGCGCATCGCGCTGAGCGAGGCGGCGGGCGGTGCGGTCCGGCTGGAGGTGGATTACGCCGGCCAGGGCATGCACGGCGCGCGCGAGGCGTTGGGCGCGCGGATCATTCGGGCCTCGGCCGCCCAGCTCGGCGCCTGTATGACGGAGACTGCGGAGGGGGGCGTCGCGCGGCTCCACCTCACCTTCGCCCGCGCCCCGGGCGCCGGCCCCTCGTAAGTCGATCGGCACCGGTCCTCCCGCGCCGCGCCTCGCGACACGCGCGGGCACGGATCGTGGCATCGGGCGAGACACTGCCGCCTCGACCTCTGTCGGCCGGCACTACATTCTCTCGAAAGGGTTTGTCGGACAGGTTGAGACAAAGGCACCACACCGTGAAGCGCGTCGCCCCGATCGTGACCGCCGGCTCCGCCGCGCCAGACCCGGCCGGCGAGCGCGCCCGCCTTCTGGACGAGATCGAGAGCCTGCGCGCCGAGCGCGACCGGGCCCGTCACGAAGCGGCGGCCGCGGCGCGCGAAGCCGGGGCCTTTCGCGCGGCGCTCGACCGGATGCCGGTGGGGGTGGTGCTGGCCGACCGGGAGGGTCGGATCGTCCATGGCAACGCGGAGCTCGCGCGCATGGTGGGGCACCCGGTCGTCCGCTCGCCCAGCGCCGAAGACTACAGCGGCTGGGCCGGGTATCACGCCGACGGACGCCGGATCGCGACCGAGGAGTACCCGCTGGCCAAGATCCTGCGCGACGGGGCCGAGAGCGCCGAGCTCGACGTGCATTACGAGCGCCCGGGCGGAGAGCGGATCTGGCTCCATCTCGACGGGCGGGTGATCCGGAGCGCCGGCGGCGCGCGCGAGGGCGCGGTGGTCGCCGTGATGGTGATCGACGCGGTGAAGCAGGGCGAGGCGGAGAAGGCGCTGCTCCTCGCCGAGCTCGACCATCGGGTGAAGAACGTGTTCGCCACGATGATCGCGCTCATCGGCCGGTCCTTGAGGGGCTCGGACGAGCTCGAGGCGGCGGGCGCGCGGCTGCAGGAGCGGATCCACGCCTATGCGGAGAGCCACGCGGCGCTGACCCAGGCCGATTGGGCCGGCAGCACGGTGGGGGATGTCGCCTGGGTCATCCTGGGCGGGCACATCACTTCGGGCCGGGTGGAGGTGGAGGGGCCGACGCTCCCGCTCTCCGCCAAGGCTGCGCTGAGCCTGTCGATGGCGTTTCACGAGCTGGCGACGAACGCGACGAAATACGGCGCCCTCTCCCGGCAGGAGGGGCGGGTCGATCTCCGCTGGGAGAGCCGTGAGGGCACGCGAGGTGGCTACCGCATCCGGTGGCAGGAGCGGGGAGGACCGCCGGTCGCGCCCCCTCAGCGCCGTGGCTTCGGCAGCTTCATCATCGAGCGAGCCGTGGCGCTGGAGACCGGCGGCGCCGTGGCCGTCGATCTCGAGCCGAGCGGGCTGCGCTGGACCCTCGAGGTCTAGCCCAGCCCGGGCGTATCATTCGGTCGCGTCTTCCACGGCGTTGGCGGCGTCGTTCACCGTCTCGTCGACGCGCTCGCCCAGCGCTTCGGCGGGCCCGCTCCCGGCCTCGTCGGTGTCGTCGATCGCGTCGTTCTCGATCGCGACGAACACGAGCGCGATGACGATCGCGGCTCCCATCGCGGCGGCGGCAACAGTTCGCATGTCTCTCTCCTCTCAGGCGGTCGGTGGATGTGGGGGGTGGCGGTCCGGGCTCAGGCCCGCGGCGCGCGGCCGCGCATGGCGTTGGCGACCAGCGCAATCACGAACAGCACGACGAAGATGAAGAACAGGATCTGCGCGATCCCGGCCGAGGCCGATGCGATGCCGCCAAATCCGAAAACACCGGCGATCACCGCAATGATGAGGAACATGATTGCCCAACCGAGCATGTCGATCTCCTTTGGTTCGGTGGTGGGATGCTGGCTCAACCCGGCGGGTCCGGATTTGGTTCCGTCGCCAGATCGGCAAGGCCGGCGGGGGGCAGGCGTCGCGAGGATGTCCTAGTTTAATGCCGACGGCGCGCAGACCCGCGACAACCGCCCCTGGTAGCGAGCCATGGACGGAGGTGACGGGTGACCCGCCGATCGACCGACGACGCGCACACGGCGCGCGCGCGCATCCCGCGCCCCGGAAGGCCCCCGCCCCCCGCAGCGGAGGGCCTTCGCCCCGAGGGCGACGACCGCCCGAGCGGGCGGCTCGAGCCGGCGCGCCTCGTCGTCGCCGAGCCCAACACGCTGATGCTGGCGGATCTCGTCGAGATGATCGAGGCGACGGGCGCCCGCGTGGTGGCCACGGCCGCAACCGTGGGCGAGCTCGACCGGGCCGAGCGCGCCACCGGGCCCGACGCTTGGTCCTCGAATACGGGCTGCCCGGCGGCGCGATGGCCGAGCGGCTCAACCGGTTCGAGGCGGCCGGGCTCCCTGTGCTCATCACCACGGCCCTGGCCCACGAGGACCTGCCGCGCGAGACGCCCCGGCGGCTCATCCTGGTGAAGCCCTACTCCCAGGCGCTCCTCTCCCACGCCCTTCGCCGCCTCGGCCTGCTCGGCTGAGCGGGGAACCTTTGGCCTCCGCCCGCGTTTTCCAAGCTCCCACGCAGGCGAGAGGAGCCGACGCATGAACATCGAGGTGACGGGGATCGGCGGGCGTGCCCGGCACGTCCTCACGATCTGGGCCGCGGACGCCCGGGCGACATCCGGCACCGCCGGGCTCTCGGCCGGGCAACATCGCCGCGCGGGGCGCGCCTGATGCTCGATCGCACGCCCGACTGGCTGTCCGAGCGTCTGGCCCACGCCCATGCCGACCAGCCCGAATTCGCCCAAGCCGTCGCCGATCTCTGGTGCGACGTGTCCGACATCGCCGAGGGAACCGAGCGCATCCGCCGCGCGCGCGTCTTCGAGCGCCTGGTGGAGCCGGACCGGGTGATCCGCTTCCGCGTGGTATGGCTCAACGATGCCGGCGGGACGGAGGTCCATCGCGGCTGGCGGGTGCAAACCTCCAACGCCATCGGCCCCTATAAGGGCGGCCTGCGCTTCCATCCGAGCGTGAGCGAAGGCGTGCTGAAGTTCCTGGGCTTCGAACAGGTGTTCAAGAACGCGCTCACGGGCCTCATGCTGGGCGGCGCCAAGGGGGGGTCGGACTTCGACCCCGACGGCCGATCCGAGGCCGAGGTGATGCGCTTCTGCCAGGCCTTCATGGCCGAGCTTCACCACCATATCGGGCCCAACCGCGACGTGCCGGCGGGGGACATCAACGTCTCATCGCGCGAGATCGGCTACCTTTTCGGGGCCTACACCAAGCTCGCCGAGCGCTTCGAGGGCGCGCTCACGGGCAAGGGCTTGGCCTATGGCGGCAGCGAAATCCGGAGCGAGGCGACGGGCTGGGGCGCGGTCATGTTCCTCGAGGCGATGCTGGCCGAGGAGGGTGGGGAGATCTCCGGCCAACGGATCGCGATCTCCGGCGCCGGCAATGTGGCGGTCAACGCGGCGGAGTACGCGGCCGAGCGCGGCGCCCGGGTGGTCACCCTCTCGGACAGCTCCGGCACCATCGACGCGCCGGACGGGATGAGCGGCGAGGCCATCGCCTGGGTGCGGGCGCAGAAGGCCGAGGGGGCGGAGCTCGCCCGCTTTCCCGAGCGGTGGGGCGGCGCCTGGCGCGAGGGCGAGACGCCGTGGTTCGCCGAGGCCGACATCGCCATGCCCTGCGCGACGGAGAACGAGATCTCTGGCGAGGACGCCCGCGCGCTGGCCGAGATCGGGTGCCGCGCCGTCGTCGAAGGTGCGAACATGCCGCTGACCGCCGACGCCGTGCAGGTTTGCCGCGCGGCGGGGATGCGCCGGGCGCCCGGGAAGGCGGCGAATGCGGGGGGCGTCGCGCTGTCGGGCCTCGAGATGCAGCAAAACGCCGAGGGCGTGCCGCGAAGCCGCGAGGATCTCGAACGCGCGCTCCGCCGGATCATGGGTGCGATCCACGCCCGGTGCCTCGAGGACGCCGAGAGCGACGAGGGCGTCGACTACGCCCGCGGCGCCAATCGCTGGGCGTTTCGCCGGGTGGCCGACGCGGTGGTCGCGCAAGGCGCACTCTGAGGCAATGGCCGCCGAGATTTTTTGCCGGGCACGGGAACCGCAGGACACCGCGCCGGGTTCACCTATACCAAAGGGATGGGGCCCGAACGGGCGGAGGAGCAGGATGACGGCAATGACGGCACGGCGGCCCACCGACGCGAGGCCCGATCCGGCAAAGGCGACAGAGCTGCGGATCGATGCGGCGCTCAAATCGGCTTATCAGAAAACGCTCGACGAGGACATTCCGAGCGAGCTGAAGGCGCTTTTGGCGAAACTCAAGGACCAGGAGCGCTCATGACGTCGAACCGTGACCTTCTCGAAACGGAGCTCGTGGCGCATCTGCCGGAGCTGCGCGCCTTTGCCCGCAGCCTGACCAGAGACGCGACCTCGGCGGACGACCTCGTGCAGGAGACGATGGTGAAAGCCTGGACGAACTTCGACTCGTTCGAGCGGGGGACCAACCTGCGCGCCTGGCTTTTCACCATTCAGCGCAACACCTTCTATTCCCTCGCCCGGCGGCGGAAATGGGAGGTGGAGGACGCCGACGGCGTGCACGCGGCCAATCTCGTCCAGCGGCCCCAGCAGGATGGCGCGATGGATCTGCGGGATTTCTCCGCCGCCTTCGCGACGCTGCCGAGCGAGCAGCGGGAGGCGCTGACCCTCGTGGGCGCGGCCGGCATGTCCTATGAGGACGCGGCCGCGATCTGCGGCTGCGCGGTCGGCACGGTCAAGAGCCGGGTCAACCGCGCCCGGGCGCGCCTCGCCGAACGGCTAGGCGAGGTGGAGGGCCGCGCGGCGGCGTGAGCCTGGCGCGGCCCGCCCTCCCCCCCTTTCTTATGGCTATTCTTGGAACAATTTCCGGTCTCTCCCGTTGTTATTACGAAGATCGCAAGTCGCGGCTTTCGACACGCTGAAAGATAAGGAGAGAAGCATGAAACGCGCTCTGATCACGGGGCTCGCTGCCCTGTTCGCCGGCACCGCCGCCATCGCCGCCAGCGACCTGGCGGAGACCCAGCCCCAGGCGAAGGACGGCACGACCGAGGCGGACGATGCCGCCCGCGGCGCCGGGGATATCGAGCATGAGGTGACCGGCACGGCGCGGGGCGACATCACCCGCAACATCGACGACGGGACCACCGTCGAGGTCGAGACGAATGTGGAGCCGCTCGGTGCGGACGGCCGGGTCGAGGAGGGTGTGGACCTCGGCGACCGTGCGGCCGATTTTGAGGAGCCGGCCGGCGCCACCACGACGCAGTGATGGAGCGGGGCTTCGGCCCCGCCGTCGCCGCGCCGCCCTGCGCCTTCCCCCCGGCGCAGGGCGGTTTTTTGTTTGGCGGCTCGTCGCCGTCAGGCCCCCGCGCACCACGAGACCTCGTCGCAGATCCAAATCACGACGGCGTAACGCCCCCCCTTGGCCAACGCCACCAGGGTAAGAAAGAGCCAGAGGGGCGTGCGCAGGATGCCCGCGACGACGGTCAGCGGATCCATGAAGGGCGCCCAGGAGAGGAGGAGCGTCCACACCCCCCAGCGGCGATACCAGCGGGTGGCGCGGGCGAGCTGCGCCTCCGAGGCCGGGAACCACCACCGCCCGCGACAGCGCTCCACCACCCGGCCGAGCGCGTAGTTGACCGCCGAGCCCAGCGTGTTCCCCACCGTCGCCACGACAAAGAGCGCCGAGGTGGGCGCCACGGCGTTGGCCTGCATCGCGCCCAGCACGATCTCGGATTGGAAGGGGAGGAGGGTGGCCGCGCCGAAGGCGGCGGCGAAGAGGCCCAGGAGGGCGGTCGCCTGCTCGAGATCCACGCCGCTCGCTCCTTTCGCCTCGGGTCGGTCCCCTCCACGATCTATGTCGCGGCCCGGTGCGCGCCACGCGCCCCTGTCCCTCGCCACTCGGCCGGACTACACTCGCGCACATCCGCAGCCCAGAGCGAGCCCGCCCAGCGCCGATGACCGGATCGACCTTCGCCTACACGCCGCTGGTGGCCAGGCTCCGGCATTACGACGGGGTCGGGCCCGAGGAACTCGGTCGCCTCGACGAGCTTGCCTTTGCCGAGCACGCGTTCGACCGCGGGCACCAGGTGCTGGCGCGCGGGGGGCTGGTCGACACCGTGATCTTCGTCACCTCAGGCTGGGCGGCCCGCTCGCGCTACACCCCGGACGGAAAGCGCCAAATCGTTCATGTGCTGCTGCCAGGCGATGTGGTGACGCCGGACGTTCTCGTGCTGAAGCGCATGGACCATGAGATCGAGGCGCTCTCCACCCTCTCGGCCCGGTTCGTCCGCCGCTCGGAGTTCCAGGCGCTGCTCCTCTCGCTGCCGCGGCTCGCCTGCGCGCTCTGGTGGGCCTCGGCGCAGGAGGACAGCCTGGTGCGCGAGCATGTCGTGCGCCTCGGCCGGCGGAGCGCGCTGGAGCGGATCGCGCATTTCATCCTGGAGCTTCACCGCCGGCTCCTCATCGTGGGCCAGGCGAGCGAGGGCGCGATGATCATGCCCGTCACCCAGTCGGAGATCGGCGACGCGCTCGGCCTCTCCAACGTGCATGTGAGCAAGACGCTCTCCAAGCTGCAAAGCCTCGGCCACATCAAGCGCACCCGCACGCTCATCCAGCTTCTCGACGTCGACGGGCTGGCCGAGCTCTGCGATTTCGACGTGCTGCACTTCCATCTAAGGCCGGATCTCGAGGCGGCGTCGTGATCGAGCGTTTCGCCACCGGCATCGCGGGGTTCGACGAGATCTCGGGCGGGGGCCTGCCGCTCCGCCGCTCCACCCTCATCGCCGGCGAGGCGGGGGCGGGCAAGACGCTCTTTCTCCTCTCCGTGATCGCGGCGGGGCCGCTGGCGCGGGGGGAGGCCGCGCTCTTTCTCTCGATGGAGGAGCGGCCGGAGACCCTCGTCGCCAACGCGCGCTCCATCGGGCTCGACCTCGCGGTGGCGGTGGACGAGGGGCGCCTCCGCATCGACCATATCGGCGAGCCGGCGGAGCACTCGGTGGAGCGAGGGCCCTACAGCCTCGAAGGCCTGCGCATCCGCATCGCCGCGGGGCTGAAGGCGGCGAACGCGCGGTTCCTCGCCATCGACACGATCGAGGCGCTCTTCGCGCGGTTCGAGAACGGCCGGATCCTGAGGGCCGAGCTCGTCCGGCTCTTCCGATGGCTCCAGTCGGAGGGGATCACCACCCTCATCAGCGGCGAAAAGGGAGCGGGCCCGATCACCCGGCGCGGGCTCGAGGAGTATGTGTCGGACTGCGTGATCGTGCTCGAGAACGACACCGAGGGGGAGGTGGCGACCCGGCGCCTGCGCATCCTCAAATACCGAGGCGCCGCCCACGGGCTCAACAAATACCCTTTCCTCATCGACGCCTCCGGGATCACCATCATGCCGATCTCCTCGGCCCGCTTCGACCATCGCGTCTCGGCCGAGCGCGTGGGCACCGGGATCGGCGCGCTCGACACGGCGCTCGACGGCGGGCTGCGGCGCGGCTCCACCAGCCTCCTCTCGGGCGGCACCGGCAGCGGCAAGACGATCTTCGCGAGCCACGCGGTCGAGGCGGCCTGCGAGCGCGGGGAGCGCGCGCTCTATCTCAGCTTCGAGGAGTCGCCCGACGAGCTCGTGCAGAATGTGAGCGCCGCGGGCGTCGCCCTCGCGCCGCATCGCGAGGCGGGGCGCCTCGTCGTCATCTCCGCGCGGCCCACGCTCATGGGGCTCGAGCAGCACCTGGTGATCCTCTACCGCCAGGTGATCGAGCACGCCCCCGCGCTGGTGGTGGTCGACCCTCTGTCGGCCCTCACATCGGCGGGAGACGCGACGAGCGTCTACCGCACGGCCGTGCGCATGATCGACCTTCTGAAGCGCCGCCAGATCACCACGCTCCTCACGATGGAGGGGCCGCGGGACGAGGACGCGTTTTCCGAGATCAGCATCTCCTCGATCCTCGACACCTGGGTGCATCTCACGCTCGCGGTGGTGGAGGACGGGGTGACGCGGCATCTCCGGGTGGTGAAGGCTCGCGGGATCGCGCACGACCACCGGCATCTCGCCTTCGAGATCGGCGGGCGCACCGTCACCGTGACGGCCGAGCGCCATGGCTGACCCCGCCGGCCTCTCGCTCGATCTCTATGTCGCGGGCGAGGCCGCGTTCGGCCCCGTCGGCATCCGCGTCGCCAATGCGGGTGTCAGCTCCAGCCACGGGTTCCGCGCCGAGGACGAGGCCGTCTGGCGCCAGTCCTGGGACATGGTGACGGATGTGACGGTGAAGGGCACCGCCACGACGCTGCGCGCCGGCGTGCCCGCAATGGCTGCGCGTGGCAGCGGCCGGGTGATCGTCATCGCCTCCACCTTCGGCCGGCAGGGCAACGGCTCGCACCCCGCCTACATTGCGTCCAAACCGGCGACGATGGGGATGATCAAGGCGCTGGCGATCGAGGTCGGCAAGTCCGGCGTCACGGTCAACGGCATCGTGCCGACGGCGATGCAGACCGGCTTCGGCGGTCCCCAAGCCCGATGAGCGGATCGAGGGCTTCAACGCCGGGCTGACGGCGAACTCCCACCAGCTCGATGTCGGCCTCCTCCAGCCAGAGGACATCGCCGGCAGCGCCGTGTTCCTGGCCTCCCCCGCGGCGGCCATGATCGCCGGCTCCTGCATCGACCTCTCGGCCGGCGCCGCGGCGCGCTCCACCGCGTGATCGCACCCTCCCGCACCTGTTGGCGGACCGCAAACCGGCCCGCCGCTGTCGGGAGGGCCGATCCTCGCGCCGCGCGGCTTCGTTGGCATCCTGGTGGAGGTCCAGCTTCGCGGCCTGGTGGTGCCGGCCGCCGACCGCGCGGCGCGCGGCCATGACCGTCTCCCCGGATGAGGGCCGCGGTCCGCCATCCTGGGGCGGATCTCACACCTGCCGGGCAACGGTCGGTCGTCGAGCCCCAGTCGCCGCATGCAAGAGCCTCAGGCGCGGTTGCCGCACGGCTTCTGTCGGCTTTCGCATTGTGAAGGACGCGCGGTGATGCCAAACCGCCCTCAATCCGCGCTTCGAGCGCCCGAACACTCGCGCATTTCAACGGACGCAGCCACGGCGCACCGAGCATGGTTCCCTCCCCCATCAACAGGAAAGGGCACGGCATGTCCCCTCGATGTCGAGTTTCGATCGCCCATCTTCGGCACTGGGTCGCGACGCCTCTCGCGGCGATCACGCTGGCTGCGGCGCTCGTGCTGTCGGCCGGAGAGGCGGCGGCGGAGCGACCGCGGATCGGTCTCGTGCTCGGCGGCGGGGGCGCCGCCGGGGTTGCGCATGTCGGCGTCGTGCGCGCGCTCGAGGAGCTCGGGATCAGGCCCGACGTGGTGACCGGCACGAGCATGGGCGCCATCGTCGGTGGGCTCTACGCGGCGGGCCTCACGCCGGACGAGCTGGAGGCCGCCGTCACCACCATCGACTGGGGCAGCATCTTCAACGACAAGTCCGACCGCCAGCTCCTGCATCCGCTGCGGCGCGACAGCCGGCTCGACCCCTTCTCGGTGCAGGCCGACCTTCCGGTTGGGATCGGCCCGGGCGGCATCCAGGTGGATGCCGGGCTGATCGACGCGGTGAAGCTCAACCTCACGCTGCGCCGCCTCGCCGCCCGGGCCCAGGGCGTGGCCGATTTCGACGATCTGCCGATCCCCTTCCGGGCCGTGGCGACGGACCTTGTGACCGGCCAGGCGGTGGTGCTCGGCGAGGGCGATCTCGCCACCGCGATCCGGGCCTCGATGTCGATCCCGGCGCTCTTCCCGCCGGTCGAGATCGGCGGGCGCCTGCTGGTCGACGGCGGCGTCGTGAACAATCTTCCCGTCGACGTCGCCCGGGCGATGGGGGCGGACATCGTGATCGTCTCCGAGATCCCCGGCGCCGATGTGAGCGCCGAGGATCTTCGCTCGTTCACCGCGGTCCTCGCCCAGACCATGTCGGTTATGATCGGCGCGAACTCGCGGGCCCAAACGGCGACGCTCGGGCCGCGCGACGTCCACCTCGTGCCCGATGTCCAGGCCGTCGGCATGCTCGCTTTCGAGGAGGCGCCCTCGACGGTCTCGGCAGGGCTCGCAGCGGTGGCGGAGCAGCGCGGGGCTCTCGAGGCGATCGGCGCGGGGCGCGGGCCGCTTCCGGCCGTCGCGGCCCAGGGTGATCCGCTGATGGCCGAGATCGCCTATGACCGCATCGAGATATCCTATGACGGCCCTCTCGACGACCGTGTGATCCGGGCGCGGCTGGGGCTGCCCGAGAGCGGGCGCGTGACGATCGGCGAGATCGAGACGGCGCTTCGGCAGGTCTACGGCCTCGGCACGCTCGACAATGTCACCTACAGCGTGGGGCGGAAGGACGGCGAGGCGACCCTCGTCGTCGAGGCCGAACCGCTCGCGTCGGGCCGGATCCAGCCGAGGCTCGGCCTCGCCCTCTCGAACGTCTTCGGCGACGACGGCGACTTCACGCTCGCGCTCGGTGTCGGCGTGACGGATCTCAACCCGCTCGGCGGTCGGCTCGACCTCGACGGGGCCATCGGCCGGACCGACGGCGTCCGTCTGCGCTTCGAACAGCCGCTCGACTTCGCGCAGACCGTCTTCCTGCGCCCCGGCATCACCTATTTCCGCACGACGGGCACGCTGTTCGCCGGGCCCGACACCCCGGTCTCGGACGTGGAGGTGAGCCTGACCGCCGCCGTTCTCGAGGCGCTCTGGACGCCCGGCAACTGGGGCGCCGTGGGGCTCGGTCTCGGCTATCGCCGCGAGACCTCGGAGGTGGAGAGCGGCCTCGCGGCGCTCCTCGGGGAGAGGCGCGTGGTGCGCGACACCGTGCCGTTCAGCCTGCTCTTCGACTACGACACCCTCGACGACCCGGATCTGCCGACCCGCGGGGTCCAGCTGAGCGCCGCCCTCGACTTCGACCTGCTGGACGGCGCCTCCGCCGATCAGGTGGAGTTCGACGCCGTCGGCGCGTTCTCCTTCGGGCGAAACACGCTCTCGCCCTTCGCCATCCTCAACGGCGCGATCGACGGCGACGATTTCAGCCCGAACTTCATTGGCGGCTTCCAGCGGCTCTCGGGGTTCGACGAGAACGAGCTGGTCGGACAGGTCGTCGGCGTCGCGGGCCTCCGCTACTATCGCCGCTTCGCCTACGATCAGCTCTTCGGCAAGGAGGCGTTCTTCGGCGGCAGCCTCGAATACGGCGGCGCCTACGAGGGGTGGGACGATGTCGGCGGGGAGGCGAGCTTCTTCGCGGGGTCCGTCTTCGCCGGGCTGGAGACGAGCCTCGGCCCCCTCACTCTGGGCGTCGGCGCGGCCGAGGGGGGGCAGCTCTCCGCCACGCTCACGCTCGGCGCGCGCTTCTGAGGAGGCGAGGCGTGCGGCCGAGACAAACTGTTACGCTTCGTCACGAGACCTCGGCCACGCAAGCGCGTAGAAGTCGTCGACACGGAACCGCTTCGGGCGTCGGCCTCGCACCGCCGCCCGCACCAACCGCTCACATGCGCGTCACCTTCCCGACGGCGCCCAACACGAGGACCTGGACCATGCAACGCTCTTTGCGGATCATCGCCTGCGCCCTTTGGATGCTCGCCCTCGCCGCCTTCGTCACCGGCCCCGCCCACGCGGCCACCGCCTCGGTCACGACGGCCAACGTCAATCTGCGTGCCGGCCCGGCCACCACCTACCCGGTGGTGACGGTCGTCCCCGCCGGCGCGAGAGTGGCGACCTATGGCTGCGTGGCGGACTATTCGTGGTGCGACATCGCCCACGGCACCTATCGCGGCTGGGTGTCCGCGTCCTTTCTGAAGATCTCCTACAACGGCACAACGGTCGTGGTGACCGCGGCGGCCGCCACTGCGGTCGGCGTCGGGGTGGTCACCTACAGCCGCGCCTACTGGGACCGCTACTATGTCGGCTATCCCTGGTACGGCCGCTGGGCGAGCTATCCGGCCTACCGCGCCCCGGTCGCCCGGACGACCACGGTGGTCGGCACCCATGGCGGGACCGCGACCCGCACCACCGGCTGTGTCGGCTGGCGGTGTGGGGCGACCGGCACGGCAACCGGCGCCTATGGGGGCAGCGCCACCGGCGCGCGCGGCTGCGGCCCCCGCGGCTGCGGGGCGGCCGGCACGGTCACCGGACCTCGCGGCAACACGGCCGCCGGCGCGCGCGGCTGCGGCCCCCGCGGCTGCGGGGCCGCGGTCGTCGGACCCGCAGGCAACACCGCGGTTCGCCGCGGACCACGCTGATCGGTCGGCTGGGCGGGCCGCCGGCGCTCACGCCCGTGGGCGCGGTTACGCTCTCGGCCTATCCCGTGACGGCGGCCCTGGGCCCGGGTTCACCCGGCGGCCGTCGCGGGCGTCGTCCCGATCGTCGCCCGCATTGGCGTTGGATCGCAGATGCGGGACCGGCGGGGCGCGCGGGGGTCGCCGGCGGCGGCGCGGCCGACGAGCCCGGCCTTGGCCCCGCGGCGCGAGCGACCGGATCCGACGCATCTCGAATGAGATCCAGCCGCCCGCCGCGATGACCGGCGGACCCGAGTGGCATCCCCGTCCATTCCAGCGATCTGGTGGGTCGCGGCGATGCCCATGCGCGCGGCCACGTCGTCCGCACCACCGATGGTCGGCTCGGCGAGGAGGCCCTTCTCCATTCTTTCAGCACGGAGCTCCAGCATCGCCTCGCCATAGGCCTCCGGGAGATCCTTGAGCTGCGTCTCACACTGCTGGCGACCATCGAGCGGGTTCGCCTACAGGGCGTTCTCCATGCCCTTCTCGGCGTCCTCGACCCAGCCCTCGATCTCCGAGGGCGCCAGGTCGTAGGTCCGGCTCG
>CAYXPI010000019.1:0-29727 GCA_964467005.1 uncultured Limibaculum sp. | reverse complement strand
GGGGCGCCTGGGGGGCGGGCGCCAGCCGGGGGGGCGGCCGGGCGGACGCCAGCCGGGGGGCCGCCCGGCGAGGGGCGGCCTGGGGCGGACCGGTGGCCGCGCGCCCGGGCGGTTGCCGGGGGGCCGTACTCCCGGGCGGTTGCCGGGGGGCCGTACTCCCGGGCGGTTGCCCGGCGGGCGCGCGCCGGGGGGCCGGGCACCCGGGCGGTGGCCGGGGCGGACCGCCGCGATCGGCCGATTGGGCCGGGTTGTGGGGCTCGGCCGCGTGGCAGGGCGGGGCTTGGCGGCAGGGCGCGGCCTGGCCGCAGGACGGGGCCTGGCCGCAGGACGGGGCCGCGCGCCGCGGGGGCGGACGCTGTGGCCCCCGCGAAAGCCGCCGCCGCGTCCTCCGGGCCGCGCCTCCGCCTCCCCGACCGAGAGGCTGAGCGTCACCACGCTCTCCGGTGCCGGCCCGAAGGCCACCGCTGCCACGACGAGCGCGCAGAGCCAACGCCTCATCCGCCCCTCCTCACTCCGGTCGCCCGTCGGCCGCGAGAGGCCCCGTCAGCGCCGGCATCGCCACCGGGCGGTCGTCCTCCTCCGGCACAAAGACGAATTGCGCCGGGTCGCGGTCCGGCTCCAGGTTCCAGTCCAGGAAATAGGCGCGATATTGCGGCCAGCCTTGCACCCGCGTGTCGGTGCCCACGATCATGAGCGGCAGGGGCTCGGCCTCGTCCCGCGCGATCCAGATCTGCCAGTCTTCGTCATCCGTTGTGAACGCCAGATGATGCGCAGGCTGCCCCGCGATCAGCGTCTCGCCGAGATAGGCGGCGTGCTCGATCCCAGACACCAGACGCTCCGCCAGCCCCTCGCTCATCATCACCCAGATCGGAATGCGGGCCGCCGTGCGGGCCTCGATGGCCGCCACCAGTTCGTCGAAGCTCCCGGAGAAGGACGCGCTCGCGTAGAAGTCCTCGTTGGGCGAGGTGATCGTCACCGTCGCCCCGTCGAAATAGTAATCGCGGAGCGTGTGGCCCCGCTCGGTGTGGGAGGTGAAGCCGACACCGCGGACCAGCAGGTTCTCGCCGCTGCGGAGATAGGTGATCTTCTCCCGCCCGTCGATCACCTCGTCGAAGCTCACGAACCAGCGGAAGGCCATCGCCTCGCGGCTGGCGAGGAAGCTGGCCGAGGCCTCGACCATCGCCCGAGGATCCGGCACGCCGGGCGCCGTGGCCTCGTCCTCGGCCATCGCGGCGGTCGCCAGCAGCGCCGCCATCCCTGCCCAGACCGGTCGCATGCCGCCTCCCTCATGGACATCGTGAGCTTAGCGCAGATGCGCGCCGGGGTCATCTCCGGAATGGCGGCCGACATGCTACCTTCCGGCGCGACCGTTCTGGCCCAGGGAGTGCCGCCATGACCCACGCAGGCCCGGCTCCGCGCCCCGAGCGCCTGGCCGAGATCGACATCGTCCGCGGCATCATCCTGGCGCTCATGGCGCTCGATCACACCCGCAGCTTCTTCTTCGGACTGGCGCCCAGCCCGACGGATCTCGCGGAGACCACGCCCGCCCTCTTCGCCACGCGATGGGTCACCCATCTTTGCGCGCCGGGGTTCCTCCTGCTCGCGGGTCTGTCGGCGGCGCTCAAGGCGCGGGAGCTCCCGGGCCCCGACCTCTCGCGCTATCTCGCGCTTCGCGGCGCGCTCCTGGTGGCGCTCGAGCTCACCGTGGTCACGTTCGGATGGATCCCGGACCCAACGCGGAGCCTTGTCCTCCTCCAAGTGATCTGGGCGATCGGCTGGTCCATGATCCTCATGGCCGCCCTCATTCGGCTGTCGCGGCCGCTTGTCCTGGCGGCCACGGCGGGGCTCGTCGGGCTGGCGGCGGCGGGCTCCCTCGCCTCTGGGCCGGTGCTCCCGGGCCCGCCGGAGATCGACCTTCTGCTCCTCACGGGAGGGGGGCGGATCGTCTGGGGCGACGGCGACGTCCTCTTCGTGTCCTACGCTGTCCTGCCCTGGACCGCGGTGATGGCCCTCGGCGTCGCGCTCGCCCCCGCGCTCGACGCGACACCGCGCCGGCGGGCCGCGCGGCTCCTGGCCATCGGCCTCGCGGCCATAGCCGGGTTCGCAGCGCTCCGCCTCGCCGGGCTCGGCGATCCCGTTCCCTGGGCCGGCGGGGCGGACGCGCGTTCCGCCCTCGCCTTCTTCAACGCCGAGAAGTATCCGCCCTCGCCCGCCTTTCTTCTGATGACGCTCGGCCCCGTGCTCCTTCTCCTCGCGCTTTTCGCCCTCCGCCCCCTGGGCGCCGCGGCCCGCTGGCTCGCCACGCTCGGTCGCGCGCCCCTCTTCTTCTACGTCCTCCATCTCTACGCCCTCCGCGCCGCCGGGCTGCTCGCGGCCGCGGTCGTCTGGGGTCCGGACGCGCTCGGCCCGCCGCCCAAGCCCTCCACGCCGGAGTGGCCGCTCTCGGTGGTCTGGGGAGTGTGGATCGTGGCCATGGCCGCGCTGTTCTGGCCCACGCGGTGGTTTGCGCGGATCAAGGCCGCCCGACGGGGTGGTTGGACAAGTTACCTCTGACGAACGGAAAAACCGCCGGGGCCAAGGGCCGCCGGCGGTCTCGAGCGTGGGTGGCCGGCCCAGCGGGCCGGCGCCGTCAGTTGGTGATGACCGGGTAGGCGTTCTTCGAGCGGTGGTCGGCCTGGAAGATGTCCAGAAACTCGATCACCATGTCGTCCGGCCGGTTCGCGTTCTCGTCCGACGGATCGGTGCCGCCGGGCGTGAGCGCGTTCTCGAACTCGATCTGGTCGATCGCGCCCGAGCCGGTCATGTGATAGATCACGGTCTGCACACCTTCCGAGAGCAGGCTCTCCCCCGCCTCGAGCGAACCACCGTCCCCCTCGGCGGAGATCGCCGCGAGGTAATCCGGATGGGTGTCGACCTCGAAGCGGCGGTGCGCGTGGTCGCCGATCACCGGCACGTCCAGCACCACATCGCCTTCGCCATAGGCGGCGATCAGCTCATCGGAGTCGGTCCAGGTGTCGATGTTGGTGAGGTCGATCTTGTCCTTGTAGACCCGGACCGTGTTGTCGTGCTCCTCACCGTCGAAGAAGTGGAAGTTGTGCACGATCGTGGGCACGTCGAACTGGAAGATCAGCATGCCGCCTTGGGCGTGGTCGTCCGGGTTCGTCGCGTTGTCCATCTCGTCGATGATGAGCACGTTGCCGAACGCGGTCGAGGTGAGATCCGGATCCTCGCCCTCCTCGTCGCGGGTGTCGTACAACATCGGGTGGTTGAAGCCGCGGCTGCCCGTGTGATCCGCCAGGGCCAGCACCGTCATGCCGTACTGAGCGTAAGGGTCGTAGTAGCGCGGGCTGCCGGTGGTCACCGGACCCTGGACCGAGCTCACCACGTCGCCGCCCAACATCTGGATCGGGTTGTCGACCCCGTCCTCCGGCGTGACGTCGACCATCCCGTCGAAATCGGCGACGTAGCCGGGGGTGACCGGGGTCACCGCCTCGGTGAGAAACACCGTCGCATAGGCCGCGACCTCGACATCCGACTGCGTGACCCCGGTCATACTCGCATCCTCTTCGACGAGGGCGACCGGGATCGCGCGACGGTTGGGCGTGGTGTCCGTGGGGCCGAGCACCGGGTGGCAGGCCGCCATCGGGCCGCTCGGCGAGCCGGTCGCCGGGTCGACGAGCCCGATGGCGATCATGTGGAGGTAGACGTCGTAGCGGGTCTCGAACGGCTCGCCCTTGAAGTCCACCGGCGGAAGCGAGCCCTGGCCGAGCCGATCCCAGAAGAGGTTGAGCTCGTCGAGGGTCACCGCACCGTTCACGAAGCTGCAGTCGTTGCGGTCGATGCAGGCCGACTCGGGCAGCGCCTGCACCGAAAGCGACGTCGCGGTGTCGATGTCGCCGTTACACAGCCGGTTCGAGCCGTCGATGTGGTTCGTGTCGGCGCTGACGTTGGTCGAGTTGACATAGCCGCCGAACGCCTGGTCGAAGATGCCGAAGCGGGTGTTCAAGCCCTGATGGAGTTGATAGGCGTCGGTCTCCACCGTGTACTGCGTCCCATCGGTGCCGATGATGGTCTGCGTCAGCATCGGGTCGCCCTCGAAGGAGACCTCCTCAGAGCCGCACTGCGTGAGCCGCTCGTCGAGCGCGAGGAGGCACTCGAGCGCGTCGCTGCCGGTGAAAGCGCTGCAGGTCGCGCCGACATCGTCCGGAATGTCGCTCACCACGCCATACTCGCCGAAGGACCACTCGCCGTCGCGGTTCTTGGAGAGCCGCATCTGGGAGCCGGGCACGAAGGTCGAGGGGTCCGAGCCCGACGGGATGACAACCGTGAGGAGCGGCGAGACGCAGGAGCGCTCGACCAGCCGCGCGGCCGCCCAGTTGCGGAACTTGAAGTTCTTCTTGCTCTCGTCGGTGATCGCGCCGGTGCCGGCCAGCATGAGGCCGAGGGGACCCCAGGGCACCTCGCGCGCGTCGCTCACCACGAGAATGTGCGTGGCCAGCTCGTCCTGCCGCTCGGGCGACCCGTCCGCGTCCGTCACCTCCAGATGCTGGAAGTCGGTATAGTCGAGCCGGCTCGTCGTCGTATCCGGCGGGCCGGAGAGGAAGAAGACGCTGGAGATCCCGAAATCGTCGTCCTCGCCCATGATGATCGAGGACTTCTTGTCGAGGAGCGTGGAGTTGATGATCTCCATCGCCCGCGCGCGGGCGCCGGGCTCGCCGTCGAGCTCGTTGGCCGCCGCGAGGACCATGTGGTCGATGTAGTTCTGCGCGTTGGAATGGGCGACATAGGTGCGCGAGCTGTCCACCACGAGCCCGAGGAGGCCGAACAAGAGGATCGACATGATGAGCATGTAGATCGTCATGCCGCCCTTGGTCTCGGACACAAAGAGCCCAGCCGCCGAACGCTGCCGACCCGCCTGGCGGAGCCCGGCCTTCATCGCCGGATCCCCGACCCGGCCGCTCTCGATCATCATGACAGTCTCCCAGATATCATTTGCTGCAGATCTTTCGGATCCGGGCGATCCGCACCCAACCCCTGTCGCTCGACCCGTCATCCCAGGTCCTCACCCAGCACGCTGGCCGTCGCCGGCCGCATTCCGATAAAGCCCATCAAACTGATGAAGTTGACCGGCGGCGTCTGCGGTCGCACCTCGACCTGAACCTCCGGAACGAACGCCCCGCCCGCCGTGCCGAGCCGGCGATACACGTAGCCGATCGCCACATCGTCGATCTGGAGGGTGGGGTAGAGACGCTGCACCTCCGTCACGATCGCACCCAGCGCCGCCTCGTCGCACTCCGCCGGGAACGGGCTGCCGTCGCCGTCGCACACCCAGCTCACGCCCGGGTCGACGCACGGGTCTCCCGCCGGATGGTAACAGCTGTCGCCCACGTCGCCGAAGGTCGGGTTCAGCACGTTCTCCGTCGGCACGCCGGTGTGAACCGGGGGCCGCGACGCCGCGAGGCGGGCCGCGAGTTGCGCGCTTTTCTGCGCGGCGGAGGTGAAATAGTAGGCGATCGCGATCTCGCAGACCGTCACCACGAAGACGAGCACCGGCAGGAAGGTCACCACGAAGTCGATCGTGACGGCGCCGCGCTCGTCGCGGAGATAGTCGGACAGCACCCGGTTCATCACGTCGGCCCTCCGCAAAGCAGCGCGGTCCGCCGCGCCTGGCTGCAGGGGATGGTGCCCGGCGCGTTCTCGCCCACCCACCGGGCGCGGTCGATCGCCGACATGCCGAGGCCCTGCCGAATGTCTTGAATGGGAGTGCCAACGTATTGCTGCAGCCACGACAGGAGCCCTAAATCCGCGATGATCCGAGCCTCCGTCTCGATCAAGATGACGCCGGTCCGGGTGGGATTGGCCGAGTCGTCCACAACGAACAGCCGGGCGGAAAACTGGACCTCGTCGTTCGCGAGGCTCCGGCCGGTCCGCGCCGCAATGATCTCCTCCGCCACATTCAGAAAGTGAGGATAGAACACCGGCTCTCCCGATACGTTAACATCCATCGGCGCGCGCGACAGAACCCGGGTGGCGTCGCGCAACGCGCTGTCGAAAATCTCACGCGTGATGAGCCCCTCGCCATATTCGGTCGCCAGCACCAGCACCCCGAGCGTGAGCGGAAGCGTCATCACGAATTCGGCGCCCGCGGCGGCCCCGCGCTCGCACCGTAGAAAACTGACCATCGACTTCCAACGGAACATGCACCCTCCGCACGACCTTAAAGTCCTGATCACGACCGAACGCCGGCCATGCCCTTCGGCACGGATCGCGCGAACCTTCTGATTCCCCGGCCTTGTGAACGTGACACCCGCTATACGTGTACTAAGCGAAATTTAACCGGCGGGCAAGTCCAGCATCGAGATTGACCCCATGATTCTGGTCGAATTGAGGACATAAGCGTCCCATCGCGGCCCAAAATGGACACGGAGGGGCGTCTGCCCGGCCTCCCGGACGCGTGGGGTTGCATTCCGATGGGAATCAGGGCAGCCGCACGCGTTCACGCGCGCGCAGATAGCCCCGCTCCAGCCGGTCCACCAGCTCGGCCGCCGGGCGCACCGCCTCCACGGCCCCGATGCCCTGGCCCGCGCCCCAGATGTCGCGCCACGCTTTGGCCCCCGCACCGCCGCCGAGATCGAGCGCCTGGGCCCCGGTTTCCGAGAGCCGCTCCGGGTCGATCCCCTGAGCGCGGATGGAGGGGGCCAGGTAGTTTCCCGGCACCCCGGTGAAGCGGTCGGTCATCACGATATCCGCCGCCGACCCCTCGACGATCATGCGCTTGTAGGCGTGCTGCGCGCGGGCCTCGTCGGTGGCGATGAAGGCCGAGCCGATATAGGCGAGGGCGGCGCCCATGGCCTCGGCGGCCAGCACCGCGCCGCCAGTCGCGATGGCGCCCGAGAGGGCGAGCGGGCCCTCGAACCAGCGGCGGATCTCGGCGACGAGGGCGAAGGGCGAGAGCCGGCCGCCATGCCCGCCCGCGCCGGCGGCGACGGCCACGAGCCCGCTCGCCCCCTTATCGATGGCCTTGCGCGCGTGCGCATCGTGGATCACGTCGTGGAAGCAGAGAGCGCCGGCGCCGCGCGCCGCGTCGAACACCTCCGGGCGGGCGCCCAGCGAGGTGATCCAGATCGGCACCTTCCACTTCGCACAGATCTCCACATCGCGCTCGAGACGGGTGTTGGAGCGGTGGACGATCTGGTTGACCGCGAAGGGCGCCGCCGGGCGCTCCGGATGGGCCCGGTCATGGGCGGCCAGCGCCTCGGTGATCTCTGCCAGCCAGACCTCGAGCGCGACCGGCTCGCCCGCCTCCTCCCGCGCATTGAGGGCCGGGAAGGCGCCAACGATGCCGGCCTTGCACTGCGCGATCACGAGCTCTGGGCCCGAGACCAGGAACATGGGGGCCCCGATCACCGGCAGGCGAAGGCGCGCGAGAACCGCAGGCAAGCTCATCGCCGAAGCCTCGGATGCGGCCGGCGCGGCGCGCCCCTGCGCCCCTCGCGGAGAAAGACGTAAAGCCCCGCCCCCGCCACCAGCGCGATGCCGGCCATCACCTCCGGCCCGGGCAGCTCGCCGAACACCGCCCAGCCCCAGAAGATCGCCATGGCGAGCGCGAGATACTCGAATGGTGCCACCGCGGCCGCGTCGGCCGAGCGGTAGGCCTCCGAGATCGAATACCCGATCACCGCCGACATGAGCCCGATGAGGAGGAAGAGAGGCCAGTCCTCCGCCGTCGGCCACACCCAGGCGCGGAGGAGGAAGATGAGGCTCTCGCTCTCCAGCCCTTCGGCAAAGCGCCCGTCGCCCGCCACCAGCCAGAAGAGCGCGCCGACGATGAGAAACATGCCCTGAATGTAGATCGCCATCACCGAGGCCAGGGCGCTCGCCCTCAGCCGCCGGGTCAGCACCTGCATCGAGGCATATGCCAGCGCCGCGACGAGGGGCAGGACCAGCACGAGACGCCCCACCTCTCCGGGCTCGGCCCAGGGCCTTTGCATGACGAGGACGCCGAGAAAGCCGACGATCACCGCCGCCATCCGCCTGGGGCCCACCGTCTCTCCGAGGAACGGCACGGAAAGGAGCGTGATCAGGAGCGGCGCCACGAAGAACAGCGCCGTCGCGGTGGCCAGGGGCAGCGCCGCGAGGGCGGCGAAGAACGCCATGTTGGCGATCACGATCAGAAGCCCGCGCAGCACATGGAGGCCGGGCCGATCGGTCTTGAGCTGCCGCACGCCCCCCTCGGCCTGGAGGATCGCGAGGCTGAAGCAGATGCCGATGGCCGAGCGCACGAACACCATCTGGTGCAGCGGATAGTCGCCCGACAGGATCTTGATCGTCATGTCGTTGACCGACATGCAGAAGACGGCGACCAGGATAAAGGCGATCCCACGCGTGCTCGCCCCCTCGCCCCGACCCTGCCCCGCATGCGTGTTCTCGGCCATGGGCCTCCTTAACTCAGGACCGGCCGGGATGCACGCACTGGACGGCCCTCAGCCGAGATCGCGGCACTCGGGATGCTCGGTCACGAAGTGGTTGAGCGCGAGCAAGAGCTCCCGGGCCCGGACCTTGTCTCCCCGTCGGATCGCGTCCCGCAGATCGTCGCGGATCATGCTCCGCACCATGGCCGGCCCCCGCGGCAGATGCATGAGATAGTCGGCCAGCGCCGCGGCCGCGACTTCCGGCAGATGCTCGTGCTCGGCGATGGCGGCCAGCTCCTCGCGCGTGATGCCGCAGAGATCGATCAGTTCCTCCGGCGTGATCATGTCGTTTCCTCCCGAACTTTGCGTTCTGATGTCGTTGAACCTCCAGCCTAACACCAAATCGCCCGCGAGCGCAGGATGCGGGTGGCTGCCGGCGGCGAAACGGCCCAGTTTGGCCGCACCGACGCCAGAGGAGACCCAGATGCCCCACCTCCCCGCCCTCGCCCCCGACGCGCTCGACGCCCATGGACACGCCGATCTCGGCCCCGTGCTCGCGCCGGAGGACTGCGCGCGGCTCGTGGCGCTCTACGATGACGACGCGCGCTTCCGCAACACGATCGACATGGCGCGCCACGGCTTCGGCCAGGGAGAGTACAAGTACTTCGCCGACCCCCTGCCCGAGCCGGTCGCCGCGCTCCGCGCCGATCTCTACCGCCGCCTTCGGCCCGTCGCGCTGGCCTGGGCCGCGGCCCTCGGCACCGGGGAGACGTATCCCGAGACCCATGCAGCGTATCGCGCGCTCTGCCACCGGGCCGGCCAAACCCGGCCGACCCCCCTCCTCCTCCGCTACCGGGAGGGAGACCACAACTGCCTGCACCAGGACCTCTACGGCGCCGTGAGCTTTCCCATCCAGGCCGTCGTCCTGCTCTCCGACCCCGGCGATTTCGAGGGCGGGGAGTTCGTCCTCACCGTGCAGCGGCCGCGGCGCCAGAGCCGGGCCGAGGTGGTGCCGCTCGCCCAGGGCCATGCGGTGGCCTTCGCGGTCCATCACCGGCCGGCCTGGGGCGCCCGGGGGGTCTTCCGCCTCACCCAGCGCCACGGCGTGAGCCGGCTCCGCGCCGGCGAGCGCCTGACGCTCGGCATCATCCTGCACGACGCAACCTGACGCCCCAGGGCGTTCTTGCGCCCATCCCAGCGATCTCGCATAAGCTCGGGTCTGAGCTGGACCGATCCGCAAGGAGCCCGAGATGACCGCTGCCACCGCCGCCGCCCAGAGCGTCCGATCCCGGGCCCGCCGCGCGCTGGGCGCGGCCGTCCTCCTCGCAGGCCTCGCCGCCTGCACCACCGTCCTCGTGCGGGCTCCGGTGCCAGAGGACCGGCTGCACGACGCCCGGCCCTACGGCATCGAGGGCGCCTTTCTCCGACTGTGGGGCGACGGGGTCGCGCCCGAGGACGTCCAGCGCCTCGTCGAGCTGCGAACCCAGATCCTCCGCGAGCACTACGCCCGGGAGATCGCGGCCGGCGCCACGGTCACGCGCACGAGCCTCGCGCTTTCGGGCGGCGGGCCGGACGGGGCGTTCGGCGCGGGCCTCCTCGCGGGCTGGACCGAGCGGGGCGACCGCCCGGTCTTCGAGACCGTGAGCGGGGTCTCCACCGGGGCCATCATCGCGATCTTCGCCTTTCTGGGGCCCGACTACGACGCGACGCTCCGAGAGATTTACACGACCTACGAGAGCAAGGACCTGGTGATCCGCACCATCTTCGCCGGGCTCACGGGCGGCACGGCCCTCCTCGACACCTCGGGCTACCGCCGGCTCATCGAGCGCTATCTGACCGACGCGGTGGTGGAGAAGATCGCGCAGGGCTATCGCGACGGGCGGATCCTGCTCATCGGCACGACGAACATCGACGCCTCGCGGCCCGTGATCTGGAACATCGGCGGGATCGCGGCGAGCGGGCATCCGAGCGCGAAGCGCCTGATCCACGACGTGATCCAGGCCTCCTCCGCCATTCCCGCGGCCTTTCCGCCGGTGCTCATCCCTGTCGAGGCCGGCGGCCGGCGCTATGACGAGATGCATGTGGATGGCGGCGCCACCCAGCAGGTGATGCTCTACAGCCCGGGCCTGCGCAGCGCCGATCTCGACGCAGGGCTCGGCGACCTCTCGGTAAACCGCGCGGCCTATGTGATCATGAACAACAAGATCTCGAAGGCCTACGATCCGGTGCGACCGCGCATCTTTTCGATTGCGGGCAAGGCGGCCTCGTCGCTCATCGGGGGCTCGGGTACGGGCGACATCTACCGGATCCTCGCGGTCGCCCAGCGCGACGACATCGACCTCAACATCATCTCCATCCCGCGGGACTTTGCGGGGGAGGCGACCGAGCTGTTCGACCCCGTCTACATGCGCGGGCTCTACGAGCTCGGCTACGAGCTCGGCCTCTCGGGCAACGCCTGGGCGCCTTTCCCGCCGGATTTCGCGCCCCCTGAGGATCCGCCCGTGGAGCTCCTCGAAGACGACAGTTGAGGCGCGGGCGCACGGGCGGCCCCTCCTCAGAGCGATGGCCGCATGCTACACCCATGGCACCGTCAAATCCAAGATTAGGGGACTGTCATGCGCCGTGCCACCATCGCCCTCGCCGCCGCCTTCGCCGCCGCTCTCGCCACCCACCCCGCCCCGGCCCAAACGGTCGACGAGGGCATCACGATCCGGGAGAACGCGCTCCGCGCCCGCACGGCGATCCTCCACACCCTCGACGCCCAGAGCGATTTCAACATCGCCCGGTCGCGCAACGACCGCAGCGAAATGCGCCAGGCGGCCGCCGTCATGCTCTCCGAGCTCGCCATTGCCCGGTTCTGGCTCGTGACCCTCGACGCCGACGTCACCGCCAACGCCATGGGCGCCGAGCTCGACGCGGATGTGACCGATCTTCTCGACCTCACCTCGGCGGCGTACGACCGGGTCGAGGACGCCGTCTACACGGGCGATATGGGTCGGCTCGCCGCCCAACTCGACGAATCCGCCGACGCGCTCAACCGCCTGTCCGAGCGCGGCCGTCGGGTGCTCGACGCGCTCTTCCCGCTCACCCGCGGCTGACGGCGATCAGGGGGATCGGCGCGGCGCGGCGAGCCCCATCTCCCAGAAATCGACCTCGAGGCGCGTGGCGGTCGCGAAACGGTCCACGAGCCGCGCCCAGCGGGCGCTCGCCTGAGCGTCGGGGCCGAGGCGCCGGAGGGCGGCGGCCTCGATGAGCCCCGCCACCGCGGTGCAGACCTCCTGATAGGGCGGGCCCGCATAGGTGCCGATCCAATCGGCATAGGTCTCCGAGCTCGCCTCCGCCTTGAGGCGCGCGCCGATCTCCCCATAGCCGAAGACGCAAGGCGCCAACGCGGCCAGAAGATCCAGGAAATCGCCGGACTGCCCGGCATCGAGCACATAGCGGGTGTAGGCGATGTTGGCCGGCAGCTCCCGCGCCGCCTCGAGCTCGGCCTCCGGGATGCCGGCCGCAGCGCAGGTGCGGATGTGGAGCGCCATCTCGTGGCCGATGAGCGCGTTCACGGTCTCGGCGCAGGCCCGCATCTCGGCCACCGTCTCGGCCTTCACCACACCCAGCGCCCAAGCCCGGGAAAAATGCACGAGGAAGAGATAGTCCTGAACGAGATAGCCCAGGAACGCATCGCGCGGCAGCGTGCCGTCGCCCAGGCCCTCGACAAAGCGGTGGCGCGTGTAGGCCGCCCAGTCCGGCGCCGCGGCGCGCCAGGCGGCGAAGATGGGGGAGCCGTAGTCGGTGGCGCTCATGGGGTCTCCTCAGCGCGGGTCGCGGCGATCCAGGCGCGGGTGCGCGCCTCGGGGTCCGGGTTGCGGGTGATGTCGGTGACCACGGAGACGATGTCCGCCCCCGCCGCGAAGGCGCCGGCCGCGCGCTCCACGGTGAAGCCGCCGATGGCGACGAGCGGAACGGCACCGACCAGCCGCTTCCACTCGGTGATCCGGTCGAGCCCCTGGGGCGCCCAGCGCATGGCCTTGAGCTGGGTGTGGTAGACGGGGCCGAGGGCGACATAGGCCGGCGCGAGCGCCAGCGCCCGGTCGAGCTCCGCATGGTCGTGGGTGCTGAGGCCGAGCCGGATCCCCGCGCGCCGGATGGCGGGGAGGTCGGCCGTGTCCAAATCCTCCTGGCCGAGATGGACGAAGTCGCACCCCTCCTCGAGCGCCAGTTGCCAATGGTCGTTGACGATGAGCTGCGCCCCATGGGCCGCGCAGAGATCCCGGGCTGCCCGGATCTCGGCGCGGAGCTCGGGTACGGGCCGGTCCTTCACCCGGAGCTGGACGAGGCGCACGCCGAGCGGCAGGAGCCGGCGGAACCACGCCTCCCCGTCCCAGATCGGATAAAAACGGTCGAGGTTCACGTCAGGAACGCCTTGCCCATGACGGGGGTGGAGGGCGTGGCCATCTCCCGCGGCTCCATGGGGCCGGCCTCGGCCGCAAGGCGCCCGGCCTCGACCGCGGCGGCCATGGCCCGGGCCATCGCCACCGGATCTCCGGCCTTGGCGACGGCGGTGTTGAGGAGGACGCCGTCCATCCCCATCTCCATCGCCGCCGCGGCGTGGGAGGGGAGGCCGATCCCGGCGTCGACGATCATCGCCACCTCCGGGAAATGCCCCCGCATCCGGCGGAGGCCCGTGGGGTTGGCGAGGCCGAGGCCCGAGCCGATCGGCGCGCCCCAGGGCATGAGCACCCGGCAGCCGGCCTCGACGAGCCGCTCGGCCGCCACCAGGTCCTCCGTCGTGTAGGGATAGACCTCGAACCCGTCCTCCGCGAGCACCCGCGCCGCTTCGACGAGGCCGAAGAGGTCGGGCTGCAGAGTGTCGTCCTCCCCGATCACCTCGAGCTTGATGGCCGGCGTGCCGAACACCTCGCGCGCCATATAGGCGGTGGTGACGGCCTCCTTCACCGTGTGGCAGCCGGCGGTGTTGGGCAGAACCGCGACGCCGAGCTCCCGGATGAGCTCCCAGAAGGCCTGGCCCGCCTGCGCCTCCGCCGCCTCGCGCCGGAGCGAGACGGTGACCATGGCGGTGCCCGACGCGCGCACCGCCTCTGCCAGGATCGCCGGCGATGGGAAGAGCGCGGTGCCGAGCAGGAGCCGGCTCTCGAGCGCGCGGTCGTAGAGGCGGAGCATCCCTCAGCCCCCCTGCAAGGGCGCCACGACCTCGAGCCGGTCGCCCTCGACCAGCTGGGTGCGCGCCCGTGCGTCCCGCGGCACGAAGGCGCCGTTCACGGCCGTCGCGACATGCGCGCCGCCATAGCCGAGCTCGGCCAGCGCGTCGTCGAGCCGGAGCGCCGTCACCGCCGTCTCGGTGCCGTTGAGGAGGATGCGCATCAGGCCCGCTCCGCCACCATCTCGCGCGCCCGGGCCACGGCCTCCTGCGCCATCGCGGGCGCCAGGAGAAAGCCGTGGCGGTAGAGGCCGTTCACATGGATCCGCCCGTCGCGCACCAGCACCCGCGGCAGATTGTCGGCGAAGGCGGGACGGAGATCCACGCCGATCTCCACCACCTCGGCCTCGGCGAAGGCGGGATGGAGGGCGTAGGCTGTGCCCAGAAGCTCGAGCATGGCGCGGGCGGTGATCCGCTCCCGGTCCGCCGTCTCGACCATGGTGGCGCCCAGCATGAAGAGCCCGCCCTCGCGCGGCACGATGTAGAGGGGGTGGCGCGGGTGGAGAAGCCGCACCGGGCGCGAGAGCCGAACCTCCTCGCTGCGGATCACGAGCATCTCGCCCTTCACCCCGCGGAGGCCCGGCAGCCGGGTCGCCGCCGCGATCCCGGTGCAATCGACCACAAGATCCGCCTCCGGGGGCGTTGCCGTGCCGTAGGCGATGGAAACGCCGCGCGCCCGCAGCCGCTCGGAGAGGGCCGCGAGGCTCGCGCGCGGGTCGAGATGCGCTTCGTCGGGGAACACGAGCCCCTCCCGGAAGCGGCCCGCGAGATCGGGCTCGAGCCCGGCGATGCCGTCCGCGTCCAGGCTCTCATGCCCCACCGTGCGGCGGGCGAAGCGGCGCAGCTCCGCCCGGTCCCGACCCGGCGCGAGGACGAGGGTGCCCGCGCGGGTGACCCCGCCGGCCTGGGCCTCCCACCACTCCGCCGCACGACGGCCGAGGGTGAGGACGGGCTCCTCCGCGCTCTCGCGCTCGCAGTAGGGGGCCAGCATGCCGCCCGCCCACCAGGAGCATTGCCGCGGGCCGAGGCCCTCCGCCCGGTCGATCACCGCCACCTCGAGGCCCGCGGCCGAGAGCTCGGACGCCACGGCGAGGCCAGCCACCCCGGCGCCAATCACCGCAGCTCTCACGGGGCCGCCTGCGCTTTCGATCCGGGGGTGTGGGGCGCTCACCGCTCGGGGCCTCCCTGCCGCGTTGCGTCTCTCGCACCTAGCGTGCGGCGGCGCCTCCGGCAAGGCGAGCGGGGATGGCAGGGGCGCGGAGGCCCCCGCCCGCGCATCAGACGAGGAGGAGCACCCCGTCGTCGGTGAGGGGCTCGAAGAGCGCCTCCGCCTCGGCGGACTGGGCGAAGGCCAGGAGCACGTCGCCCCGCTCCACCGAGCCGTCGTCGAGCAGCGCCGCCCAGAAATCGAGCCCGGCCTCATCCGCCGCGCGGCCGAGGCCGTCGGTGTAGAGGTCCTCGACGAACTCCAACGTGTCCACCGCCGTGTCGAGAAGCCCGTTGGTGGCGGCGAGGAGGGTGGCGAGCGTATCGAGGGTCACGCCCTCCTCGAGGAGCGCCACGGTGCCGGCGAGCGCGCCCGGATCCGGAAAGTCCCCCGAGGCGAAGGCGAAGAGGTTGAAGACATCCGCGGCCTCGTCGGAGGTGTCGATGGCGAAGGTCGCGTCGTCGAGCGCGATGCGCTCCACCCCGGTCACGAGCGCCGTGCCGGCCACGCCGTCCACGCTCACGCTGAAGCCGCCCTCGGCCGCGTCGATGGTGACGGAGGTGAGATCCGCCGCCACCTCGACCGTGTCGAGCCCATCGCCGCCCTCCACCGTGTCGCCGCCGAGGAGGACGAAGATGTCGTCGCCCGCGCCGCCCTGGAGGAGGTCGGCGCCCTCGCCGCCGATCAGGCTGTCCGCGCCTGCGCCGCCGTCGAGCGTGTCGTCGCCCGCCCCGCCGTCCAGCGTGTCGTCGAGGGTGCTTGCGAGGTCGATGACGATCTCGAGGAGGGGCGTGGCGCCGCCGTTCGCCGTGAAATCGCCAATCACGGGGTCGATCACCGCACCCGGGGCCGTGGTGCCGCCGAGGATGTTGACCGGGGTCGCGTCCGGGTTGCCGACCGAGCCGTTGAAGCCTGGGTGAAGCGCCACCACCCCGTTCTCCTCCACACCGGTGTCTGGGCCGGTCTGGTTGAGGAAGGCGGCCTCCTCCTCGGTGTTGGCCTCGGTCCCGGCGTCGCGCACCGTGTCGCCGGTGATCGTGAGGGTGACGGGGCCGGTGAAGTCGCCCGCCTCGTCGAAGATGCCGAGGAGGAGCGGGTCGTCCGGCGAGGAGAGGAAGGCGTCGTTCGACGGGATCACCATCGTCGCCCAGGTGAAGAAGCCCTGGCCCACCAGCGCGGGGTCGAGAAGCACGGTCTGGCTGCCGGTCTCGCCGGGGTCGATCGGCCCGCCGGCGCCTTCGAAGCCGAAAACCGCGGAGGCCACGCCCCCATCCCCGGTGGCCGCGGCAAACTCGGCGTCGATGGTCTCGAGCGTGCCGTCCTCGGCCAGGCGCTCCAGCCCCTCGCTCGAGGCTGCGCCAAAGTCGAAGAGGTCGAAGGAGCCGTCGTGGAAGCCGAACCAGACCGGGGTGACAAAGGTGCCGCCCTCGGGGAGGAGGTTGGTGACGGTGACCTCGATCGCCGCGGTGGCGCCAAGGCTGTCGCCGGTGAGGAGGTCGTCGCCCGCCCCGCCCGAGAGGCTGTTGGCGCCGTCATCGCCCGTGATCGTGTCGTCGAAGGCCGAGCCGGTGACGTTCTCGAAGCCGTTCAACGTCTCGGCCTCGGGCGTCAGCGTGCCGCCCAGGAACGCCTCGGCCACCTCGGCGAACTCGTCGTCCGAGAGCTGGACGCCGAGGTCGATCGCCACGCCGGTGCCGGCGGCGGAGAAGAGCGCGGTGTCGGTGCCCTCGCCGCCGGAGATGAGATCGGCGCCGCCGAAGCTGTGCACGAGGTCGTTGCCCGCGCCGCCCTCGATGAGGTTCACCTCGTTGTTGCCGAAGAGACCGTCGTCGAAATCCGAGCCCACGAGGTTCTCGATCTCCGTCAGCACCGCGTCGTTGATCGTGGTGCCGCCCGCCGCCGGGGGCAGGTCGAGGACCCCGCCGGTTTGCGAGGGCGTGCCGCTGGCGCCCGCAGAGTTGACGTCGAGATCGACGATGACGCCCGAGAACGCGCCGCCGGTCGAGCCCTCCTCCAGGCCCGCAAAGCTCACGGTGTCGATGCCCTCGCCCCCGTCGATCGAGTCGAAGCCGTCGCTCAGGAAGACGTCGTCGCCCGCGCCTCCGGTGAGGGTGTTGGCGCCGGGCCCGCCCGCGATGACGTCGGCCTCGGCCGTGCCCACGATGTTTTCGATCCCAATCAGAACGTCCTGCACTGTCTCGTCCTCCAGGTTAAAGGTTGCAAATCCGGTGGTGAGGCTGACGGTCACGCCGCCCGAAATCGCCTCGAAGCTCACCGTGTCGGTGCCGCCCGCGGCAGCGTCGACGTCCTCGGGCAGCACGAAGGCGAAGCCCTGGCCGTTGAGACCGTCGATCTGGGTGAAGACCTCGAGGAACTCCCCGGTCTCGCCGTCGAAGGTCAGGAGATTGCCGTTGGCCGTGGACGAGGCGAAGAGCCGCCCGTCCGGCGCGAAGCCGAGCCCCCGGGGGGCAAGGAGAAGCGGTGCGCCCGCGTCGTCGAGGCCGGGGTCGACCGCCGTGGCCTCCCCGGTCTCCAGGTCGAAGAAGAGGACCTGACCCGGGGCCGCGGCCGCGAGCGAGCCGCCGGTGAAGGGGAACTCCGAGGAGACCACCAGCGTCTCGGCATCCGGCGAGAGGATCACGTCGAGCGGCGAGACGCTCTCTGGGGCCGCGAAGACCTCGAGTTCCCGGGTCTCGGCATCGACGCGGAAGATGTTGTCCTCGCCCTCGCCCGTCACCGGGTTGGAGCCGTTGCCGATGAAGAGGTTGCCCTCCGGGTCGAACACGAAGCCGCGGGGGAAATCGATGGCCGCCGGGTCGAAGAACCCGCCGCTCGGCACCTCGTCCGAGCCCTCGAAGGCGCCGGTCTCGCCGTCGAACCGGAAGACGGTGCCCTGGGCCCGCGAACCCACGAAAACGTCGCCCGCGGGCCCGATCACCGCGCCGCCGGGATCGACGAAGGCGCCGCTCTCGCCGAGTTCGGCGAAGCTCCCGACGAACTCCCCGCCCTGGGTGAATTCGAGGGTGAGGTCGTTGCCCTCCTCGGGCGGCGCGAAGCCCGTGTTGATGAGCACATTGGTGCCGAGCGCGCCGAAGGGGCCGTCGAGGAACACGTCGCGCGGGTCGTTGAGGAGGCTCACGCCCGGCTGGCCCTCCACCTCCGGAACATCCGCCACCGGGATCTCGCCGAGGAGCGCGCCCGTCTCGCCGTCGATCCGGAGGACCGCGTTCAGCCCCTCGTTGAAGCCGCCTGAGGAGATCAGGATGTCGAAGTCAATCTCCCCGCCGAAGACGGTCTGCCCGCCGGGGCCCGCAAGGAAGAGGTCATCGCCGTCCGTGCCTTCCACCGCATCGGCCACGGCCGCGTTGGAAAAGAGGCCGGGCGCGGCGGGGCCGAACTCGGGTCCGTCGGGCCGAAGATCTCGTGTGCTCATGGACGCCTCCAGAGGGTTGCACTCCATCCGCCCGTGGACTGGGTCGGCGGGACGAACTCACCTCTAGCCCGGAGCCGCGAACACGCGCGGTCACACCAGAGCGCCGGAAACTCACATCTTCTTCGCAACCCCGTGCGCTGACCCGAGGGAGGGCGGTGCACAATTTTCTTTCAACGCGGTGGCCGATCAGCATACTTCGCCCAGGGCCACGCCCACTTAGAGGACGCGAAAGCTCACAGGACGACCAACCGGGAGGAGAGAGATGACGACCCGAGCCCAGACCGCGCGCCTCGCCGCGTGCTTCGCCGGCGCGCTGCTGCCGTTCGCCGCCGCCGCGCAGGATTTCGAGAGCCTGCCCACCGGCATTGCGGAAATCGCCTCGAGCATCGTCTATGACGGCGTGAGCGACGATCTCCTCACCGCGGGGCTCGGGCGCACCGGCCTTGCCAGCGCGACGCCGCCGGGCTTTGCCGACCCCGCCGCCCCCACGGCGGCCGAGCTCCGCCGTCTCGCGATCTACAACAACTACCGCGCGCTCGTGGACACCACCGAGGGCGGCGGCTACGGCCGGCTCTACGGCCCGAACGTCACCGCGGACGGCACGATCACCGAGGAGGAGGGCCTCATCGGCGGCCTCGAGGTGATCGCCTATGCGAGCACCCGCACCGTGATCATCAACGGCGTGCCCACCCGCGCCACCGTGAGCCCGGCCTACCGCTTCCAGCCCAACGTGACCATGATGGTCCAGGTGCCGGCCACGTTCGACCCCGCCGCGGCCTGCATCGTCACCGGCCCGTCCTCTGGCTCGCGCGGCGTCTACGGCGCCATCGCGACCTCGGGCGAGTGGGGCCTCAAGAACGGCTGCGCGGTCGCCTACACCGACAAGGGCACCGGCACCGGCGCGCACGACCTCACCAAGGACACCGTGGGCCTCATCGACGGCATCCGCGAGGACGCCGAGACCGCCGGCAGCGCCTCGAGCTTCACCGCGCCCCTCAGCGAGACGGCCGCGACCCGCTTCACCACCCAGTTCCCCGATCGGATCGCGTTCAAGCACGCCCATTCGCGGCTCAATCCCGAGGCCGATTGGGGGCAGAATGTGCTCACATCGATCGAGTTCGCCTTCTACGTCCTCAACCAGGAGTTCCCGGACGCCGACCTCACGCCGGACAACACCATCGTCATCGGCTCGAGCATCTCGAACGGCGGCGGCTCCTCCGTGCTCGCGGCGGAGCAGGACACCCTCGGCCTCATCGACGGCATCGCGGTCTCCGAGCCCACTGTGAACCCGGTCTTCGATCCGGGCTTCGCGATCCAGCAGGGCGACCAGGAGCCCTTCCTCGATCATTCGCAGTCGCTCAACACCTACTACTCGGTGCTCAACGTCTTCCTCGGCTGCGCCGCGGCCTCCCCGGATCTGGCCCTCGCGCCCCTTAACATCGCGCCGAGCCCGGACCGCTGCACCTCGCTGGCCGATCTCGGCCTCGTCACCGGGGAGACGCTGGAGGCCCAGGCCGCCTCCGCGCAGGAGGCGATCAACGCCGCCGGCTTCCTCGAGGAGCAGAACATCCTTGCCCCCTCGCATTGGGCGATCAACGTGCCCCAGGCGATCGGCGTGACCTATGCCAACGCCTATGGCCGCTTCGGGGTGGACGAGAACCTCTGCGGCTACAGCTTCGCGGCCACCGGCGAGGACAACACCCCGACGCCGCTCGCGGACGCGTCGGAGGCCGCGCTCTTCGCCACCTCCAACGGCATCCCGCCCACCGGCGGGGTCAACCTCATCAACAATCTCGGCCCGAACGGACCGGAGCTCGATGGCGTGTCGACACCCGACCAGAACCTCGACGGGCATCTCTGCCTCCGCGGCCTGGCCACCGGCACGGATCCGGTGAGCGGCGAGCCCCTCCTCGGCCCGGACCTCGCCCGCGCCACCCGCATCGCCCAGGGCGTGGACGACATCCTCGCCTCCGGCGATCTCGGCGGCCTGCCCGCGATCTTCGTCACCGGCCGGGCCGACGCGATCCTGCCGCCCAACCACACCTCCCGCGCCTATGTCGGGCTCAACGCTCGGGTCGAGGGCGAGGCGAGCGCGCTCACCTATGTCGAGATCACCAACGCCCAGCATCTCGACGTTCTGAACGGCATCGGCGGGTTCGACGTGCTCTACATCCCGCTCCACCACTACTACATCCAGGCGCTCGACCTTATGCTGGCGCATCTCCGCGACGGCACGGCGCTGCCACCCAGCCAGGTGGTGCGGACGACCACGCGCGCGGTGGGCGAGGGCGGCCTGGTGCAGCCCGTGACGGTGGAGGACAATCTGCCGCCCATCGCCGACAGCCCGGCCGCGGACGCGCTCATCACCTTCGAGACCGGTGGGGATCTCGACCTCTTGGTGATCCCCGAGTGAGCGGCGGGGCGAGGCCTAGGCCCGCGTCCACCGGGCGCGCCCCCGGGGCGGTCCTCTGCCTCGCCCTCGCCTCCTGCGCGCCCGCCCCAGAGCCGCCGGCCCCCGCGGCCACGGCGGGCGCGCCGGTCCCCGAGCCCATCTTCCGCGCGGGCGACGCGCTGGAGAGCCCCTGGCGGATCTTCCGCATTTGGCGGGAGGCGGAGTTCGAGGTCGTTCCGGCGCCGGATGCCCCGGAGGTCGCCGTCGCCATCGAGGCCAGGGCCGAGGGCGCCTCCGCCGGTCTCGCGCGGCGGGTGGAGCTCGATCCGGCGCGCTGCGGCACGGTGGAGTGGGCCTGGCAGGTCGACACGCTGCCGGCCGAGGCCGACCTTGCGAGTCGCGCCGCAGAGGATGTCGCGGCCTCGGTCTTCTTTGCCTTCGGCGACCCAGGGCTCTTCGCCAACCCCGATCCCGTGCCGACCCTCCGCTATGCCTGGGCGACCGAGACGAACCCCGCGGGCAGCGTGATCGACAGCCCGTACTTCCCCGGCGTGATCCGCACCCTCGTGGTGCGAAGCGGGCCGGAGGGCCTCGGCACCTGGGTCACGGAGCGGCGCGACCTCGTGGCGGACTACCGAACGGTGTTCGGCGAGGCGCCCGAGGCCGATGTGGAGATCGTCGCCCTCTTCACCGACAGCGACCATGGCGAGACGGCGGTCACGGCGCGCTACGCCTGGGCCCGGGCGCTCTGCACCGAACCCGCCGAGCCGCCCTCGATCTTTTGAGACGCGCTCAGCCCGGGCGGCGCCTGGGCCCGCCTTCGAGGCGGAGCTCGGGGTCCGGCGGCAGGCGCCCGGCGCCCGCGCGGAGAGGGGAGACCGCGTCGGCCTCCGCCTCGATCTCGCGCTCGTGCTGGGCCGCCATCTCGCTGAGAAGGGTGGCGGCGTCGCGCAGGTTGGCCTCGGTGGCCCAGCGCGCGGCGAGCGCCCGCACCGCCTGGGGCACCGCAACGCTGGTGCCGCCCAAGGGCACGCGCGTGCCGCTCCGGCTGCCGGCGGCGATCACGCCGGGCAGAGCGCGGCTCCGGTCCGAGGGCGCGGCGATGTCGGGCGCCGTCCGGTTCTCCGCCGCCGAGCCGGAATAAAGCGCCAGCGCCCGCTCGGGGCTCGCCGCCCGGTATCCGGCGACCACGACCGGAGAGGCCCCGGTGGCCAGCCCGTTGAGGGTGCCGGCCCGCACTGGCGCACCCTCGGCGCCTTCGATCGCCTCCGCGGCGAGGTCGCCCATGGCCGTGAAGCGCGGCGCCCCGGCCCTGGGGTCCGACCCCTCGACGTAGGATTGCACCCGGCTCTGGCTGAAGCCGAAGGGGGCGTCGTCGCGCTGGATCCAAGCCTCGATCGCGCCCACTTCGGTGAGCGTCGCCTCCACGGTCACCTCCCACAGCCCGGGCGGAGCCGGCTCCCGCGCGGGCACCCGGCGCTCTGTGGGCACAACCGCGAGCAGGATGCGCTTTCGCCGGGGCACGGTGCCCGTGGCGGCCTGGAGATCCGGCAGCGCCTCGGAAATGTCGGCCCCGGGCGCGTCGACCGTCAGCCGGGCCACCACCGGCGCGTCGGCACCGCGAGAGAGGATCCAGGCGGCCCCGGGCTCGGTCGCGTTCTCGGGCTCGATCCGAGTGGCCTTGCCGCCCGGCCAGGCGATCGTGACCGCGACATCCCGCGCCTCCTCCGGCATCCAGATCTCGAGATAGCTCGAGGTGGGGTCCCCGGCCGGGAGACGCCAGGGCAGGCACAAGCTGATCGGCCCCTGACCGCGCCGCCGCGCGTGTCCGCGCGCGAGATTGCCGTTGCCCGCGGGCAGGCATACGGCCACGGAGCGCGCCTCCGACCCGCGGCCCCGGTGGCGGTCCACAAGATACTCGATCAACCGTTCGACGAGATGTCCGCCCGTGTGGGGCCCGCCCGCGATGCCGTAGCTGAAGCCCACCACCACGGGCACAGAGGTGGCCCGGCCCGCCTGGCGATAGGCCGTCTCGATCTGCCGCGCGCGCACCAGGATGTAGTGGAGCGCGTTGGCGAAGAACTGGCCGAGAGTGGCTCCCGAGGTCTCGAGGGTGACGAGCGAGGGCAGCGAGACGGAGATGATCCGCTGCTGAGCGGCCAGCGGATCGGCCGGGTCCGCGCCGGCCATGAGGTCGAGCACATGGGTGCCGTGGCTCGCTCGACGCGCGAGGCCCTTGCGCCCGGGACGGGTGAAATCCACGAGACCGAGGCCGCGGAGGAGTGCGTCCTCGTCGCCTTCCGTCCTCCGGATCTCGTCGTCGATCTCCTGGCGCGTCCACTCCCGGCCGAAAGGCACCTGTCCGGCCGCGTCGCCGTCCTGCACCCAGGCGAACTCGACGCGGGAGCGCCCGTCGGAATCGCGAAAGCGCTCGTGGGCGAAATGGGTCGCGTCGTCGATGCAGCCAATGATCACCGGGCGGCCGGCATGGGCATGCGGTCCGTCGCGCAGGTCGGCGGCGCCGGAGTTCGGATCGAGGATGGCGCCGTCGCTCGGCTCACCGAAGGACCTCGCGATGTCGGACTGGCTCTCGGCGGCGCTCCGCTCCGGAACCGAGCGGCGCCGGAGCGGAAGCGGGAAGAAGAAGGGCGTGACCTTCTTGCCGCCGGAGTTCTCGGCCAACGCGGCCTGAATGGCGGCCACATCGGCGTGGTCGCCCGCCCCGTCGATCTCGAGGATCTCGAAGAGCGAGAGATCCCCGTCGACGCAGCCGGCGAGGGTCTCGTGATCCATCGCGCCCACATAGAGGAAATCGCGGGGATCACGCGCCTGCGCGAAGCTGGCGGGGTCGAAGTCCCGCCCCGCGACGAGGAGCCAATAGCTGTAGGGGTCGATGCCCGCGCGACCTTCGTCGCCGCCCCGCGGCCAAAGCTTCACGTCGTTGTCCGCGCGCCACTCGAGGGGGGGCCGCGGGCTCACGCCGCCGTTCCCCCATTGCGCGCCGCGTCCGGCCATTCTTTCGCCGCGAGGTTCCAGAGCCAGGCCAGCGGACCCGAGAGGTCCTCGGCCGCGATCTGGACCTCGGCGTCGCCGTCGAGATCGTCCCCCATGGCGACGAGGGGCCTGGCCGCGCCGTCGGCCGCCAACGCGACCCGCGTCGCGCCATTGAGAAGGCGCCGATGGTCGAAATCGGTGGCGCCGATGTCGCGCCCGTCGAACCGCGCGCGGGCAACGGTTCCACCGCCGAGGGCGCGCCGCGCCACATAGTCGCCGAGCGCGAGGCCCATCACCGCGCCGGCCACGCTGTCGGCCGGGAAATGCACGCCGGCGACCGTGCGGTTGACGGCGATCCGCGCGGCCTGGGCCATCAGCATGTCGCTTCGCCCACCGGGGCACGGCGTGTCCGCCTCCGGATCGGCCAGCTTGGCCAGCACGCGGGCGGTGATGAAAGCCTCCACCGCGTGGGCGCTCGGCAGCGTGCCGTGGCCGGGGGTGGGGATCATCGGCTGGATCTGAGCCGAGTAGGCGTCCGGCCGGCGACAGGCGAGGATGTGCTTCACAGCCATCGCGGTCTTGGCGGCGAGGATCTGGCAGATGCCGACGAGCTCGAGCGTGTAGCGCGTGCGCTCCGGGTGAAGGCCGACGACCGCGCCGAAAAAGCCGGTCGGGAACCCCACCTGCTCGAGGATCTCGCCCGCCCGGTCCGACCGGAGATCGGCATACGCCTCCACGAGGTCGAGCTGCGCGCCACGAAAATCCGCCTCCCGCGGGCGCACGATCTCGACAAGGGAGCGATAGGCCACCTGCGGCACGCCGGTCGTGGCGAGGCCCGTCTGCGTCAGGTGGAGGATCTGGGCGGCGGGCTCGGGATCGTCGCCCTGGTCGCTTTGCCCGGGCACGATGCCGAGCCGCGCGAAGAGATCCTGCTCGATGACGAGGGCACGCACCCATTGCGGCCAGAGGGCCATGTTCGTGGCATCGCCTCCGGGAAGTTGCTCGGGCGACATCGTCGCACCCTGCCACGCGCCGGCGATCCCGTCGCGCGCCACGATCACGGCGCCGGCCAGCATCGGCGGGTAGGAGCCGACGGAGCCCGGCGGGCCGCCCATGCCCCCCATACCACCCATGCCGCCCATACCACCCATGCCGCCCATACCACCCATGCCGCCCATACCACCCATGCCACCGAACACCGACATCCGTCTGTCCCCCTTGTTTCCGTCAATCTTGCGGAATGCCCGCCCCGGCGAGCGCCGAGGCCCATTCCTGCCCGGTCCGATACTCGGCCGCCGGGTGCTTCGCGAGATACCCTTGGATGGTGAAGCCCGGCTCGATGCGCAGAAGCTCCTCCGCCGTCTGCCGCGCCTCATCGCCCCGCCCGAGCATCTGGAGCGCCGCGGTCTTCACCCGCAGCGTTGAGCTGTGCCGCCGGTTGGCGCGCAGCGAACGCTCCGAGAGCTCGAGCGCTTGGGCATAGTCCCCGTTCGCCGCGCAGGCTGTGGCCGACAGCGAGTCGAAGAAGTAGCCGTAAGGGTCGAGCGGCGAGAGCGCGCGGGCCCTCGCCGTGCAGGCCACCGCCTCCGCGCCTTCGTCGACGAAGGCATGGAGCGTCCCCTTGAGGAGCCAGGCGAGCGCGTTGTTGGGATCGACCGAGAGCGCCTGGTCGTAGCGCGCGCCGGCCTCCTCGAGCCGCTTCATGAGATTGGTCTTCACGAAGCCGTCGATCACGAGGGAGAACGAGCAATCCGGGTTCAGATCCAGCGCCTGCCGGCTGTGGGCCGCCGCCGTCTCGGTGTCGCGCGCGCGATCCACGCTCCAGCCCTGATGACAACTCAGGATGTACCACTTCGCCAGCCAGGCATGAACCACCGAGTGCCCCGGCGCCCGGCGGAGCACCTCCTCGATATGCTCGCGCGCCCGCGAAAAGCTCGCGAGCGACTGGTGGTGCATCATCGAGACGCCCGCCATGAGAAGCGTGTGGGTCTCGAGATCGGGCATCGGCCGGGTGGCCGCCAGCTCCACCGAGGCGCGCAGGATCGTGTCGCCGATCTCGCGCGAGATGTCCCAGGCCAGCGCGTCGTCGCCACGGAAGAAGCCCTCGAGCGCCGCGTCGAACCGCCGGGTCCAGCGCACCTGGCCCGAGCCTGCCTCGATGAAGTCCACATCCAAGCGCAACGAGAGCGTGTCGAAGCGCAAGCTGCCCCAGATGAAATAGTCCACATCCAGCGCGCTCCGCAGATCCTGGAGGCGCACCGAACGCGGGTTGAGCATCCGGCAGGAGAGATGCGAGATCACATGCAGCATCTGCGAGCGCGAGAGCGCCCGGGTGATCTCCTGCGCCGCCGCATCGCCCATGGCCGCATGCCGCTCGTCCGGGCTGACCACGGCGAAGGGGATGACGGCGACCGAGGGACGGATGCGCGACCGGAGCGGTGTCAGCCGCTCGCTGAGGACAGCGGGCGCGGCCTCGGGCGCCTGACGCTGGGTGCGGAGCCACTCCTCGAAGCGGTCCTCCCTCACATCGATGCCCTCGAGAAACTCCCCGTCCTCCGCCGTGCCGACGATCTGCGCGCGGTCCCGCTTCAGCCGGATCGCGTCGTTCGTCACCTCGAACTGGGCGTCGAAGCGGTCGCCGAAGACCGTGCGCAGCGTCTTGAGCGCCTGGCGGAGGCTCGCCCGGCCGTGCTCAGGCCCGACCCGGCCCCACAGCATGTCCTGCAGCCAGGCGCGCGTGCGCTTGCCTTCCGACGCCGTTGCCAACAGCGCCACCAGCGCCTGTGTCTTCGCGCCCTTGAGCGCGAGCGGTGTCCCGTCCTCCCAGCCGATGTCGAACGGTCCAAAGAGCCTAATCTTCAGTGTCATTTTTCAGCAACCAGTCTTCACGAGGCCCGCCGCCGAACGCCACGCGCGACAATACTTATACTTAACGAAGAATGTCAGATCACCTCGCGCTGCGGAAGCGGCTTCACGCCTTATTCACGCTTTATGGACGAAGCCCGCCCCTCCCGCCCGGGCTAGGGTCAAGCTCGCGGGCGAGGATGAAGGAACGAAGCATGAGCGAGGACGGCGGGGGAGCCGGATCTCATGGCCGGGGGGACGGGGCGAGGGCGATCCGGGATCTGAGCGATTTTTGTGTGCAATGGGCGGATCTGAAGCCGCGACTGGCCCCCGAGGCGCTGGCGCAGGCGGGCCTCGACCCGGAGCAGCGGGAGGCCGTGGGCTGGCTCGTCTTGCTGGCGGATCGGGTCTGCGACGACCTTGGCGACTGAGCGGGTCGCGTGGAATTCACCCGGGTCTCACAGGGGGCTCTGGGTTGGCTCACGCCCTGCTTCCGGGGCCGCGCCTACCCTGACCGCCTCGCGCCGCGGCCGAGACCGCGACGGCGTGTTTGCGTTGAAGGAGGTCGAGCGTGCCAGGATCTGCCCCCCCGATCCCGCCGCCCGCAGCGGCGGACCCCACGGAGCCCGACGATGGCTCCCGAAACCTTTGCCGCGGCGCTCGCGGCCACGGCCGCCTATGCGGTGGTTCCAGGACCCTGCACGGTGCTCACGGCGAACAGGACCGGGGTGGCCGGCCTCGCCGCGGGCCTGCGGGTCACCCTCGGCGTGGCAATCGCGAAGCTCCTCCTCGTCGCCGGCACCTACGCGACGGCGGGGGGCCTTCTCTCCCTCTCGCCCGAGGCCGCCGAGCGGCTCCGCTGGGTCGGCATTCTCGTGCTCACCCTGATGGCGCTGCATCTCCTCCGCTCGGCCCGGCGCGACGCCGCCGCGGTGATCCGCGTCGCCCGGCATCAGTCGACCGCGCGGCGACCCCGGGCGCACCGCATGGATATCGTGGGCGGCCTCGTGGTCGGCCTCGCGACGCCCTACAATCTTGGGTTCCTCCTCGGCGTCGCGCCCCAGCTGGGCGCGGGCGGGACGCTCAGCTGGCAGGCCCATGCGGTCCTCGGCGCCTTTTTCGTGGCGGGGATGGTGCACCAGGCCGGCGCTATCCTCCTCGGCCTCGGCTCGCGGCGGCTGGGCCCGCGCGGGGCGCGCGGCCTCGCCTATGCGGGGGCGTCCCTCATCTTGGGCTTCGCGGCGCTCTCCGCATTCGGCCCCGGCGCCTAAGTGGCGGGGGAGGCGCGCCATGATCCGGCCCCTCGTCTGGTTCCTGCGGCTCTTGGCCGAGGGCGCCCGGGCGCGGGCCGCGGCCCGCGACTATGCCCGCCTCGCCGCGCTCACCGACGACGCGCTGGCCCGCCACGGCCTCCGCCGCGACGAAATCTGGGCGCATCTGCGCGCCCGCCACTACGACCGCCCGAACCTGCCAGAGGCTCCTCCGGCGGTCGTGCCCACCCAGCCCGAGAGCACAGGAGACGCACATGTTCCAATCCGACCCCGCCGCCCTCGACGTGCCCGCCCGCTGCGCGCCCCCGGCCCGGACACCTAGGCCGCCGCAGGAGATCGATCCGCTCGCGCCCCAGAGCTTTCGGCTCGGCATGCCCCATCTCACCGATCGCGGGCTCTCCGGCCTCTGGTTTCTCGAGGCCGCGCAGCATCGGCACCGCTGGGCGGTGGCCCGCCATCTCGGCCGACGCCCGAGCGAGATCGCCGACATCACCGGCGGCCGGGCCCTGCCCACGGTCGTCGCCTGCGCGATCACCGGCCGCCTCGACCGTTTCTCCGAGGACGATCTCGTGACGCTCGATCTCGTGGAGACGCCGGGCCCCGCCACCGGCTGGCGCAGCGAGCACCGGCTCTTCTCGGCGAGCGGCGGGGCCGTGGCCGCCGAGATCCTCACCGTCTTCGCCGCACGCACAGGGCCGAGCAACCGGAGCCTCGCACCGTCCCTGATGGCGCCCGAGTTCGCCGCCGACCGGGACGCGCCGGGCGCCGACACCGCCGGTCTCCTCCGCCGCCGAGGCGCGGCCTCGCGCCGAGCCGCCGAGCAGGTCTACGCGCCCCCGCAAATCTCGGAGCGCATCGGCACGCACGCGCATCTCGACGGCGCCGGCCTCGTATGCTTTGCCGCGGCCGCCGCGATCTTCGAGGGCGCCGAGGCCAACGCGCTGCCCCCGCTCGGACGGGAGTGGCATGTGGCCCATCGGGAGCTGCATTTCTTCGGCAATATGGACCCCGGGGACTGGCTCGACATCCACTGCCAAACGGCGGTGGCCGAGGCCGGACGGACGACGAGCATCACCAGCCAGTCGGTGGGGCGCCGACGCTCGGACGGCGCGGTGATCGCGCTCTGCGAGACCCTGCGGCGCACGGGCTGAGAGTGGCGGGCCCCCAGGAGCCCGCCCGAGACCGGCAGCTCAGACCGCGATCTTGCCGCCGCCCTGCTTGGTGACGACCACCACGGAGGGCCGCGGCGGGATGCCGTCCTCAAAGTCGGGCCAGCGGGTGGCGGGATCCTCGAAGGTCGAGGCCCGCTCGAAGCCGGCGAAGGCGGTTGTCCCGTCCGTGCCGGGGTGCTGGACGGCGAGGAAGAGCACCTCGGAGTCTTCGGCGAAGTAGGGCCCGCAGAGCTCCGCCCCCACCGGGCAGCGGAAGAAGAGCTTGGAGTGGCCGCGAAGATCTCCCTCCGTCTCGAGCGCGTAGAGGCCGTCGGACTTGCCCGTCTTGCCCCAGTTGCCGCCCTGGTCGGTCGAGATCCAGAGCCGGCCGTCCGCGTCGATGGCGCAGTTGTCCGGCGAGCCGAACCAGCCGTTCTCCGAGGTCTCCGGGTTCCACTGGGCGCCCACCTCGGCGATGGCGGGGTCGCCGCATTTCACCAAGATGTCCCAGGTGCCGCGGGTGGCGGCGTGGTTGCCGCCCTCCTCCCGGATCTCGATGATGTGGCCGAAGGCGTTGTCGGCCCGCGGGTTCGCCGCGTTCTCGTCGCCCGGCTTCCGACGGGTGTTGTTGGTGAGCATGATGTAGGCCACGCCGTCGCCGCGGGGCTGGGCGTCCTCCGGCCGGTCCATCGGCGTGGCGCCCAGAAGATCGGCGGCGAGGCGGGTGTCGATGGCGACGTCGGCCTGGCTGGCAAAGCCGTTCTCGGCCGTGAGCGGGCCCTCGCCATGGACGAGCGGCAGCCAGTCGA
>CAYXPI010000018.1:0-30316 GCA_964467005.1 uncultured Limibaculum sp. | reverse complement strand
CGCCGATCTGGCGCTCGAGCCGGTGGAGGGGGTTGAGCGAGGTCATCGGCTCCTGGAAGACGAAGCTCACCGGACCGCCCCGCACCTGCCGCAAGGTGGGCTCGTCCGCCGTCAGGATCTCCTGGCCATCGATCCGGACCGAACCCGAGACCGCGGCGGTGTCCGGCACCAGCCGCACGGTGGAGAGCGCCGTGAGCGATTTGCCGGAGCCGGACTCGCCCACCAGCGCCAGCGTCTCGCCCGCCTGCACCTCGAGTGACACGCCGGCCACGGCGGCCTGAGCGCCGAAGCGAACCGTGAGGTCACGGATCTCGAGAAGCGGGCTCACGCGAAGGTTTTCCGCGGGTCGAAGGCGTCGCGCACGCCTTCAAAGATGAACACCATGAGCGAGAGCATCACGGCGAAGACCACAAAGGCCGTGATCGCGAGATGCGGATCCGTGAGGTAGTTCTTGCCCTGCAGCGCGAGCTCGCCGAGTGAGGGATAGCCCTGCTCGAGCCCGAAGCCCAGGAAGTCGAGTCCCGCCAGGAGCCCGATGGAGGCCGTGAGGAGGAAGGGCAAGAGCGTGAGGGTGGCCACCATCGCGTTGGGCAAGAGATGGCGGAACATGATCCGCCAGTTCCCCACCCCGAGCGCCCGGGCCGCCATCACATACTCGAAGTTGCGCGCCCGCAGAAACTCCGCCCGCACCACGCCGATGAGCTGGGTCCAAGAGAAGGCCACGAAGATCGCGAACATCACCCAAAGGGTGGGCGCCAGCACCGAGACGATGATGAGGATCACATAGAGGAGGTTGATCGACTGCCAGATCTCCTCGATCCGCTGGAAGACGAGGTCGACCCAGCCGCCGAAGAAGCCCTGTGCCGCCCCGGCCACGATGCCGATCAAAGCCGCCGAGAGCGTGACCGCGAAGCCGAAGAGCACCGAGAGCCGGAAGCCGTAGATGACCCGGGCGAGCACGTCGCGGGCCTGGTCGTCGGTGCCGAGCCAGTGCGTCGCGTCCGGCGGCGAGGGCGCGGTGGCTACGTCGTAATCCACCGTGCCATGGGCGAAGGGGATGGGCGGCCAGATGGCCCAGCCCTCCGCGGCGCCCTCCATCACCTCGGCACGGTCGACGATCCCGTCTGCCTCGTCGAAGCAGCCGTCGATGTTGCCGCCTGTGCGGATGAGGCACTGCACCACGGGGTCGGTGTAAGCCGCGGGGGTCTCGAACTCGCCGCCGAACCGGGTCTCGGGATAGTCCTCGAGGAGCGGGGACAGGATCTCGCCGTTGAAGGAGAGGATGAGCGGCCGGTCGTTGGCCACGATCTCCGCCACCAGAGAGATGAGGAAGAGGACGGAGAAGATCCGCAGGCTCCAGAGGGCGCGCCGGTTAGCCCGGAAATTTGCGAGCCGCCGCTGGTTGATCGGCGAAATCCGAGAGCGGGCCGGCGGGGCTGGCGCCTCGAGCGTGGTGCGTTCCGCGATCGTCATGCCCGGGCCTCGAAGTCGATCCGCGGGTCGATCAGCACATAGGTGAGATCCGAGACGAGTTTAATGAAGAGGCCCATGAGACCGAAGATATAGACGGTCGCCATCACCACGGGATAGTCGCGGTTGACGATGGACTCAAAGCCGAGGAGCCCGAGACCGTCGAGCGAGAAGACCGTCTCGACAAAGAGCGAGCCCGCGAAAAAGGCCGAGACGAAGGCGCCGGGAAAGCCCGCGATGACGATGAGCATCGCGTTGCGAAAGACATGGCCATACAAAACCCGCCGCTCGGAGAGGCCCTTGGCCCGCGCGGTCATCACATACTGCTTGCGGATCTCGTCGAGGAACGAGTTCTTGGTGAGCAGCGTGAGCGTGGCGAAGGCGCCGATCACCAGCGCCGTCACCGGCAGCACGATGTGCCAGAGATAGTCGAGGATGTAGGCGCCCCAGCCCATCTCCTGCCAGCCGTCGGAATGGAGGCCCCGGAGCGGGAAGATCTGCAAAAACGAGCCCCCGGCGAAGAGCACGAGGAGCAGAACGGCGAAGAGAAAGCCCGGAATAGCGTAGGCGGCGATCACGATGGCCGAGGTCGCGGCGTCGAAGCGCGAGCCGTCGCGGACCGCTTTGGCGATGCCGAGAGGGATGGAGATGAGATAGGCGAGGAGCGTGGTCCACAATCCGAGGGTGATCGAGACCGGGAGCTTCTCGAGCACAAGGTCGATCACGCTCTTCGAGTGGTAGTAGGACGTGCCGAAATCGAAGGTGAGGTAGTTCCACATCATGATCCCGAAGCGTTCGTAGACCGGGATCGGCTCCTTGGCGCAATCGGGGTGCGCAACGTCCGGCTCGCCCGTATACCCGTCGGTGCAAACGATGCGGGCAAAGCCGAACTGCACCTCGAGCTCGGCGATGAAGGCGGGGTCGAGCCCTTGGGCCCCGCGATAGGCCGTGTCGCCGCCCTGCGCCGTGGCGCCACCCGCATCCGCGCCACCGGCGAAGCGCTCCGTCGCCCCGCCGCCGCCATGCGCGCCCTCCTCCACCTCGGCCAGAACCTGTTCGATCGGCCCCCCCGGCGCGAACTGGATGAGCGCGAAGTTGAGGAGCATGATCCCGAAGAGCGTCGGCAGGATCAGCACCAGCCGGCGGAGGATGTAGGCACCCATGCGTGCGCCGTCAGCCGGTGAAGCGGTCGCCGAAGCGGGCGGCCTTCTCGGGGTCAAACCACCAGCGGTCGATCACCCCGCGGGCGTATTTCGGCTTGGTCTCCACCGGGGGGCGGCCGTAGATGTCCCAGAAGGCGAGGTGATGCGCGGCCTTGTTCCACTGCGGCACCCAGATATGCATGGCCCGCAGCACCCGGTCGAGCGCCTTCACCGCGGTGGTCAGCTCGGCGCGGGAGGTGGAGGCCTCGATCCGCTCCAGAAGCGCGTCCACCGCCGGGTCTGCCACGCCGGAGAGATTGAGACTGCCCGAGTTCGCCGCGCTCTCGGAATGAAAGTGGTTGCGAAGCTCGACCCCCGGGGTGGAGCTCATGCTCTTGCGGCTCACCACGATGTCGAAATCGAAATCTTCGGTCCGGCGTTCGTACTGCGCGGCGTCGACCCGGCGGAGGGTGGCCTCGACCCCGATGCGCTCGAGGAGCTTGATGTAGGGATTGGTGATCCGGTCGAAGGAGGGCGACTGGGAGAGAAACTCCACCGTCAGAGACTCCCCGTCCTTCCGGCGCACACCGTCCACCACGGTCCACCCCGCCTCCTCGAGAAGCCGCGCGGCCCGGCGGAGATTGCGCCGGTTGCGGCCCGAGCCGTCAGTCGCCGGAGGCACATAGGCCGCCTCGTCGAGAACCCCCGGAGGCAGGCTGTCGGCCAGCGGCTCCAGCAGCGCCAGCTCCTCCGGCGATGGCTGGCCGGAGGCTTGCATCGGCCCCCCTTCGAAGAAGCTGTCGGTCCGCGCGTAGAGGCCGAAAAAGAGCGTGTCGTTCGACCACTCGAAGTCGAAGGCCAGCGCGATCGCCTCGCGCACGCGCGGATCCTGGAACTTAGGCCGCCGGAGGTTGAACCAGTAGCCCTGGGTGCCGGCGGGGCGTTCGTCCGGCAGCACCTCGCGCACGATGTCGCCTCGGGAGACCGCCGGGAAGTCGTAGCCCGTCGCCCAGAGCTTGGACCAGAACTCCTCGTTGAAGGAAAAGGCGCCGGCTTTGAACGCCTCGAACGCCGCCGACCGGTCCCGGAAATACTCGATCCGCACGGTCTCGAAATGGTAGCGCCCGCGCATCACCGGCAGGTCCCAGCCCCAGTAATCCGCCCGGCGGGTGTAGGAGACCGACCGGCCGGGGGAAAGGGCCGCCTCGTCGAGCGCGTAGGGCCCGGTGGTCATCGGCGGCTCGAGCGTCGCCTCGCCGAACTCCCGCGTGTCGAACCAAGCCTTCTGGAAGATCGGCAGGCTCCCGACCACCATCGGCAAATCCCGCGTCGCCACATCGTCGCGGAACTCGAAGCGCACCCGGCGCGGGCCCTCGACAGTCGCGCTCTCCACCCCGGCGAGCAGAACGCGATATTGCGGGTGCCCCTCGGAGCGCAAGATCTCGAACGAGAAGGCGACATCCTCGGCCATCACCGGAGAGCCGTCGCGGAACCGAGCCTCCGGACGGAGCACGAAGGCCGCGTAACTCCGATCCGCGGGGTACTCGATGCTCTCGGCGAGAAGGCAGTACATTGCGGAGGGTTCGTCCGCCGCCCCCTCCATCAAGCTGTCGGTCGTCAGATCCATGCCGAGGACCGGATTGCCCTTCAGCACGAACGCGTTGACGCTGTCGAAGGTGATGCCCCCATAGCCGGTGGAGAACGTGCCGCCCACCGGCGCGTTCGGCGTCGCGTAGGCGAATTGGCCGAAATCCGCCGCGTAGCCGAGATCGTCGTCGAAGGCCGAGATGCCGTGGGCGATCGTCGGGGCGGCGGCGCCCGCGACCCCCGGCAAACTCGCAGTGAGGCCGAGGCCGAGGCCAAGTTTGCCGACGTCCCGCCGTGTCCAGCTCCTTGTCCAGCTCATGCGATGCCCTCCCACGTGGCTTTCTCTGAGGGGTAGGGCGCCGACGGAGGCCTTTCAAGCGTCGGCCCGTCCCCCGCCACGAAAAAGGCCGCCCGGTGGGGCGGCCCTCACGGATGCGTGGGCGCGCGTTTACTCAAGCTCGATCGGCGCGTCCGATTCCGAGTTGAGATAGACGATCACATTGGCCCGTTCCATCTCGTCGCGGAGGGCGTAGACCATCTTGGTTCCCGGCGCCCAGCTCGTCGGGTTTTCGAGCCAAGCCATGAGGGCGTCCAGCGTCCAGTCGCCCTCTTTGCCGGCAAGCGCGCCCGAGTAGCGGTAGCCTTCCACGCTCGCGATGGGCCGACCGACCACGCCGTAGAGATGCGGGCCCACGCCGTTCCGCCCCTCGCGCACCTGATGGCAGGCGCGGCATTTGTTGAACACCCGGCGCCCGTCCTCCACCGTCGCGTTGGCGAGGAATGCGGCGTAGGGACCGTCGCCGGCCGGCGGCACGTCCGCCTCTGCCGCCTCTGCCTCTGCCTCGGCCTCTGCCTCGGGCGCGATGGCGACCTCCACGTCCTCGTCGACCGCAGCGGCCTCGCTCGTGTCCGCCGCCGGCGCGGGCCCCTCGGCTTCCGCGGTGTCCGCCTCGCGTGCCTCGGCCGCCTCGGTCTCCGGTGCCGCCTCGGCCGCGTCTGGCGCGGGCCGGGTCTCGGCCTCCTCGGTCTCAGCGACCTCCGCCTGGGGCGCGGCCTCGTCCACATCCGCCGCCGCAGGCTCTTGGGCGGGCTCGTCCGCCTCCGCCGTCTCCACCTCGGCCGCGGCAGGCTCCGCCGCGCCCTGTTCCTCGCCGCCGCCGGCTGAGGCGACGAGGTCGATCGGCGCGTCACCGGCTGCGTTGAGATAGGCGATGAGGTTCATCCGGTCCGCCGGCTCGTCGATGGCCGCGCTGTTGCCCATCTTGTTCCCGGAGGCGACCTCGTTCGTGTTCTCGAGCCAGACCATCAGCTCCGGCACCTCCCAGGCGCCACCGTGCCCGGCCAGCGCATCCGAATAGGCATAGGCGTCGACCGCGGCAATCTCGCGCCCGACGACATTCCACAGATGCGGGCCGACGCCGTTCTTGCCGTCCTCGATGGCGTGGCAGGCCCGGCACCTGTTGTAGAGACGCTCGCCCGCGCCCGCATCCGCCGCCGAGGCGAGGGACACGAGATCCACCTCCACCGGCGCCTCCTCTTCGGCCTCGGCCTCGTCCTCCCCGGTGTCGAGCGCGAAGGCCAGCACCTCGTCGTGATCGTGCCCTCCGCTCGCCGTGCCGAAGATCTGCGCCGAGAAGAACCCCAGCAGAAGGAAGACCAGAAGCGACCCGATGGCGGCGCCCGCGATCTTGTTGAGCTCGTTGCTGTCCATATGCGTTCCCCGGCAATGTGACGGTCGCTGGATCCATATCCGGCTTGGAGGGCGATTTAGCGCTTTGCAGAGGCCACCGGCAAGCTGTAGAGGCGCGACCAAACGCCGTCGCGGCCAGCATGCGGAAAGGAGACCGACCGATGGGATTTCGCTCGTGAACGGACACACGACCCGCAGGATCTCGTTCCAGGGAGAGCTGGGTGCGTTCTCGCACCAGGCCTGCCGCGAGGTGTTCCCCGAGCTCGAGCCCTACCCGTGCGCGAGCTTCGAGGCCGCGCTCGACGCCGTGCGCTCGCGCGAGGCGGACCTCGCGATGATGCCCATCGAAAACTCGCTCTACGGGCGGGTGGCGGATCTCCACCACCTCCTGCCGACATCCACGCTCTATGCCATCGCCGAGCATTTCGTGCCGGTGCGGCTCCAGCTCCTCGGCCTGCCTGGCACCAAGCTCGAGGAGATCGAGGAGGCGCAGAGCCACGCCGTCGCCCTCGGACAGTGCCGGGCGTTCCTGCAGGAACGTGGTATCCGCCCGCACACGGGCGGCGACACGGCCGGCTCGGCCCGCCAGGTGGCCGAGGCCGGGAACCCCCGCCGCGCCGCCATCGCCTCGAAGCTCGCCGGCGAGATCCACGGCCTGTCGGTGCTCGCGGCCGACATCGAGGACCACGCGCACAACACCACGCGCTTCCTCGTGCTCTCGCGCCAGAAGATCGAGGCGGACCCCACGGACGGCCAGGCGATCACGAGCTTCGTCTTCCAGGTCCGCAACGTGCCGGCCGCGCTCTACAAGGCGATGGGGGGCTTCGCGACCAACGGCGTGAACATGGTGAAGCTCGAGAGCTTCATGAAGGACGGCTCCTTCACCGCCACGGAGTTCTACGCCGAGATCGAGGGGCATCCTGTGGAGCCGGGGGTGGCCCGCGCCATGGAGGAGCTCGGCTTCTTCTCCCGCCATGTGGTGCTCCTCGGCGTGTTCCCGGCCCACCCATACCGGCGGGTGGCAAACCGGGGGGCGGGCTGAGGGCGCTCACGGCGCCTGGAGGACCCGGCCGCCGAGCTCGGTGAGGGAGACGCCCCGGTGGCGCTGATTGTAGGCGTCCATGCCGGGGAGAAAGCGGATCTCGCGGCCCTCTGCCCGGATCCGACGGCCCTCCGCATCCGTGTCGAGAAAGGCCACCCAGCGCCCGGCGTCCCGGCCCTCCTGCCGCAGGCGATGGCGGATGGCGGGCAGCTGGTGGCCCGCGACGATCACCGTGCCCTCGGGCAGGCGCGCGCCCGCGGCGGCCTGCCGGGCCACCCGCGCCTCGGCTGCAATGCGGGCGGCGTGGGCGCGCAGCAGCTGGCCCTCCTGGATCCCGGGGCCGAGGGCCACAAAGGGCGCCAGCGCCAGGCCCGCCGCGAAGGCCAGCGTCAGAGGCCGGGGGAGGAGGATGCCCGCGGCGAGGAGCGCGAGCGGCACCAGCGGGATCAGATAGGCAGGGTCGTGCGGCACGCGCAGGAAGGCGGCGAGGTAAAGGGCGGCGCCGGCCGCGGCCGCGGCGAGCGCGGCCCCGCGCCGCGGCCCAAGATCGGGCGGCGCACGGACGGCCCAGACCAGGCCCCCCGCCGCCGCGGCGAGGAGCGCGAGGCTGCCGGTCCACCCCCAGACACCGATGGAGAGAGCGTGGGCCAGCGCCTTGAGAGACGGGTATCCTGGATTGTCGATGAAGGTGAGCGCGCCCAGGCCGTGCGCGGCCAACACCGGCAGGAAGGCCAGCGCCGTCGCCGCCGCCGCCGCGAGCCCCATGACGAGGACCGGGCCAAGGGCCGGCCGAACCAGCCCGCCGCCCCAGAGGAGGAGGGCCGCGGGCAGCGCCATCCCCGCCATGTGCAGCCGCAGCCCCGCCGCAAGGCCCAGGCAGAGCCCGGCGAGGGCAGGCCGCCCCGCCTCCGCCAGGGTGAGCGCCACGAGCGCCGCGGCGAGGGCGGGCATATAGTCCATGCTGTCGGTGCTGTGGAGGTAGACGATCGGGGTGAGGGCGAAGGCCGCCGCGAGCGCCAGCGCGTCCCGCACCCCGAGCCTCGCCAGGAGCCGGCAGAGCGCCACCGCGGCCACGGCGCTCGCCACAGCGCTCAGCGCGTTGGCCGCGAGGGGGCCGGCGGGCAGGAGCGCGCGCAGCCCCTCATAAAGCGGGTAGCCCGGCGGGCGTGACATTGCGTAACCCTCCCCGCGGCGAAGGGCGTCCGCGACCTCGGCCACCCGATAGGCGTCGGGGTCGAGACCGTGGCTCACCCCGAGAAAGGGCAGGCGCGTGAGAAGCACGCCGAGGCCAAGGCCCGCCAGCGCCCGGAGCGGGGGCGCCACGCGCGGCGCCTCAGCCCGCGGCGATCAGCTCCGCCTGGGTCACCACCACCTCGGCCTGGCGGATCGAGGCGAGGTCGATCAGCTTGCCGTCCAGCGTGACCGCGCCCGCGCCGGAGCGCTTGGCCTCCTCCATCGCTTCGATGATGCGCTTCGCTTTGGTCACCGCCGCCTCGGAGGGGGTGAACACCTCGTTGGCGAGCGCGATCTGGCTCGGGTGGATCGCCCATTTGCCCACCATGCCGAGCGTCGCCGAACGGAGCGCCTGGGCCTTGAACCCCTCGGGATCCGAGAAGTCGCCGAACGGACCGTCCACCGGCAGCACACCGTGGGTGCGGCAGGCCGCGACGATCGCCACGCACGGGTAGTGCCAAGGATCGGCGTAGTGGATCGCCCGCTCCCCCGCCTCCTTGGGGTCCTCGATCATGTAGTAGGTCGACTGGGTGCCGCCGATCGCCGTGGTCTGCATGCCCATGAAGGCTGCGTAATCGGCGGGGCCGAGGCTCATCGCCTGCATGCGCGGGCTCGCGGCCGCGATCTCCTCCACATGCGCGAGCCCTGCGGCGGTCTCAATGATCACCTCGAAGCCCAGGCGCTTCTCCCGGCCCTTCTCCGCCTCGATGGCGGAGACGATGGCGTCGACCGCGTAGACATCCTTCGCGTTGCCGGCCTTCGGGATCATGATGAGGTCGAGCCGGCCGTTGGTCTGCTCCATCAGGTCGACGACGTCGCGCACCCAGTAGGGCGTGTCGAGGCCGTTGATCCGCACGCTGACGGTCTTGCGGCCCCAGTCGATGTCGTTGATCGCCTCGATGATGTTCTTACGGGCCTGGATCTTGTCGTCCGGCGCCACGGCGTCTTCGAGGTCGAGATTCACGACATCCGCCGCCGAGGTCGCCATCTTCTCGAAGATCGCGGGGCGCGAGCCCGGGCCAAAGAGTTGGCAGCGATTGGGGCGGGCAGGGGGCGCGGGCTGGACGGTGAAGCTCATGGGGGTCCCTCATGCGGCAGGCGCGTCGAACTGGAGCGGACCCTAGGCCCCCAGCCTCCGGGGGTCAATCGGCGGCGGTGAGGGGCACCCGACAGCATCCGGCGAGGGTCTGGCGCCCCTCTGCACCGTCGAGCGAGAGGGTGATGGCGTAGGCGTAGGGGCGGTCCGACATCCCGTCCGTGCACGCGGTCCGGGCGATGTGCGCGACGCCGCGGCCGGCGCCCGAGAGCCAGAGGCCCGTGGGGTCGCTCCGACCGCGCGCAGCCTCCGCCTCGACAACCGCGAACCACTGCTCGGGCGCACCGAGCTCCGAGAGCCGAGCGCGCCCTGGCTGGCCGAGATCGAGGCTCCAGAACGGCTCGGTCCCCGAGCAGAGCAGGCCTTCGGGCAGCGCCGTGTCCCCGATCCGGGGCAGCGCAAGGGGGCGGAGCCGCTCCATCTCCACCCAGCCGCCGCCCTCTCCCTGACCGATGCGGCCCCAGCCCTCGACCTCGTCGACGACCTCCACGGGCCCCGCGCCGGAGGCCAGCCGGCCGGTGATGCGCGCCGCAGGGTCTGGAGCCGCGCGCACGCCGGCTCCGCCTGGGCCCACCTCGTGGTGGCTCGGCCGCGTCGGCTCGGCGGGCGTTTGCCCGCCTGCGGGCCCGGGGAAAACGAGGGCCGCCAGGGCCAGGGCCAACGCTCTCATCTCGCCTCCTCCTCTCTGCCGGCTCCGCGCTTGACCGCTCCGCCGGCGCTCCTTAACTGGCGCCCATGATCCGATCCATCCTGATCCATCCCGATCCGCGCCTCAAGAAGGTGGCCGACCCCGTCGCCGAGATCGACGACGCGCTGACGGAGCTGATCGACGATATGTTCGACACGATGTACCGGGCGCCTGGCATCGGCCTCGCCGCGCCGCAGCTCGGCGTGGGCTCGCGGCTTCTGGTGATGGACTGCGCGAGCAGCGACGAGGGCGAGGCGCCGGAGCCTCTCTGCCTCATCAACCCGGAGGTTCTCGCGGTCTCCGACGAGTGCCGGACCCAGGCCGAAGGCTGCTTGTCTATCCCCGATGTCTACGAGGACGTGACCCGCCCCGCGGAGGTGCGCGTGCGCTACCTCACCCGTGCCGGCGAGGTGGAGGAGCGGGAGTTCGACGGGCTCCGCGCCGTCTGCGTCCAGCACGAGATCGACCATCTGAACGGCAAGCTCTTCATCGACTATCTCGGCCCCATCAAGCGCCAGATGATCACCCAGCGCATGAAGAAGCTCAAACGCGACCGGGCGCGCGCGGGCTGATGGCGGCGGGGCCGGAGGGGGAGGCCGCCCGATGGCCGCGCCCGTTCCTCCGCTGGCCCGACCCGCGCCTCAAGGCTCCGGCGGCCCCGGTGGAGGTGGTGGACGACGCCGTGCGCGAGATCTGGCGGGAGATGGTGGCGGCGATGGTCGCCATGCCCGGGATCGGCCTCGCCGCGCCGCAGCTCGGGATTGGCCTTCGCCTCGCCGTCGTCGACGCGACCGCCACCGGCCTTCGACCCCTCCGCCTCGCCAATCCCGAGCTTCTCTGGGTGTCTGAGGACACCCATGCGGGCCGTGAGGGCAGCCCCAACCTTCCGGGTGTGTGGGAGGAGGTGGCGCGCCCCCTCTCCGTGCGCGTGGGCTATCTCGACGAGACGGGGACGCCCGTGGAAAAGCTTTTGCAAGGCCAGTGGGCGCGCAGCGTTCAGCACCAGATCGACCATCTGGAGGGGCGCATGTATTTCGACCGTCTCGGCCCGGTGCGCCGCCGGCGGCTCCTCGAGAAGGCCCGCAAGCTCGCGAAGGGAGGGCGGGAGCGGTGAGGCTCGCCTTCATGGGAACGCCGGATTTCGCGGTGCCGGTGCTCGAGGCGCTGCTCGCCGCCGGGCACGAGGTGGTGCGCGTCTACGCCCAACCGCCGGCCCGGGCAGGCCGTGGGAAGGCGCTTCGGCCCTCCCCGGTGCAGGCCGCGGCAGAGGCCGCGGGCCTCGCGGTCGAGACGCCCGAGCGGTTTCGCGGCGCGGTTGTGGATGGGTTTGCCGCCCTCGATCTCGACGCCGCGGTGGTCGTCGCCTATGGTCAGATCCTGCCCCAGGCGGCGCTCGACGCCCCGCGCTTCGGCTGCCTCAACCTTCACGCCTCGCTCCTGCCCCGCTGGCGGGGGGCCGCGCCCATCCAACGCGCGATCATGGCCGGCGACGCCCAGACCGGCGTGTGCGTTATGCAGATGACGGCCGGGCTCGACACGGGGCCCGTCCTCGCCTGCGCGCGAACGCCGATCTTGGAGGCCGAGACGGCCGGGACCCTCCACGATCGGTTGGCCGCCCTCGGCGCGCCCCTCATGGTGAAGACGCTGGCGGCCCTTGTCGACGGCACGGCCCGGGCGACGCCGCAACCCGAGGCCGGCGTGACCTACGCCCGAAAGATCGAGAAGGCCGAGGCGCGGATCGACTGGACGCGCCCCGCAGAGGAGATCGCGGCCCAGATCCGCGGGCTCTCCCCCTTTCCCGGCGCCTGGTTCGAGCTCGAGGGTGAGCGGGTGAAGGCTCTCACGGCCCGCGCCGAACCCGGCACTGGCGCGCCCGGGCAGGTGGTCGACGACGCCCTCCTGGTGGCCGCCGGGGAGGGGGCCGTCCGCCTCACACGCCTCCAGCGCGCGGGCCGCGGCGCGCTCGCAGCGGAGGACTATCTCCGGGGCCAGCCCGTCCCCGCGGGAACCCGCCTCGCCTAGCCCTCTTTGAGCGCCGCCAGGGCCCCGCGGGCCAGCGCGTCGGCCCGCTCATTCTGCGGATGGCCGGCATGGCCCTTCACCCACTCCCAGCGCACCTCATGGGGGTCCGCCGCCGCCTCCAGCCGGCGCCAGAGATCGGCGTTCTTCACCGGCGCCTTCGAGGCGGTCTTCCAGCCGTTGCGCTTCCAGCCGTGGATCCATTTCGTGATCCCGTCGCGGAGATAGCTGGAATCGGTGACGACGGTGATCGCCGCCGGCCGCTCGAGCGCCTCGAGGGCGGCGATCGCGGCGAGGAGCTCCATCCGGTTGTTGGTCGTGGCGGCCTCGGCGCCGGAGAGCTCTCGGGCCTTGGCGAGGTGCCCGCCCTGCCAGGCCTCGAGCACCACGCCCCAACCCCCCGGCCCCGGATTGCCCGAGCAGGCGCCGTCGGTGTAGGCGCGGAGATCGAGGGCGCCGCTCACCGACCCGGCGGCGGGCCGAAGGCGTTGGGCCCCGGCGTGCCCCGCCCCGCGAGCCAGACGAGGAGGACGATGGAGATCCCCGCCTCCATCATCTGGCCGACGAACACCGCCTCGCCCGCCTCGAAGAGCCGCCCGCCACTCTCCACCAGGCTGCCGAACACTGGGGTGAGCGTGAACCAGCCGGAGCGCCCCGTGTCCTGCAGCCGTCGGAAGCCGACCGCGATGAGCGGCAGCGCCATCGCAAGAGCGAAAAGCGCGAGGAGAACCGGGCCGAGCCAGGGGGGCAAACTGAGCGCCGCCACGGCCGCCAGCGTGACATATGTCAGCACCCAGAAGAGCACGAACCACCAGTATTCAGCCCGCGGCGCGCGGCCGGAGAACACGAAGGCCCGGGTGAAGCAGCGCTCGAGCGCCTCGGCGAAGGTCATGGCGCGCTCCTGAGGGCGTAGAGGTGGAGAAAGACCTCCTGGGCGCCCGTGTACCCGTTGCGCCGCTCGCGGTGAAGCTCGAGGTCGGTCAGTCCGGCCTCGCCGCACCAGCGCGTGAGCTCGTCCTCCGAAACGTAGGTGTAGCGCCGGCCGAGGCGGTCCCGTGCGGTGCCCGCGCCTTCCTTGACCCCGAGATAGAGCGCGCCCCCGGGCACCAGCGCCCGGGCGAGGCGGGCGATGTGCCCCGGGATCGCGTCCCGCGGCGCATGGAGGAGGGCGAAGGAGCACCAGATGCCGTCATAGGCGCGCTCGGTCGCGAACTCGGAAAACTCGGCGACCCACACCGCGATCCCGTACCGCCGGCGCGCCTCGTCCGCGAGCCTCGCAGACCCGTCGAGCGCGTCCACGGCAAAACCCCGATCCACAAGCCAGGCCGCAGCCCAGCCCGAGCCGCAGCCGAAATCCAGGACCCTGCCGCCCGGGGCCAGCCGGCCCGCGAAATCCGCAAGCCAGGCCTGATCCGCCTTGGCACCAGAATAGGCGGCGTACTCCGCGGCGTGGGAATCGTAGAAGCCTAGGGTCTGCCGGTCCGCGCCCGGCGGCGTGTCCGAGCGGCTCATGCGACCGCAAAGGGGTCGTCGGCCGGGTCGCGCGCCCACCGATACTCGACGCGATTGGCCCGCGCCTCCACCCACCGTGCGGTCGGCTGCCAGTCCACCGCCGGGCCCTGAGACCGCACCCAGTCGACGGCGCGCTTGTTGCTCGTCGCCTTGCGCCCGTCGAGGAGCCCCGTCCGGGCGAGGAGGGCGGCGCCGGTGCAGACAGACGCCGTCATCCCCGCCGTTCCGGCCAGCAGGGCGATGGCGGCGAGGAGCGGCCCATGGTCCACCAGCGCGGGCGTTCCAGCTCCTCCGGGGATCAGAAGGATGCCGTCGCTCCCCGGCGTGACCACGCCCCGCGCGGCTTCCGGCAAAGTCCGCGGCCCGCCGGACGCCGCCACGGGCCCCGTCCCATCAGCAGCCGCCACGATATCGGCCGCATCCTGCAAGGTTTCCAGGGGGCCGTAGAGATCGAGCATCTCGAAGCCCTCGAAGATCAGGGCGTAGAGGCGTCGAGCCATCCCTCAGAGGGCCTCGCGAAGCACCCGAGGCACTTTGAACGACACGTTCTCCTCCGCCGTCACCACTCGCTCGATCGAGACGCTGTAGCGCTCGCGAAACGCGTCGATCACCCCCTGAACCAGCACCTCGGGCGCGCTCGCCCCCGCCGTCACGCCCACGCGACGCACGCCTTCGAGCGAGCGCCAATCGATCTCGGACGCGTTCTGCACCAGCATCGCGTAAGGGCAGCCGGCGGCCGAGCCCACCTCGACCAGACGGCGCGAGTTCGACGAATTCGGCGCGCCGACGACGAGGAGGGCGTCGATTTGCGGCGCCATCTGCTTCACAGCCTCCTGCCGGTAGGTGGTGGCGTAGCAGATGTCCTCCTTGGTGGGGCCGAGGATCGACGGAAACCGCGCCTCGAGCGCGCGCACCACCTCGGCCGTGTCGTCGACCGACAGTGTGGTCTGCGTGATGTAGGCGAGGTTTTCCGGGTCGCGAGTCTCGAGGGTCGCCACATCCGCGACGGTCTCGACCAAGAGCACCTCGCCGTCCGGCAACTGGCCCATGGTGCCCACAGTCTCTGGATGCCCCGCATGGCCGATCATCACGATCTGCCGGCCGCGGGCGGCGTGGCGCTCGGCCTCGATATGCACCTTCGAGACGAGGGGGCAGGTCGCGTCGACATAGAGCATCTCGCGACGCTCGGCCTCCGCCGGCACCGCCTTCGGCACCCCATGAGCGGAAAAGATCACCGGACGGTCGTCCGGGCACTCGTCGAGCTCCTCGACGAAAACAGCACCCTTGGCGCGGAGCTCGTCGACCACATGGCGGTTGTGCACGATCTCATGGCGAACAAAAACCGGCGCGCCCCATTTCTCGAGCGCGAGCTCCACAATCTCGATCGCCCGCACCACGCCGGCGCAGAACCCCCGAGGATTGGCCAGATAGATCGCCAGCTCGGGTTTCGTCGCCGTCGGTTTTTCGGCGCTCGTCGCCGCATCGGCCAGGCTCATCCACCGTCCTCCGTTCCGTCCGCGGCGCGGGCGCCGGGCGCGCTCTCCACCATCTGGAGCGCCGCGAGCCGAGCATAGGCGCCAGCCGCGCGCACCAGCTCCGGGTGGCGACCCTGCTCGACCGCCGCCCCATTTGCAAGAACCACGATGTGGTCCGCCGACTGCACGGTCGCAAGACGGTGTGCGACGACAAGCACCGTCCGTCCGGCGACGAGCCGGGCCAGGGCGGTCTGCACTTGGACCTCGGTCTCGGCGTCGAGGCTCGCGGTCGCCTCGTCGAGGAGGAGGATCGGCGCGTCGCGCAGAAGCGCGCGGGCGATGGCGAGGCGCTGGCGCTGGCCGCCGGAGAGACGGGCGCCGTTCTCCCCGATCTCGGTCGCATAGCCCTCTGGCAGGGCCCCGATGAAGCCGTGCGCCTCCGCGGCCTTGGCGGCGGCCTCGATCTCGGCGCGGCTCGCCCCCTCCCGGCCGAGGGCAATGTTCTCCGCCACCGTCCCCTCGAAAAGCACCGTCTCCTGGGTGACGAGGGCGAGCCGGTCGCGAAGCGAGCCGAGGCGGACGCCGGCGATGTCCTGCCCGTCGATCATGATGCGGCCACGGTCCGGGTCGTGAAAACGCGGAATGAGCGCGAGGGCCGTGCTCTTGCCGCTGCCCGAGGGACCGACGAGCGCGGTCACCCGACCGCCCGGAGCCGTGAAGGACAGGCCGGTGAGGGCCGCGCGCTCGCCATGGGGGTAGGCGAAGGCCACATCGTCGAAGCGGATCTCGGAGGGGCCGGGGCGAAGATCCGGCGCGTCCGGCAACTCGGGCGGAAGCTCGTCTCGGTCGAGCATGTCGTACAGATACCGCACGGCGGCGAGATGCTGGCGGAGCGCCACGTTGAGCTGGGCGAGGCGGCGCGCCGGATCCGCCGCCATCATGAGCGCGGTGAGAACCGAGAAGAAGGTGCCCACCTCGAGCGATCCGTCCACCACCCTCCAGCCGCCATAGAGGAGCACGCCCGCCGCGGCGAGGCCCGCCGCCGTCTCCATCAGAGGGTTGACCAGCGCTTTCAGAACCGCCAGCCGGTCCGCCTGCCGGCGCACCCCGGCCACGGCCTCGCCCATCGCCCCCGCCATCCGCCGCTCGAGCCCGAAGGCGCGCACGATCTCGGCACCCCGAAAGGTCTCGTTCATGCGCGCGACGATCCGGCCGTGCAGCGCCACCTCGGCCCGGGCGGCCTTGCGCACCCGGCGGACGAGCTGGGCCACGCCGCCGACGATCGCCGGGAGCCCCACGAGGGCGAGGAGGGTGAGCCGCCAGTCCTGCCAGAGCATGACGCCGAGGAGGACGACCAGGCTGAGGAGATCGGTGCCGAGGCGCGTGGCGAGGAGCTGGAGCGCCTGGCGCGCGGCCAGCGCGTTGTGCGTCATCCGCGTCGCAAGGTCGCCGGAGCTTTCGGCGCCGCCGCCGCGGGGCAACCCGTGGGAGAGAAGATGGGCATAGATTCGGCCCTGGAGCCCCGCGACCACCCGGTTGCCGATCCGGGTGAGGATCACCGTCTGCCCGTACATCGCGGCGCCTCGGACGAGAAAGATCGCGGCGATCCACCCGGCAAGCAGCGGGAGGTCCCCGGCGTTCTCGTGAAAGAAGACGGTGTCCGTCACCGTCTCGACCGTGAGCGCGACGGCCCCGCCCATGGCGGCCACCACGGACATCAGCGCCAGTGCGAGGGCGTAGGCGCGGCGATGCTCCCAGGCCGTGTCGGCCACGAGCCGCCAGAGGAGCCCGGCGCGAAGCTCCGCGAGGCGCGTTGCCGCCCAGCCACGGGCGCCAGTGTCGGAGGGGTCGGGGCTCATGGCCAGCCCCTAGCGCAGGCGGCCCCCCATGGCCAGAGGGACGGGCGCCCTCAGCTCCCGGGCAAAAGGATCACCCGCGTCTGCCCCATGGCGCGCAGCACCTCCTCCTCGTCGTCCCGCTCCTCCGCCACGGGCGGCGGGGTCATCTCCAGCTTGTCGCAAAGCTCGACGAGGCGCTGGCGCGCGGCCGGGAGCGCCTCCTGACCGAAAGCCGGGAGCATCCAGGTCTCGTAGAAGTAACCGGTGAGCCGGAGCGCCTCGCGCACCGCGCCCATATTGGGCGGGGCCCGGCCGATGAGAAACCCCGGCAGCGGCAGGAGCTTGTCGGCCCAGGCCGAGCCCGCGGCGCGGGAGACGGCGCGCCCGGTGCGCGGGCTCACGAAGGCGAGGTCCGAGCGCACGCCGCTCGCGGCGCAGCGGCCGAGCTCGAGCCCGAAGCCGAGGGCGGTGAGGAGCGCAAGCTCCCAATGCGCATAGGTGGCCGGCCAGTCCCACGCCTCGTCGGCCAGCGCGTCCACCAGCGTGAGGGCCGCGGCGTAGAGCCCGGGATCCGGCTCGCGCTCGGCAAGAGTGGTGAGCACCATCGCGGCCATAGAGTTGAGCGCGGCGAGCTTGCCCTTGTCGGCCATGATGGGGCCTGCGCGGCACCGCAGCGGCTCGACCTTGAAGGTGCCAAGATGATCCTCGAGCCGCGCGCGCCAGGTCAGCGCGAGGGAGGCCCCGGGCTGCAGAATCGCCGCGAGCTTCACGCCGCCGCCGCCATGCACCAGCCCCGCATGCCGCCCGTGCTCCGCCGTCAGCGCCTCGATCACCGCGGACCGCTCGCCCTGACGCCGCACGCTGAGGAGGATCCCCTCGTCCTGCCACTCCATCGCCTACTCCTCGCCCTCCGCCACCTCGAGCAGATGCCGCCCCCGCGGGTCCTCGATCTCCAGCACCCAGAGGTCGCGGTCCACCGCCCGCCGGCGCGCCACCGCGGCGTCCACCTCGCCCTCGCGGACCCTCGACATCTCGGCCTGCCACCGAAGATGGCCCTCTGAACCATAATGACGCGTAAAGAGCGACGCCGTCCCGTCGAGATAGGCGAGCTTCACCGCCACCGCGCCAGCCGCCGCATCGCCGCGGTGGAGGAGATACACGGGCACCGCCTCCTGGCGCAGCCGCGCCAGATGCGCCGACACCCAGATCTCGGTGCGGAGCCGCGGCTCATCCATCGCCGAAATCGAGCCCCATCTGGCGGTAGCGCGCGGGCTCCTCCAGCCAGTTGGGCCTCACCTTTACCGACAAGAAGAGATGCACGGGCTGGCCGATGGTCTCTGCGATCTCGGGCCGCGCCTCGGAGCCCACCGCCTTCACGGTCGCGCCCTTGGCGCCGAGGACGATGCCCTTGTGACCGTCGCGCGCCACGTAGATCACCTGGTCGATCCGCACCGAGCCATCGGGCCGCTCCTCCCAAGCCTCGGTCTCGACGGTCAGCTGATAGGGCAGCTCTTGGTGAAGGCGGAGCATCAGCTTCTCGCGCGTGATCTCGGAGGCGAGGAGCCGGAGCGGGAGGTCGGCCACCTGGTCCTCCGGATAGTGCCAGGGGCCCTCCGGCACCCGCTCGGCGAGCCAGCGCTTGAGGTCGTCCACGCCCGAGCCGGTGGTGGCGGAGATGAGGAAGGTCGCCTCGAAGGCGTGGCGCGCGTTGAGATCGGCGGAGAGGGGGAGGAGCGTCTCCGCCGGCACCCGGTCGATCTTGTTGATCGCCAAGGCGGTGGGCTGGCCCTTGGGCAAGGTCTCTGGCAACGCCGTGAGGATCTCCGCCACCCCGTCCGTCACGCCGCGATGGGCCTCGACGAGGAGCACCACCGCATCCGCCTCCGAGGCGCCGGCCCAGGCCGCGGCCACCATCGCCCGGTCGAGCCGCCGCCTGGGGCGGAACAGCCCCGGCGTGTCGACGAAGACGATCTGCGCCGGCCCCGCCAGAGCGACCCCGCGGATCCGACCCCGGGTGGTTTGCACCTTGTGAGTGACGATCGCGATCTTGGCGCCGACCATGCGGTTGAGAAGGCTCGACTTTCCAGCATTTGGCTCGCCGATGAGGGCCACGAAGCCGCAGCGGGAGGGCGCGCTCATGGGGCCTCCCCAAGCGCCGCGAGAAGCGCCGCCGCGGCGGCCTGCTCGGCCTGCTTCTTCGAGGTCGCCACCCCGGTCGCCGCCTCGCCGCTTTCGAGCCGGGCCTCGACCGTGAAGCGGGGCGCGTGGTCCGGCCCCTCGCGCGCGAGGAGCGTGTAGTCCGGCGGCGACATGGCGCGCCCTTGCGCCCACTCCTGCAGCCGGGTCTTGGCGTCGAGGGGCGGCGCGCCCTCGGCCATCACCCGCGCGCCCCAGAGGGCGAGCACGACCCCCCGGGCCGCCTCGAAGCCCGCATCGAGATAGACTGCGGCAATCACGGCCTCCATCGCGTCGGCCAGGATCGCGAGCTTCCGCCGCCCGCCCGAGAGGCTCTCGGAGCGCCCGAGCCGGAGATGATCGCCCAGCCCCGCCTCCGCCGCGATCTCGGCCAAGGTCTCCCGCCGCACCAGCGCGTTGAACCGGGGCGCGAGGCCGCCCTCCGCCTCCTGGGGATGGGCCCGCAGCAGCGCCTCGGCGACGATGAGGCCCAGCACCCGGTCCCCCAGGAACTCGAGGCGCTGATTGTCCGGCCGGGCGGGCGTGGCGGCCGAGGAATGGGTGAGCGCCTCTTCGAGGAGACCGCGATCGGCGAACCGGTGTCCGAGCCGCCCCGCGAGGGCGTCGAGCGAGACGATCGCCTGACGCCTCACCACGCCCCGGTCCCCCGCTCAGTCAATGCTCTCCAGGAACCGGTCGAAGCGCCAGTTCCACACCTGCCAGAAGGCGCCGGCGGAGGAGAGGGCCACAATGTCGGCCCGGCCGATCAGGTTCTCGAAGGGCACGAAGCCCACCTGACCGACGAACCGGCTGTCGACCGAATTGTCCCGGTTGTCGCCCATGAAGAAGAAATGGCCCTGGGGCACGACGAAGACGGCGGTGTTGTCCGGCCCGCTCAACGGCAGCGCGGCCTCGCTGCCCACCTCGCCCTGGATGTTGAGCACCGGATGGGCCCGCCCACCCGGGAGATACTCGACGAACTGCTCCTTGCGGCACGCGCCCCCGGGCGGCACGGGCGCGTTGATGCAGCGGGGGAACTGCGGCCGCGGGCTGCCGAGGGGGATGTTGGGCTCGACGAAATCCTCCACCCGCTCGGTGCGCACGGGCTCGCCGTTCAAGTGCAGTATGCCGCCCTTCACCTGCACCCGGTCCCCCGGCAGGCCGACGATGCGTTTCACATAGTCGATGCAGTCGTCCATCACGGGCGTGGTGCGCAGACGCAGAAGCCGGAGCACGAAATCCGAGGTCTGCTCGAAGGCGCCCTGGGTGCAGGCGTCGTGGCGCGGATGCTTGAACACCACCACGTCGCCCCGCTCCGGGTCGCGCGCCAGAAGCCGCCCGCCGCCAAACAGCCAGTCCCACTCCGGCGAGAACGGGAGAGAATACCGAGAGTAGCCATAGGCGAACTTCGAGACGAAGAGATAGTCCCCGATCAAGAGCCCGGGTTTCATCGAGCCCGAGGGGATCGAGAAAGGCTGGAACAGGATCGTCCGAAACGCGCCGGCGATGAGCAACGCCCAAAAGATCGTCTTCAGCGTGTCGAGGATGCCGTCCTTCTTCTTGGTCTCGGTCTTGGCCATCGGGGGACGGGTGCTCCGCGCGAGGGATGTGGGATGCGGGGGGTGTGCCGGGGGGACCGGGCAGTGTCAAGCGGCGACGCTCAGCGCTCCGATCCCGAGCGACGCGGCATCGGCAGGGCCTCGATCACCACAAAGGCCTGGGCGTAGGGCGGGTCATCGGTCATCGTAAGGTGGATCTGCGGGCGATGGCGCGCCGGCAAGAGGCTCTTCAGTCGGATGAGCGCGCCGCCCGTGAGCTCGAGCGTGGGCTGGCCGGAGGCGAGGTTCACCACCCCCATCTCGCGCCAGGCCACCCCCATGCGCAGCCCGGTGCCCAGCGCCTTCGAGCAAGCCTCCTTGGCGGCCCAGCGCTTGGCGTAGGAGGCCGCGCGCAGGCGCCTGCGGTCGGACTTCGTGCGCTCGATCTCGGTGAACACCCGGTGGGTGAACCGCTCGCCGAACCGCTCCAGCGTCCGCTCGATGCGCCGGATGTCGGCGAGGTCCGACCCGATGCCGAGGATCATGCCCGGCCCCTCAGGTCGGCTTGGCGCGAAGGATCAGAACGGCAGCACCCCCGAAGAGGACGGCGAACCCCGCCTCGAACCACCGGCGCAGGCGCAGATAGCGGGCCATCGCCGCCGCGCGCGAGAAGACGAGGGCGTAGCCGAAGAAGACGAGGACCGACCCGGTCAGCAGAAAGGCCCAGGTGAAGACCAGATCCGCCACGCCCGCCTCCGCCGGCATGGCCACGGCGAAGACCGCCCCCCAGGAGAAGATCGCCTTGGGATTGGCAAGGTGCAGGAAAAGCCCGCGGAGGAAGGCGCGGCGACGGTCGACCGGCGCTGTGCGCGGCATCGGCGGATCGGAGCGGAGGGCGGAGCGGGCGGCCTTTAACGCGAGCCACAGGATGTAGGCCGCGCCGATGTAGCGGAGTGTCTCGACCAGCCAAGCCTGGGTGAGCATGAGCGCGCCGAGGCCGAGGCCCGCCGCGACCCCCCAAAGCGCGGAGCCCGTCGTGATCCCGGCTGCGAGCGCCAGGGCCGGCGCGCGCCCATGGGCGAGCGCCGTGCTCGCCAGCGCCAGGGTGGCCGGGCCCGGGCTGGCACCGCCGAGGATCCAGGCGAGATAGAGGAGGGCGAACTCGATCCCCGTCACGCAGCGCCCTCGCCGAAGGCCTCGCGCCGTGCCTGATCCATGAGCGCGCGCATCCGGCGGATGGCCGCGTCGAGGCCCGTGAAGATCGCCTCGCCCACCAGGAAATGGCCGATGTTGAGCTCCACCGCCTCCGGGATGCCCGCGATCGGCCCCACCGTCTCGAAGCTGAGCCCGTGGCCAAGATGCACCTCGAGGCCGAGGCTGTGGGCGAAGGCCGCCATCTCGACCAATCTTGCAAGCTCGGCGTCCCGCTCCGCCGCGCGCCCCTCGGCGTGGAGGTCGCAATAGGCGCCGGTGTGGAGCTCGACCACGGGCGCGCCAATGCGATGCGCCGCCTCGATCTGGCGCTTGTCGGCCGCGATGAAGATCGACACGCGCGACCCCGCCTCGGCCAGCGGCGCGATGAAATGGGCCAGGCGGTTCTCGTCGGCCGCCACCTCGAGCCCGCCTTCGGTGGTGCGCTCCTCCCGCCGCTCGGGCACGATGCAGACGGCATGGGGCCGGTGGCGGAGGGCGATGGCCTGCATCTCCTCGGTGGCGGCCATCTCGAGATTGAGCGGGCGTTCGATCGAGGCCATGAGCCGCTCGATGTCCTCGTCCGAGATGTGGCGGCGATCCTCGCGCAGATGCGCGGTGATGCCGTCCGCCCCCGCGGCCTCGGCAAGCCGCGCGGCGCGCACTGGGTCCGGCGCCTGGCCGCCGCGGGCGTTTCGCACGGTGGCTACATGGTCGATGTTCACGCCGAGGCGCAGCCGGCCGACCGGGGTTCGGGGCTCGCTCATGGCATTTCTCCTCTCACATATTGTCGCCCACGCCGCGGTCGTGCGCGCTGTAGGCGGCCTGCTCCACATCGATGGCCTCGCGGCGCTCCTCTGCACGACGCTCGATGCGCCGCTGGCGCGTCACCTGATAGGCCTGCACGAGTGGCCCGAGGATCCAATAGCTCAGAAACCCGGCCAGGAGCCCCGCGACCGCCCCGCCCACGAGATAGGGCAGAAACACATCGTAGAGAAACGCCAGCACGCTGGCATCGCCCGTCGCCTCGTAGCCGAACCAGCCCCTCACTCCGCCCCAGGCGCTCTCGAACGCCGCGCCGAACGCCTCCATGATGGCATCGAAGGTGGCGCTTTCGGGGTCGCGCCCCAGCATGACGCTGCCGACCCAGAGCGAGGTGGTGGCGATCGCGGGAAACGAGATCGGATTGCCCACGATGGTACCGAAAAGCGAGGCCAGCACATTGGCCCGGAGCGTCCAGGCGAAGAAGGCGGCCACGAAGAAATGCAGCGTGAAGAAGGGCGAGAACGAGGCAAAGGCGCCGCAGGCGAAGCCGAGGGCGATGCGGTGGGGCGTGTCCGGCAGCCGGCGCATCCGCTTGCCGATATAGCCGAAGCCGCGCCAGAATCCCTTGCGCGGATAGACGAACTCGCGGACCCTCCGGAAGAAGCTCGGCTTCTGGCGCCGTTTGAAAATCATCTGCCTCGCCTCTCGTGGCCCGGATGCCTGGGCAACGCGCCGATCCCGCTCACATCCGCACGGGGCCCATCAGGACCGCGTCCGGCATGGCACCCGCTCGAGGGTCCGCACTGCGGGAGGCGGGCTCCTCGCCCATCGCGCTCCGCTCCGCCTGACTGACATAGTTCTGCGCGCGAAGAGCGGTGAGGATGCCCGAGAGGTGCTTCACGTCCCGCACTTCTAGCGTGATGCTCATCAAAAAGAAATCGGGCTTTCGCTGCGTGATCACGAGGTTGTCGATGTTGGCGCCGCGCTCTCCGAGAAGGGTGCAGGCATGCCCGAGCGCGCCGGGCATGTTGGCCAGCGTGAGGGAGATGCGCGCGAGGTTGATCGCCTGGGCGCTCGCCTCTGGGTCCCAGCCGAGATCCTGCCACCGCTCGAGCGCGTCCTCGTACTGCTCGAGGCGGGGGCAGGAGATCGCGTGGACCTCCACCCCGCTCCGCCGAGCGAGACCGATCACACGGTCGCCCGGGATCGGCAGGCAGCTCGGGCAGAAGCGCACGGCCTGGCCGCGGCGAAGGCCGCGCACCCGCATGGCGGGTTCCTGGGGCGGGGCGGCGGGCTCGGGCGCGGCCACATCGTCGGGATAGACGGCGTGCACCGCCCGGCGCGCACCGACCTCGCCCCGGGCCACCGCCGCCAAGAGGTCGTCGACACCCGCGAAGGTGAGCGCCGAGGCCGCGGCCGCCAGCGTCTTCTCCCCGGCCTCGCGCCCCGCCCGCGCAAAGGCCTGGAGCACAAGATCGCGGCCGAGCGCCACCTCCCCCTCGCGCAGCTGGTCGCGAAGCGCCCGGCGGATGGCGGATTTTGCGCGGCCGGTCTGCGCCATGTCGAGCCAATGGGGGCTCGGCCGCTGCCCCTGGGCGGTGATGATCTCGACCTGCTGGCCGTTGCGCAGGCGCGACCAAAGGGGCACCCGGTTCCCGTCCACCAGGGCGCCGGCGCAGTGGTCCCCCACCCGGGTGTGAATGCCGTAGGCAAAGTCGATCGGGGTGGCGCCGCGCGGCAGGCCCACCACGTCTCCCTTGGGCGTGAAGCAGAAGACCTGGTCGCTGAACATGTCGAGCTTCACATGCTCGAGAAACTCCGAGGGCGCGTCGCCCTTCTCGAGCCGCGCCACCAGATCGCGGAGCCACTTGAAGGGGTCGACGGCGAAGGGATTGGCCGCACGCTCGCCGTCCTTGTAGGCCCAGTGGGCCGCCACCCCGCTCTCGGCCACGTCGTGCATCTCCCGGGTGCGGATCTGGATCTCCACCCGCATCGCCCGCGCGCCGTAGACCGTGGTGTGGATCGAGCGGTAGCCGTTGGCCTTGGGCCCTGAAATGTAGTCCTTGAACCGCCCTGGCACCGCGCGCCAGCGCCGGTGGATCGCGCCGAGCGCGCCGTAGCAGGCCGCGTCGCTCTCGCAGAGCACGCGAAAGCCGTAGATGTCCGAGAGCTGGGAGAACGACGTCTCCTTCTCCTCCATCTTCCGCCAAACCGAGTACGGCTTCTTCTCCCGCCCCTCGACCTTGGCCGGGATCCCGGCGGCGTCGAGCGTCTCCTGGATCTCGCGTGTGATCTCGGGCACGAGGTCGCCGGTCGCGCGGCGGAGCTTCAGGAACCGGCGGAGGATCGAGGTCCGCCCCTCGGGGTTCAGCACCTCGAAGGCCAGGTCCTCGAGCTGCTCGCGCATATTCTGCATGCCCATGCGGCCCGCAAGCGGGGCGTAGATCTCCATCGTCTCCCGGGCGATGCGCGCGCGCTTCTCGTGGGGCAGGTGGTCGATGGTCTGCATGTTGTGCAGCCGGTCCGCGAGCTTCACGAGGAGCACGCGCACATCCTTGGCCATCGCGATGAGGAGCTTGCGGAAGTTCTCCGCCTGGGCGCTCTCGGCCGAGGAGAGCTCGAGCTTGGTCAGCTTGGTCACCCCGGCCACAAGGCGCGCGATCTCCGGCCCGAAGAGCTGGGCGATCTCGGGCTCGGTCGCGTCGGTGTCCTCCACCGTGTCGTGGAGGAGGGCGGTCACGATGGTCGCGTCGTCGAGGCGGAACTCGGTGAGTATCGCCGCGACCGCCAGGGGATGCCCGGTGAAATAGGGCTCGCCGCTCGCCCGGGTCTGGCCCCCGTGCTTCTGCGCGCCGTACACATACGCCCGCAGGAGGAGCTGGACATCCGTCTGCGGGTTGTACTCCTTAACGCGGTCGACGAGCTCGAAGGCGCGGATCATCGTCTCGCCGGCTTGCGGGGGCGCGCGGCCCCGTCACTTTCCCTGCTCGGCCATGAGCGCGCGCAAAAGCCGCTCCTCGTCGAGCTCGTCGGAGGCCGGCGCCGGTGCGCCCGGCGCGGCGCCGGGGGCCATGAGGGCGGCCATGTTGTCCTCCTCCGGCTCGTCCACCTCGATGTGGCGCTGGTTGCTCTCGATCGCCTCTTCGAGAAGCGTCTCGGGCTCGACCGTCTCGGCGGCGATCTCGCGCAGCGCCACCACCGGGTTCTTGTCGTTCTCCCGCTCCACCGTGATCGGCGCGCCGGAGGAGATCACCCGCGCCCGATGGGCCGCGAGCATCACCAGATCGAACCGGTTTTGCACTTTGTCGACGCAATCCTCGACCGTGACACGCGCCATGAGATCCTCCGATGTCGTGGAACAACCCTCTTCTTAGACAGGATCGGACGGGGGCGCAAGGGGGGCGCCGAGGGGCCGCGTGGCCGCCACCTCCTCGGCCGGCAGGGCGGCCGCCATCTCCGCGACGCTCCGACCGGTCAGGGGGTGACGCCAGCTCGGCGCGATCTCCGCCCATGGGAGGAGAACGAAGGCCCGCTCCGCCAGCCGCGGATGGGGGAGGATGAGCCCCTCCGGCATCCGCCCCGCCGCGTCCGACGGGCCGAGCGCCGCCCAGTCGGCTTGGGTGGGCGAATCGGGTCGCACGGTGGCGCCATGGGCCAGGAGATCGAGGTCCACCACCCGCGGGCCCCAGCGCGCACCCCGGACCCGGCCCAGGGCCGCCTCCACCTCGTGGAGCCGGGCGAGCGTGTCCTCCGGCGAAAGCCGGGTGGCGAAGGCCGCAACGCCGTTCACGAAATCTGGCCCCGCGCCGGGCGGATAGGCGGGGCTGGCGTACCACCCCGCGCGCGCGCGGAAGGTCATCCCCGGCGTCGCCGCGAGCCGCGCCAGCGCCGCCTCTAAGGTGGCCCCCGGTCCGTCCGTTCCGCGACATAAGTTTGCGCCGAACGCGACGAAAACGTCGTCTTCCATTCCGCTCGTCGTCATGGTGTCGTGGAGGTTGGCAAAGCCGTTCGCACCGGTTAACGCTCCCGCCCGACAACGGCTCGGTCCGGGTGATCTCGCCACAGAAGCGTGGCACACTCCAGGAAATCCGCAACCTCGAGGTTGACATGTTTTATCGCGACGAACGGCTTGCACTCTTTATCGATGGCTCGAACTTGTATGCCGCCACCAAGGCTCTCGGTTTCGACATCGATTACAAACTTCTGCGCTCTGAATTTATGCGGCGCGGCAAAATGGTGCGAGCATTTTATTACACCGCACTTATCGAGAACGAGGAGTACTCGCCGATCCGGCCGCTGGTGGATTGGCTCGACTACAACGGTTTTACCCTGGTCACGAAGCCGGCGAAGGAGTTCACTGATTCGACCGGGCGGCGCAAGGTCAAGGGCAACATGGACATCGAGCTCTCGATCGACGCGATGGAGATGGCCGACCATGTGGAGCACATCGTCATTTTCTCGGGCGACGGCGATTTCCGCCCCCTCGTGAGCGCGATCCAGCGCAAGGGTGTGCGCGTGTCGGTGGTCTCCACCATCCGATCCCAGCCGCCGATGATCGCCGACGATCTCCGCCGCCAGGCCGACAATTTCATCGAGCTCGACGAGCTCCGGGACGTGATCGGCCGTCCCCCCAGGGCGCAGCGCGAGCCCAACCCCGACGACGCGCGCCCCGCCGCGAATGGCGACGGCTGAGCCGCCGCGCGACTGTCCGATCTGCCCGCGGCTCACGGCCTTTCGCGCCGCCCAGGCCAAGGCAGAGCCCGACTGGTTCAACGGCGCGGTGCCGAGCTTCGGCGATCTCACGGCCCGCGTGCTTATCGTGGGCCTGGCGCCCGGCCTCTCCGGCGCGAACCGCACCGGCCGACCCTTCACCGGCGATTGGGCGGGGGATCTCCTCTACGCCACGCTGGCGCGCCACGGGTTCTCCGAGGGCCTTTACGGCGCCGACGCTGCGGACGGGCTGACGCTCACGGACTGCATGATCACCAACGCGGTGCGCTGCGTGCCGCCCCAGAACAAGCCCGTGGCGGCGGAGGTGGCGGCCTGCCGGCCGCATCTCGCGGCGCGCATTGCCGCTCTCCCGCGCCTCCGCCAGATCGTGACGCTGGGAAAAATCGCCCATGACAGCACGCTGCGCGCCCTCGGCGCGCGGCCGGCGGCGCTGCCCTTCGCCCATGGCATCCTCGGCGAGGTCGCGGGACTTCGCGTGCGAGCGAGCTACCATTGTTCTCGTTACAACACGAATACAGGGCGCCTTACGCCGGAGATGTTCGATCGGGTTTTCGCCGATCTGCGCGCCGAGCTCGGCTGAGCGCGTCCCGGTTGGGGGTGCGCGCGCCGGCGACTTGTTGCATACTGGCCACGCCCCACCACCCACACTCGCCACTCGGGAGACCGCCATGATCCTCTATCCCACACTCCAGCTCCTCGGCGGCCGCTGCGTGACGCTGGAGCGCGGCCATCTCGACCGCCCCGAGGTGTGGCACGGCGATCCGCTGGAACGGGCCCGGGCGCTGGTGGCCGACGGCGCGGACTGGCTCCATGTGACGGATCTGGACGCCGTGGCCGGCTCCGGCGACAACGGCCCGATCATCGGCGCGATCATCCGCCAGGCCGGCGTGCCGGTGCAGGTGGCGGGCGGCATGACGAGCCGGAGCGCCGTGGCCGAATGGCGCGAGGCGGGCGCCGGGCGCATCGTGTTCGGCGCCGCGGCGGTCCACAATCTCGATTGGGTGAAGGCGCTCGCGAAGGAGCTGCCGGATTTCTACGCGGTGTCCCTCGATGTGTATCGCGGGCGGGTGATGGTGGCGGGCTGGTCCGAGCCCTCGATGTTCGCGCCGCTCGACCTCGTGCACGCGCTCGAAGGCACACCGCTCGCCGCCCTCATCGTGACCGACATCGACCGGGATCTCGACCTGCCCGAGGCGAGCTTCGCGCTCACCGCCAAGATCGCGGAGGAGACGCGGATCCCCGTGATCTCGTCTGGCCTCGTGAAGACGCTCGACGACCTGTCGACCCTTCGCTACATGCCCAACATCGCTGGCGCTTTGGTCGGCCGTCCGCTTTTCGACAAGAGCTTCACGCTGGCCGAGGCGCTTGCCATCGCCCGCCCCGCGCCCGAACGGCGCGCCGACTTTATCTGAGGGGCGCGGCCGCCATGCGCCAGGCCCGGATCTGTGCGAACCCGAGGAGACCGACCATCGCGGCCGTCGCCATGGCCGCGTCGATCCCCTCCGGCGTGGTGATCCAGAGGCCGCCGGCCACCAGGCCGAGGGTCGCCACCACCCAGAGGGCATCGGCAAGCGCGAGATACCGGATCTCCCATCGGATGGGGCGCTCCCTGGCCGCGGCCCAGCCGAGATGCGCCGCATGGGCGATGAGCCCGATTCCGAGCAGCCGCAGGGCGAGCGCAGGCGCCGGGGCCTCGGCGAGAAAGGCCGCGACCGCCTCGGGCCGGAGCGCGAAGACGGCGCCGAAGACGAGGCAGGACAGGGCGTTGAGGCGAAGGACGGCGGCCAGGGTCACGGGCGGCTCCTTGTCAATTTGGTTGACACTCTACTCGGGCGCGGCGGATGTCGTCAAACGAATTGACGAGTGACGCGCTCGCCTCGCGGGCGTCGCTCCGCCTGGCCCAGGCGCTGTTGGCGGCGGAACGGGCGCTGCTCGAGCATCTGTCGGAGGCGCTCGCCGAGCGGGGTCATCGGGCCGGCGTGAGCCCGGCCGCCCTCGGCTTTCTCGGACAGCTCGACTGCGGCGAGACCAGCGCCGCCGAGATCGCGCGGCGCCTCGGCGTCACGCGGCAGATGGTGTCGAAGACCGCGCGGGAGATGGAGAAGGCCGGCCTCCTCGCGCTTGCGCCGGATCCCGAGCGGCGGAACCGCAAGGTGATCCGCTTCACGCCCGCAGGGGAGCGCGTGATGGCGGACGCCCGCGCCGCCCTCGCGGCGCTCGACGCGCGCTTCGCCCGGTATGGCGGACTGGCGGCGATCGCCGAGCTCACGACGCGGCTGGAAGACCTGACCGCCCGGCTCGCGCAGGCGCAGGCGGAGCGCGAGGCGCCGCGCCTTGCAGTTCCGCCCGGGCACGGGATATAGCGGGCCAGCGTTCGCTCCCCAACCCCCGCAAGCGAGGCCCCAAGGCCGATGACCGCCGCCCCGCCCAAGCCCCGGCTCGTGATGAAGTTCGGCGGCACCTCCGTCGCCGATCTCGCGCGCATCCGGGCCGCTGCCGAGCATGTCCGCCGCGAGGCCGAGGCGGGCCACGATCTCTGCGTCGTCGTCTCGGCCATGGCCGGGCGGACGAACGAGCTCGTGGGTTGGGTGGGCGAGGCCGCGACGCCCGAGGACGGCACGCAGGCCGGGCTCTACGACGCGCGGGAGTACGACGCGGTGGTCGCCTCCGGAGAGCAGGTGACCTCGGGCCTCATGGCCCTCGTCCTTCAGGAGATGGGCGTGCCCGCGCGCTCGTGGCAGGGCTGGCAGATCCCCATCCGCACCTCGGGGCTCCACGGCGCCGCGCGGATCGAGGCGATCGAGACCGAGGCACTCGCGCGCAAATTCTGCGAGGGGCTGCACGCCGTCGTCGCGGGCTTTCAGGGCATCGGGCCGGACGGGCGGATCGCCACCCTCGGCCGCGGCGGCTCGGACACGACGGCGGTGGCGCTGGCGGCGGCGCTGAGCGCCGAGCGCTGCGACATCTACACGGATGTGGACGGCGTCTACACCACCGATCCTCGGATCGAACGCCGGGCCCGCAAGCTCGAGCGCATCGCCTATGAGGAGATGCTCGAGCTCGCCTCCCTCGGCGCCAAGGTGCTGCAGCCCCGGTCCGTCGAGCTTGCCATGCGCTACAAGGT
>CAYXPI010000017.1:0-30406 GCA_964467005.1 uncultured Limibaculum sp. | reverse complement strand
AACCTGTGGCCAACTGATTAAAAGTCAGTTGCTCTACCAGCTGAGCTACGGGCCCACTCAGACCCGGGAGGTACGGCGTCGGGCCCCCAAGGTCAAGGCCGATCCTGCCGCTACCCCGGCCGGGCGATCTCGGCTAGACAAGGCCCACACAACCCGATTGGGAGGAGCCCCTTGGACGCCGATCTCGCCGCGCCGGACATCGTCGAGAGCATCGAGAGCATCAGCACCACGGTCTGGATCGCGATCGGCCTCCTCGTCGCCGCCATCGTCTGGCTCCTCAAATGGGCCTTCACCGTGCTCTTCGTGCAGGGCAAGGGCGTCTCCCTCGTCACCATCCCCTTCAGCCGGGTGGCGGGAAAGATCCTTGAGGACCGCTTCGTTCAAAAGCTGGCGGACACAAAGGCCCTGCCCAAGCTCCACGTCCCCGCCTCCTGGCAAGAGTTCAACCGCTTCAACGGCTATGTGGCGCACCGGATGCTCACCTATCGGGAGCTCATCCACATGGTGCAGACCAAGTTCAACGGACCCTCCGCCGTCTGCCTCCGCATCACCGTACGCTATTTCGAGCCGAACTTCGTGGAGACCTTCTTCACCGCCGAGCGGGGCTTTCGCGAGCTCGACCGGATCGACGGCTCCGTGCGGGAGGTCCACCGGAACATTCACGAGGAGCTGAAGGCGCGGACGGACCCCCTGGAGCGCGAGCGCATCCAGGCGGAGAAGGACCACGAGATGCTGCGCATCAAGCGCAAGCACGCCATCGCCAAGCGCCCGGTGGCGCTCTGGCTCCGGAGGCGCCTCGGCCAGTTCCTGGGCAATGTCGCCGCGAGCCTCGTCAACATGGTGTGGTCGAGCGCCGAGGCCCGCGAGCTCAAGCGGGAGAAGCGCAAGATCCGCCAGCGGCTTTTCGACCTGCGCACCGAAATCGCCGAGCAGCACCGGCTCATCTTCTCCGAGCACGAGGCGGAGGTGGTGGGGGTGTGCCTCGAGCTCATCGAACACGACCGCATGTTCCTCTCCCATCTCTTCCACCGCTTCGGGCTCGAGGTGGAGTCCGTGCTGTTCACCGTGGCCTCGGGGCGGGTGCTCGAGCTCTTGGCGGCGGACACCGAGGCCAGCGCGCGGGCGCGCGCGGAGCTCGGCCTCACGGAGGTGGTGAGCGCCTGCGGCGCCGGCTGCTCGGCGGAGGCGATCCGGGAGCACATCCGCGGCTTTCCCGTGCTCCAGGAGTATGTGGGCCTCGGGCCGATCGCGGTGTTCGAGGGAACGCTGGAGGCCTATCTCCGCATTCGCCTCCTGTTGGGCGAGCTTCGGCTGCCGGGCTACACGCCGAGCTGGATCGCGCATCTGCCGCCGCCGGGGGAGTTCGGCCGCTCTCAGGCGGCCTACAACCATTTTCCCCACCAGCTCGGATGGCTGAAGAAGCCGCTGCCGGGCATGTCGGTCGCCGCCAACGGTCTCGTCACGATCCCAGAGGAGGACGGCCCCCGCGCCGCGGCGGAGTGATCATTCCGCCGCTTCGGCCGCCGGCGGGGCAGGGGGGGCGGCCGCCGCCTCAGCCCCGCGACGGGCGGCATCCTCCTCGGCGAGGCGCAGCCCCGCCTGGAAGGCGAGCGAGATGAGGATCCCCCAGATCATGCCGAAGAAGCCCGCGCCCACGGCCCAGATCATCACGGTGGCGATGATCTGCATCTTGCTCATGCCGAGCTTCCGGCCGACGATTTCCGGCGTGTAATTGTACGCTTCGAGCAGGCCCATGAGCTTCGCGACCGCGAGAAGCGCCGCCACCCGGAACAGCACGTCCCACCCGGTGCCGAACGACACGACCGTGAAGCCGAACCAACCGATGCCCGGCTGAAGGTTGGTCGCCATCAGGAGGAGCGCCACCGCCATGCCGCCGAACCCGCCGATCTTCGGGATCGCGGTCACGAAGCCGAGGATGAGCGCCATGAACACGATCGCGCCCAGCGACAGCCCGAGCGGCAGCACGATCATGGAGACGGCATAGAGCACCGACAGCGTGGCCGCGACCTCGAGATAGCCGATCATGAAGAGGCTCACCCCGGTTTGGTAAAGCTCCCCGAAGCGCAGGACATTGGCTCGCAGGCGATCGTCGCGCAGGCCGTCCGACACGATCCGGCGGTGCATCTGCGCCTCCTTCTTCCAGCCGGAGAGGATGGTGCCCACCAGAAGCGCCGCGATCACCAGCTTCACCCAATCGCCGAGGAGGGTGCCGACGACCTGAACCAGACTGCCGAAGACCGATTGCAGCACGCCCTTGATGTCCTGAACCGCATCGCCTGCGACCTGACTGAAAAGGCTGGAGACCCCGGCCCACCCCTGGGCGTTGTCCACCTCCACCTCCGGCACGTAGCCGGGCAGCTGCTCATGGGCGTAGTCGAGCGCGCCGCCGATCTCGCTCAAGATCGCCGGGAGCTCGGTCTCGAGCTGGGCGTAGAACGCCTGGCCTTGGCTCTGCATCACGAAGACCAACACCGGCAGCACCAGGATCGTGAGCGCCATGAATGCCCAGGAGAGGATCTTCACCACCCACGCCTCGGACTTGATGGCGAGGTGAAAGTCCTTCTCGTAGGTCTTGCCGCCCCAGTGGAAGGCGAAATGCACCCGCCGCCCGGCCACGATGCTCTCCACATGCGGGCGCACGCCCACCGCGAAGATCACAACGCCGATCACATAGGCAAAGCCCTTGTAGGCCAGCAGCGCGGGCAGCACGACGAAGGCCAGCGCATAGAGCCAAAGGGCGAGGCCGCCGGGGCTCGGCAGCCGGTCGACGATCCGGTCCATAAGGCGCACCTCCTGCCCGATCCACCCCGTCTTCTCTCGCACGCGGCGGGATTTGTCGACCCCGCGCCACCGGCGAGGGGCTCGTCGTCAAAACTTAAAGAAACTGTCAATAATCTCCGATTTTGGCAAAGCTATAGGAAAGTCGACGGGGTTGGGGGGACATGCCGCAGGCGTAAGCCGGCGCACACGTCGCGGCCAATGATGCCGGCCTCCAAGTCGTCGTGGCACAGCGCGGTATCCGAGGTTCCCATGGCTCTCATCATCACCGGCGTTCTCGACGCCACCCTCTCCGGCGGCGTTCCGAAGCTTGTCGAGCTCTACGCGACCGACGACATCCCCGATCTCTCCACCTACAGGCTGGCCAATTTCAACAACGGCGGCACCTCGGAAAGCGGCAGCATCGGCTTTGCCGGCAGCGCGACCGAGGGCGACTTCTTCTACGCGGTGTCGAGTTCGACCGACGCAAGCGAGATCGCGACCTGGTTCGGCGGCGCGCTCGACAACGTGGTGACCGGCAGCGGCCAGGCCGTGAACGTGAACGGCGACGACGCCTTCCAGCTCCTGAACGACGGGATCGTCGTGGACGCGTTCGGCGTCGTCGGCACCGACGGCAGCGGTGAGCCCTGGGAGTATCTCGACGGCTGGGCCTATCGGGTGAACGACACCGGTCCGGACATGGACTTCGCCCTCGCAAACTGGACCTTCAGCGGCACGAACGCGCTCGATGGCGCAGGCAGCAACGCGGGCGCGGGCGCGGACGCCTTCCCGGTCGGCAGCTACATCGCCTCCTCGGCGCCGATGCTCACGCTCAACGAGATCCGTCACAACCAGGGCGGGGCAGACGACGACGAGTTCTTCGAGGTCTTCTCCACCGACGCCTCCGCCTCGCTGAGCGACATCTGGATCGTCGGCATCTCCGGCGAGTTCGCGCCCGGGCAGATCGACTTCGCCTTCGATCTCTCCGCCGGCAGCTTCGACTCCGACGGGATCTTCCTCCTCGCCCGCGACACGCTGGACACCGGCACGATCGACGCCGGCGATCTCACGACGATCCCCGCCGCGCTCAACCTCTTTGGCTCGCCGATCACCTATCTCTTGGTGGAGGGCTTCAGCGGCACGGAGGGCGACGACCTCGATACCGGCAATGACGGCACCTTGGACAGCGAGCCCTGGACCCAGGTGCTCGATTCCGTGAGCTTCATCGACGGCGACGTGAACCCGGACGTCAACTACTCCACCGTCATCGTGGGCCCGGACGGCAACTTCACCTTCGGCGGCATCGCGGCCAACCCCGACGGCTCGGACACCTATGTCGAGCTCGAATTCGGCGACACCAGCGCGGACACGCCCGGCGCCCTCAACGCGCCGGCGAGCGGCGGCGCCACCGAGCGCTTCATCCACGAGATCCAGGGCTCGACCAACCTCGCGGACGAGACCGAGATCGGCACCCCGGGCGCCGCCGACGAAAGCCCGCTCCTCGGCGACCGGGTGCTCGTTCAGGGCGTCGTCACCCAGGTGCTGCCGGATCTCGGCGGCTTCTTCGTCCAGGAAGAGGACACGGACGCCGACGGCGACGCCTTCTCGTCCGAGGGCATCTTCGTCGTCTCCGCGGAAAGCGTGGACGCCGGCAACCTCGTCAGCGTGGAGGGCACCGTTGCGGAAGTCGAGGGCGAGACCCGGCTCAGCTCCACCACTGTGACGGTGGACGACGCGGGGACCGGCAGTCTCGCCCTCGTGACGGCCACCGAGATCGCCTTTCCCACGGCCACGGTTCTGACGGACTCGGACGGCGATTTCGTCGCCAATCTCGAGGCCTATGAGGGCATGCTGGTCTCGATTCCCGAGGCGCTCTCCGTCACCGAGCTCTTCCAGCTCGACCGCTTCGGCACCATCCGCGTGAGCTCGGAAGGCCGGCTCGAGCAGTTCACCCAGTCGAACGCGCCGAGCGTCGCGGGGTTCGAGCAGCACCTCAAGGACATCGCAGCCCGCTCGCTCATCTTCGACGACGGCTCGGACGTGCAGAACCCGAACCCGATCCTCGTCCCGGATCTCGGCCTCGACGGCACTCTGGATGCCGGCGATGGCTTCCGCATGGGCGACACCTACACCAACACGGTGGGCGTCCTCGGCTTCAGCGAGGACGACCAGTCGAGCAGCGAGGAGCCCGAGTACCGCATTCACCAGCCTGAGACGACGCTGACCCAGGTGAACCCGCGGCCCGCCACGCCGGAGGCTGTGGGGTCGGACTACACCGTGGCCTCCTTGAACGTGCTCAACTTGTTCTCCACGCTCGACGAGTTCCCGAGCGTGGGCGAGGGGTCCGGGCCCAACGCCCTGCCGCCCCGCGGCGCAGATGCCAACCCGCAGGAGGCGCTGCCCGGCACGGGCGTGACGGACGAGTACAGCCGCCAGCTCTCCAAGCTCGTCGAGCAGATCGTCATTCTCGACGCGGACGTGATCGGCCTGGTCGAGCTCGAGAACGACTTCCTGAGCGGCGGCGCCGCGCCCACGGGCACCGGCACGGTCATCGGCTCTGGAGTCGCGATCTCCGAGCTGGTGGACGGGGTGAACGCGGCGGTCGGCGCCGGCACCTACGCGTTCGTCGATCCGGGCGCGGAGTTCGTGGGCGGCGACGCCATCGCCGTCGGCTTCATCTACGACACCACGACCACCAGCCTGGTGGGCGAGGCCCAGATCCTCGAGGAGTTCGGCGGCGAGAGCTTCCTCGACCCCAACGACTTCGGCACCGGCAGAAACCGTGCGGCGCTCGCCCAGACCTTCGAGGAGATCGACTCGGGCGAGACCTTCACCGTCGCGGTCAACCACTTCAAATCGAAGGGCGCCTCGGGCCTCGACGAGGACGAGGACGGGATCCCGGACGACCCGACCAATGTCGACAGCGACCAGTTCGACGGCCAGGGCTACTGGAACGCCACCCGGACCGACGCCGCCCGCATCCTGGCGGACTGGCTGGCGACCGACCCCACCGGTTCCGGCGATCCCGACATCCTGATCATCGGCGACCTCAACGCCTATCAGAACGAGGAGCCCATCACCACGCTCGAGGCGGCGGGCTTCACCGATCTCGCCAACCAGTTCGTGCCGAACAGCTACTCTTTCGTGTTCGACGGGCAGCAGGGGGCGCTCGACTACGCGCTCGCCAACAGCACGCTGCTCGGCCAGGTGACCGGCGCGACCGAGTGGCATGCCAACGCGGACGAGGCCGACGTGTTCGACTACAACCTCGAATTCGGCCGGCAGCCGGAGCTCTTCACGCTCGAGACGGACACCAACCTCGCGGACAACCCCTTCCGCGCCTCGGATCACGACCCTCTGATCGTGGGCCTCGATCTCGGCTCGGACACCGGCGGGGGCGGCGGCGGCATCACGCCGACGAGCTCCACCCTCGAACTCTTCCACATCGCCGACCAAGAGGCCACGGGCTCTGCGATCGTGGACGCGCCCAACCTCTCCGCCGTTCTCAACGCGCTCGTCGCGGAGGATCTCGGCGATGACGGGGTCGACGACAACACCCTCATCTTGTCCTCGGGCGACATGTTTATCCCGGGGCCGTTCTTCTCGGCCTCGGCCGGTGCCTTCGGCTCCGAGGGGATCGCCGACATCCTGATCCAGAACGAACTCGGCATTCAGGCGAGCGCCCTCGGCAACCACGAGTTCGACTTCGGCACCGGCACGCTCGCCGATCTGATCGACGGCAGCGCGCCGGGGACGGACCAGACCGGCGCCGATTTCGTCGGCACCACCTTCCCCTATCTCTCCGCCAATCTCGACTTCTCGACCGACACCAACCTCGCCCCTCTGGCGGTGTCCGGCGGCAACGCCCCGCAGGCCGGCTCGGTCAGCTCCTCCGTGGTGATCGACGTCAACGGCGAGAATGTCGGCGTGGTCGGCGCCACCACGCCCACATTGGACGACATCGCGAGCCCCGACGGGGTCACGATCTTCCCCACGATCTTCGACAGCACGCCCACCTCGGGCCAGATCGACGCCCTCGCCGCCGAGATCCAGGACGAGGTCGACGCTCTCCTCACGGTCAATCCGGAGGTCGAGAAAGTCATTCTCCTCGCCCACATGCAGCAGATCTCGATCGAGCTCGCGCTCGCCGAGCGCCTTGAGGATGTCGACATCATCGTCGCCGGCGGATCGAACACCCGGCTCTTCGACGACAACGACGTGCCGCGGAGCGGCGACAGCGACCAGGGCCAGTATCCCACCTTTGTCACGAATGCGGGCGGTAGCCAAACCGCGGTGGTCAACACCGACGGATCCTACACCTATGTGGGCCGCCTCGTGCTCGACTTCGACGAGAATGGGAACATCATCCCGGAAAGCTACGACGAGGTCGTCTCGGGCGCGTATGCGACCGACGCAGCCGGGGTCGCGGCCCTCGGCGCCGAAGGGCTCGTCGATCCCGAGATCCAGGCCATCGTGGACGCCATCGAGGCGGAGATCCAGGCGACCGAGGGCAACATCTTCGGCATCTCGGACGTGTTCCTCAACGGGAACCGCTCCGGCACCTTCACCGCCGACGATCCGGACGGCGTGCGGACGCAGGAGACGAACCTCGGCAATCTGACCGCCGACGCCAACCTCGCCGCCGCCCAAGCGGTGGACAGCAGCACCGTCGTCTCGATCAAGAACGGCGGCGGCATCCGGGCCAATATCGGCGAGGTGGTGGTGCCTCCGGGCGGCACCGCGGCCATCCGGCAGCCCAACAGCGAGATCCTGGATGGCTCCGGTGATGTCGTCCGGCCCGAAGGCGGGATCAGCCAGTCCGACATCGAGTCGACGCTGGCTTTCAACAACGGCCTCACGCTCCTCACCCTCACGGCCGAGGAGCTCGTGGCGGTGCTGGAGCACGGGGTGTCGACCGCCGGCGTGAGCGCCGGCCGCTTCCCGCAGGTCTCTGGGGTCCGTTTCTCCTTCGACGACACCAATCCCGCCAACGATCGCATCCAAAACGCCGTGATCTTCAACGAGGAGACCGAGGAGGTCATCGCGGAGCTCGTGCGCGACGGCGAGGTCGTGGACCCGTCCGCCACCTATCGGATCGTGACGCTCGACTTCCTGGCCGACGGCGGTGACAGCTATCCCTTCCCCACGGGGGCGGCGGCCGACCGCGTCGAACTCGATGCCGCGGGCACCACGACGGGCACGGCCACCTTCAGCGTCGACGGCTCCGAGCAGGACGCCCTTGCGGAGTATCTGGCGGCCAACTTCGGGGATGCGGGCTCCTCCTTCAACGAGGCGGACACCGGGCCCGCGGACGATGAGCGGATCCAGGACCTGCGCTTCCGCAGCGACACGATCCTCATGGACACGACCGAGGACAGCGAGGGCAACAACAGCCTCTCCGGCGGCGACAGCGACGACACCTTCGACATCGAAGGCGGCGTCGACTCCATCACCACGGGCGCCGGCGCGGATGTGGTCAACCTTGCCCCGAGCGTCGGCAACGGAAGCCGGGACCTCGCGGTGATCAACGATTTCGACGTGGAGAACGACGTCCTGGCCGGGATCACCGCGGACGACGTGGTCCGCGCGTTCTCCGCCCGGGGCGTCACGATCCTCTTCCTCGAGGACAACGACCGCGTGATCCTCTTCGGCGTGGACAGCATCGACGACGTGACGTTCGGCGCCTGACCTCTGGGCGCCGCGGCTCTCGGCCGGGGCGGCCCCTTCCGCCCGCGTGGCGGTGTGATAATCTCGAGGTGCGTTTGCGGCAAAGGAGGCACCCGGGGTGAAGTCGACCGTCGGCCTGATCACGCTCGCGGCGGCGATCCTGCTCGCCCCCGTCATCTGGCATCTGTCGGCGCGCTATCTCGGCCAGGACGATCGTCTGGCGGCGCTCGAGGGGCAGGTGCTTGCCCTCCGCCAGCGCTTGAACGACGAGCTTTTCCGGATCGACGATCTCTCCGACCGGGTCGACGGTCTCGACGCCCGCACGGCACGCCGGGTGCTCGACGAGGCCTGGCCGCAAACCGACACCGCCCATGCGGACGCCCCGGCGCGGGAAGACACGCTCAAGGAAAACTTCGCCATGGTCGTCAAAGTGGCGGACCGGCGGAGCTTCAACCAGGGGCTCACCGTCGCGAGCTCGAGCTTCCTCCGCGAGTTTCTCGGGCCCCCGCGCGAGGTGCTGAGCGACGATTGCGAGCCCATGGAGAACGAGAGCCTCAAGGAGATGCTCGTCCTTGCGGAGGTGGGGCCCATTAAGGTGCGGATGCTCCGCCCGGCGATCCTGTCGCTCAAGCAGATCTTCCAGAACATCCAGGTCTTCGAGCCCGAGCTCTACGCCCGCATCACCTCGGCCGGGGCGCTTTGCGTGCGCCGGGTGCGGGGCTCGGAAGCCGCCGCCTCGGCCCATGCGTACGGGCTCGCGGTGGATCTCAACATCGACGGGCAACTCGACACGCTGGGCGACGGGCAGACCCAGCTCGGTCTCGTGCTGCTCGCCGAGAAGTTCAACCAGGAGGGGTGGATCTGGGGCGCTGGGTTCGGCCGCGAGGACTCGATGCATTTCGAGGTAAGCCGCGAGAAGCTCGAGCAGTGGCGCCGCCTCGGCCAGATCTGAGGGCTCAGCGGCTCGTTCCGAGATGCTTGCGGAGAAACTTGGTCCGTTCCCCTTCCGTGGGGATCGCGTCCGCCAAGATGCGGTAGAAGCTCTCCAAGCTGTCTGCCTTCGCCGAAGCCTTCTGCACCAGCACCCGCGCCACAGGCCCGAGATAACTCGCCAGCGAGGTTTGCGTGGCGGTGAGCGTTTCGGGGTCGATCACGATGTGCTGTCCCGAGCTTCGTGCGAGGCTCGTGGAGAGCTGCATCGCTGTGTCGCCCGCCGCCGTGTCGGTGGCCGTCTTGCGGAACTTCTCCGCCGCCGCGGGGTCCCCGATCTGCTCCGCCAGCATCCGGTAGAGTTCGGTGACCGACTGCGCCTGTGTGGCCGTGCGCTTCACCATCACCTTGGCGATGGGGCCCACGAGCCGCGCCAGCCGGCGCTCCGCGGTGGCCAGAACCTTCTCGTCGAAGCCGGCCTGGGGCCGCGGCGCCACCTGGCTCGGCGCGGGCGCGATGATCGTCGCCGCTTCCGTGTCGCCCGTGCCCGCGGCCAAGGCCTGCACAAAGTCGGTGGCCGAGCCGAACCTGTGCTCGGGCGGCTTGGAGAGCGCCCGCCAGATCACCCGCTCGATCCCCGGCGGCACCGACGGGTTCACCGCGGTCGGCGGCGTCGGCTGCTCGTTGAGCACGCGGTACATGATCTCCGCGCTGTTCCCACCGTGGAAGGGCCGCTTGCCCGTCAGCATCTCGTAGGCGACGATGGCCGTGGAAAAAATGTCCGACCGCTGATCCACCTGCGAGCCCATGAACTGCTCAGGGCTCATATAGGAGGGGGTCCCGACCACCGAGCCATGGGCCGTTATGGTCGAGCTCTCGACCCGCGCGATCCCGAAATCGGTGACCTTCACGGTTCCGGCATCGAGGAGAAGGATGTTCCCCGGCTTGATGTCCCGGTGCACCACGCCTTGGGCATGGGCCGCCTCCAGCGCCGCCAAGATCTGGTTGGTGATGTACAGCGCCGACTTCACGTCGAACGGCCGTTGCGACACGAGAAAGTCCGACAGTGGCCGGCAGGCGCAATACTCCATGGCGATGTAGGGCACCCCATGATCCTCCCCGAAGTCGTAGATCGTCACGACATTGGGGTGGATGCAGCGGGCGGCGGTGCGCACCTCCCGCGCGAAGCGCTCGCGCCAGGAGGTTGCGTCCTGGTCCTCGAGAAGCTCGCGGCGGATCGTCTTGATCGCCACCTCGCGCTCGATGGCCGTGTCGAAGCCCTTGTAGACCACGCCCATCGCGCCGGTGCCGATCACCCCGTCGATCCGGTACTTCCCGATGCTGACCGGGATCTGTCGGGGCGATGCGGTCATGCGATGGCGGCCCTCCCGAGCCTCAGTCGATCATGCGGAGCGCGTTCTCGAGACTGCGCCGCATCCGGTTAAAGGACTCCGTGAGAGAGGCGATTTCGCCGCCGCCCTTGGCCTCCATTTCGGGCGCGTCGAGATTGCCGAGGCTGATCTCGCTCGCCAACTCCGACAGCCGAACGATGGGCCGCACCACCACCACGCCGAGCAGCATGTTGATGATGAGGAGCATCACCAGGAACACGCCGCCGAGGGAGACCATCACGACGAGGAACGTCTCCTGCGCGCGCTGGAACGGCACCGACATTGGGACCGACACGATCTGCGCGCCCACGATCTCGTTCAGCTGCCAACCGAAGCCGTTGGAGTCGCCATACTTCTCGATCATGTTCGCCGGTGCGGCCGAGGGCACCGAATGGCATTGCAGGCAACCTTCGTTGGTGATCTGGATCGGATGGGCGAGCACGAGCATCCGCCCGGTGGCGCCCTCGCGCTCGATCACGAGCTCCTTGTTGTCCGGGTCCTCCCGAAACGCGCGGATGATGTCCTCCTCCCAAGCGTTGGCCCGGTCCGACAGGTTGGTCGGGTTGAGGGCTGCCTCCTTGTAGGAATAGTCCCGGTAGATCTCGTCTGAGTCGCTCACACGACGGAAATTCTCCTGGGCCGCGAAGGACGGCACCGTGTGGGGCAGAAAGCCGACGCCGGTGATCGTCTGAAGGAGCGGCCGGATCTCGTCGGCGGTGTAGGAGCGCATCGCCCGCGCGCTCTCGCGCATCACCCGGGCCTTGGCCAGCACCTCGTCCCGCGCGTTCTCCGTCAGGAACCCCCAGAGGAAATAGCCGATGAGGCCGTAGCCCGCCGACAGCGCCACCAGGAGCACCAGGTTGAATTTCAGTCGAAGGCTCATGGTCTCTCTCCCGAATCAAGGTTGGGAGAACGTAAGTTCCCCCAGCTTTGAAAGAAGTTTACTGGTCAGAGACCTCCAACAACACCTGCGTCTGAGCCGCATTCAGGATCCCCGTGGCGGCAAAGCCGCGCAGCCGTTGGAAAGTGCGGATCGCCCGGCGCGTGCCGCGGCCGAAATCTCCGTCTATCGCCAGGAGATAGAGGCCGAGCCGCTGGAGCGCGACCTGGATCTCCCGCCGCTCGGGATCCGTGAGCTGCGCCTCGAACTCCTCGGCGCTCAAGGGCTCGGGTTCGGGCTCCGGCGCCGGCGGCGTCTCAGGGGCGGGCACGAAGCCGGCGCGCGCCGGCTGCCCCTCCGGCTCGGTCCCCGGCGCCGGCTGCAGCCCTGCGATCTGGCCGGAGCCGGGCTCGGTCGCCGTCACCTCCGGCGCGGGCGCGGGCTCCGGCTCGGCCGATCCCGGGGCGGGCTCGGCAGCGGGATCCGCGGGGGCGGGCGTGGCGGTCGGCTCCGGGGTGGCGTCGGGCGCGGGTTGCACCGGCTGGGTCGGGTTCACCGGCTGGAACGTGGCGGCCACCGGCTCGGCCCCGTCCTCCAGCAGGAGCGGCTCGTTGGCCGCCTCGCCCAGCGCAACGTAGATCCCCCGCCGGCTCCGCGCACCCACCTCCGCCTCGAAGGCCGTGGCGATCGCCCGAAGGTCGCGCCCCGGCCCTCCGAGCGACGCGGCGAACGCCTCGGCCAGGGCAACGCTTCCGTCGTAGGTCGCGAGGGTCTGCCCCGGTGGCGTGCCGAGGATGACCGCCGACGCGCCCTCCACCGTCGGGCGCGCGAAGCCGGGCTCGAGATCCGGCAGCCCGTCGACCTCCGCCGCCGGATAGGCCCCGTCGATCACCGCGATCTGCGCCCGGCCCCCGGCCGTCGCCATCGCGCGCAGGATGCTGTCCACATCGATGCCGTGGGTGATGAAGTCGAAGGGCTGCTCGAGACGCGCGTTCTTCGTCAGCACATAGTTCTTGTCGCGGAGCTGGCGGGCATAGCCAGTGTAGTAGAACACCGCCGCCCCGTTGGGGTCCGGGTCGGTGCTCATCCGCCGGAGGGCCGACAGGAGAATGCCCGAGGTGGCGTTTCGAATCGTGACGACCTCGAAGCCGGCATCGGTCAGGGCGCTCCCCACGATGTCGGCCACGGGGCCGGGATCGAAATCCGTGATGTCCCGGTAGGCCGCATTCACCACCACCAGGGCCACGTCCTTCGCGGGCGCGGCCTGGGGCAGGGCAAGGCCGAGCGCGAGGCCCAGCGTCGCGGCGGCCCTAGCGGGGAACAACGGTCTCATCCCCGTCGTCGAAGCTCGCCGGGCCGGGGTCGCCGGGAACCTCGACAACGATGACGGAGATGTTGTCGGCGCCGCCCCCGTCGAGCGCGGCGGCCAGAAGCCGCTCCGAGACGGTCTCGATCGGCTCGCGCTGGAGCATGTGGCGAAGGAAAAGATCATCGGCATATTTGGTCAACCCGTCGCTGCAGAGCAAGAAACGATCGCCGGGCAGCACGTTGCTGCGCCGCTTGTCGATTTCGAGCGTCTCCCCCACGCCGACCGCGCGGGTGATGACATTGGCATGGGGATGGCTCTCGGCCTCCTCGTCGGTGATCTGACCGGCCTCGACCAGATCCGCCACCAGGGAATGATCCCGTGACACACGCATGAGCTCGCCCCGGCGCAACAGATACAGCCGGCTGTCGCCCGCCCAGAGGCAGGCGAAGTGCCCGTTCGCGATGAGCAGGACCACCACGGTTGCCCCGATCGTCGCCCCGTCGTTGCGCGCGGATTCTCCGAGGATCGTCCGATGCGCCGTCAAAATGGCCTCCCGCGCCTCTTGCATGAGCTCGCCCCCAGAGAGGCCGGGGTCGAGCGCCGAGAGGCATTCGGTCACCGTCGCGCTGGCGAAGGCGCCGTTCTCGTGCCCGCCCATGCCGTCGGCCACGGCGAAGAGCTGCAGCTCGGGAAGTGCGAGGACCGCGTCCTCATTGGCGGAGCGCACGCGCCCCACATGTGTGCGCATCGAATACCGCAGCGGCATGTCGACCCTTGGCCTGCTCATGGCGGCCTCACCCCCTCTCTCGCACCGCCGCCGCGCACCTGGGCCGCGGGCCTCACTCACCTCGCCTGGCGCCCCCCGGCCTCACAGCGAGGTCACGCAGCGAAAGCTGCGCAACGCCGGCAGCGAAAACGGATTGAGCGCCGAGCCCGCCCGGAGCTCGAAGACGGCAATCCGCCCGCCGATCGTGAACACCACGCGCGATCTGTCGGACGCGTTCCCGCGGCGCACCTGTGCCGCGTCGAGCATCCGGAACCAGGCCCACGGGCCCTCGCGGCTGAGCGCGTTCTCCACGCCCGGAAGCTGGGGGGTGAGCGCGATCCGCGTGCGGCCGCCGCCCTGGCCTGGCCAGGACATAGGCGTGACTTGCGGCACCTCGTGGGCGTAGGTCAACTCCTGGCCTTCCACCTCCAGCGTGACCGACGTCGCCTTGGTGTCGAGCGCGAACGGTTTGAGGTCGAACGTCACCTTCGGAAGCCCGCCGCCCAGGAAGAAGCTGTCGCGGATGTCCGCCGCGTTCTGGAATTGGGTGAGCACCGAGGCCGAGATGCCGAGATCCGCCCCGCCGACCCGGCGCCACCGCCAGGGCTTGGCCGTCGTGTCGACAAAATCGAGAAGGTTCTCGGTGAAGAAGGCGTCGATCATGCCGCCCGGGCCGAAGAGTTTGCCGAAATCCTGGAGAGCCATGTCCGCGTTGGCGCCCCGGCTGAAGGGATAGCGCCCGGTCATCGTCTTCTGGCAAAAGGGCACGACGGAGGCCTGCCAACGCTTGTTGAGCGCATCGCGCGTCGTGTCCGCCGTCAGCCCGCCCGCCGCGTTCACCACCTGCATGGCCCAGCGCTTCATCGGCCCCTGGTCGAGCTCCGGCTCCTCCGCCGCGGTCTTCAGCCGCTCCACCGCGCCGCCCTCGCCCGCCGCTGGCGCGAGCGGCCCCTGGGGCCCTCGGGTCGCGACGAGTTCGTCGTTCACCTCCGAGATGAGCTGGAGCACGTCCTCCACCTTGGACGGGACGCCCTGGCCCTGCGGCGTCGCGAGATCGCGGAGCCAGGCGAACTGGTCCTCGACATATTGGCCCGGCGGGTCGGGCTCTGGCGCGGGCTGGCCCGGAGAGCCCGGGCGCTGGGAGCCGCGGAGCGCCTCCAGCACCATCTGGGTCTGCGCGTCGAACGACGACAGGAAGTTTTGCAGCGCGATGTTCTGCGCGGCGTCCACCGCCTCCGACGTGTCGACCGGCAGCACGCTGCCCGGGCGCCGCGTGAGCTCCGTCTCCCGTGCCGCGCTCTCGAGGATGTTCTTGATGGGCGAGTTCGCGCCCGAGAGGATGTTGGTGATCCGAACCGCGTCGTTGATCGAGGCCGGCGGAATGATGTCGATATCCGCCAACACCCGGTCCCAATTGTTGACGTAGTCGTCGTAATAGAGGTTGAGCACGTCCCGCGTCAGCCGCTCCTGCGCGTCGGCGTCGAGGAGCGACGCGCCGGCCTCGCCCAGCACCCAGGCTTCGGACTGGAGCCGGACCGCGACCTCGAGCGCCTCGAACAGGAAGACCTCCGTGAAGCCCCGATAGGTGAAGATGCCGTCGATCCCCTCGGAGAGCGGCTCGCCCGACGGGCGGAGGAGCACCCGCGTGGTCTGCGGGCCGCCCGCCTCGGTGATCCGCCACTCGGGCAGGTCCGTCGCCGCGCGGCTGGTGATGATGCTCTGATAGATGCGCTCGGCCAGAGGACGATCCGCCAGCCGCGCCTGCACCAGCTCCACGAGATTGCCGTTGAGCGCGAGCTCCTGCATCGGCTGGGAGAGGAGGGCGGCCAGGTGGATGTTGAGGTCGGTTCGCAGCGCGTCGTTGGCGGGACCCGGAAAGGTGAGCGACCAGTCGACCTGCATCCAGCGCGTGATCATCTCCTCATCGAGGCTCGGCGCCTGGAGGCCCAGCATCATGTAGACCTTGAGCCCCTCATAGATGAGATCGGGGTTGTTGATGTTGCCTTCCAGCTGGCGCTCGAGCCGGAGCAGAAGCCGCGGCAGGAGGAGCTGGTTGAGCGCGGCGCGGTAGGTCTGCGCGGCCTCGGTGCCCACCGCGTCCCCCTGATAGAGGCCCCAGGTCAGCTCGGTGGGCGGATCGGGGTCGTTCACCGTGGGGTTGCCCGGCATGTCGCGCAGAATGTTGAGCGCCGGCACGACCTTGGCGAGGTCGATGTCCTCCACCGGGTTGATCTGAACGCCTTGGATCGCACCCTGGTAGCGCTCCACCTCGCTGCTCGCCTGCGCCACGAGACTGGAGTTGCCGAGGAAGCTCACGGTCCAGAGCGTTGCGAACATGCCGGTGACGAGCACGCCCGCGGCCACGGCGCCCCGGAAGATCCATTTGTAGCGCCGCTCCACCGCATCGTCGGCCGAGACCAGCCCGGCCTCGCCGAAGATCACGTGGCCGAGGAGGCGCGTCAGGAAGAAGCTCTTGCCCTGGCCCTGCCCGGTGCCCACCGCCTGGCGCCCGATCCCGAAGGTCTGCGCCATCCCGCGCATCAGCCGGTCGATCGGCGTGCCCTCCTGGGTGCCGGAGGTGAAATACACCCCGCGGACCAGCTGGCGCTCCTCGAAGGCGCTGTCCTGGAACACCTCGCCCAAAAAGTCCTTCGCCACGGCGCGCAAGCTCTCCACCTGCTGCGGGAAGCCGTGGATGAGGGAGCGGCGCCGGTGATCCACCTCCTGCTGGAGAAGCTCCACCGTGCGGTCGTTGAGGCGCGCGACGAGAGCGTCGATCTCACGGTCGAACCCGGCGAGCGGCATCCCCTCCGCGCCCTTCTTCTCGAGGGGCAGGGTGAAGCCCCAGACCTGCTCGCGCTCCTCCTTGCCGAGCCGCTCGAAGAACTCCGCAAACCCGGCCATGAGGTCGGCCTTGGTGAACAGGACATAGACCGGGAACTTGACGCCGAGCTTCTCCCGCAGCTCACGCAGGCGCGTGCGGATGGCGAGCGCGTGGTTGCGCCGCGTCTGCTCGTCCTGCAGCGAGAGGTCCGAAAGCGAGATGGCGACCACCGCGCCGTTGATCGGCTGGCGCTTGCGGTTCTTCTTGAGAAGATCGAGGAAGCCGAGCCAAGACTTCGCGTCCGCCTCCGCATCGCTCTCCTGCGTGGTGTAGCGGCCCGCCGTGTCGATCAGCACCGCCTCGTTGGTGAACCACCAGTCGCAATTCCGGGTGCCGCCCACGCCGACCACGGCGGCCTTCCCCATCTTGTCCGCCAGGGGAAATTTGAGGCCCGAGTTCACGATGGCCGTGGTTTTGCCCGCCCCAGGGGGCCCGATGATAATGTACCAGGGCAGCTGGTAGAGCGCCTTCCGCCCGCCGGAGCCCCCGAGCTTCGAGCGCTTGAGGATCTGCAACGCCTGCTTCATCCGGCTCTGCAGCTCGGCGATCTCCCCCTGCGCGGCAACGTCGGACGGGTCCACCTCCTCCTCGACCACCGCCTCGGTCATCGTCTCCTCGAGCCGCCGCTCCCGCCGACGGCGGAAGATGAGCACGAGGATGAGTGTGACGATGGTCACGCCGATGAAGATCGCGATGGCGACGATCCGGCTGAACTCGGTCTCGAGCGGGCGCCAATCGTCGATGGTCAGCATCGGGCCGAACATCCAGATGACCGCGATCACCGCGGCCCCAAACAACAGCGCAAGGCCGAGCGGCGAGGCGATGAACCGCTGGAAGCGCGACAGGATGCGGCTGAAGATCATCATGGGCGTTAGCTCGACTTGATGAGGACAACCTCGATGCGGCGGTTCTTCGCCTTGCCCTCGCGCGTGGCGTTGGAGGCGATCGGCTCCTTATCGGCGCGGCCCTCGGCGGCGAGGCGCTCGGGGTCGACCATCGCCGCCGCCATCCGTTTCATCACGGACTGGGCGCGCTTGAGCGACAGCACGGTGTTGTTGGGGAAGCGCGCGGTGTTGATCCGGTCGCTGTCCGAGTGGCCCACGATGAGCACATCCCCCGGCTCGTCGTTGAGCGCTTCGGCGATGCGCTGGATCACGCCCTCGTACCGGGGTTGGAGCCGGTCGGACGCCGAGGCGAACATGTTGGCCCCCGCGATGCGCACGGTGACGGTGTTGCCCTTCTCGAACACCTCGACGAGACCCTCCGCCACCTCTGGCTCGAGGAAGCCGCTGATCTTGGTGAGCTGGCTCTCGGCCACGACCTCCGGCGGTGGCGGGGGCGGCGGCGGCGGGGCCGGCGCCTTCCGCGTGAAGCTGACCGGGCCGCTCACCACGAGCGAGGCGAGCTGGCCCTGAACCCGCTCGGTGTCCCCGCTCAAGAGCCACGAGAAGCCGAGGAAGAGCACGACCAAGAGCGCACCCGTGATGCCCGAGATGAGCCAGATCGGCGCCCAGGCCGAGAGCGGCCGGTGGGGCAGGGCCACGCCTTTCCAGCGCGGCGACAGCTCCCGCTCGATCCCGCCCCGCTGGGTGCGCACGAGCCGCGCGAGATTGTCCCGCAGCGTGAAGTGCTTCTCCTGCCCGCCCTCTTCGACGCGCAGCCGCCCCTCGAAGCCGAGCGACATGCAGACATAGAGGAACTCGAGCAGCTCCCGATGCCGCGCCGGCTCCTGCTCGAGCCGCTTCAGAAGGTCGTAGAACCGGTCGCCCTGCACGCCCTCCTTGTGGAAGGTGCCGACCATGGAGTGCCGGCCCCAGTCGCTCGTCCCGCCCCAGGGGGTGTTCATCACCACATCGTCGATGGTCGCGCAGATGAGATACCGCGCCACGCGGAGCTGCTGCACCTCGATCTGGCTCTCGAGGGCGCGCTGCTCGAAGGCCTTGATCTCCCGGATAACCGACTGCCGGAGCGCCTCGGGATTGGCGTGCTGCGCCCGGTTCCGGATCCGTCCCACCAGCGCGAAGAGGGGTGCGGCCGCGGCGGTCATCTTGTTGAGCCCCGTGAGGCCCGCCTCCACACCCACGCTCGCATCCGCCGCGGTCGCCTGCGGCGCCACCTGCGGCCCGCGCGGCGCGTGGGGCTGCGGCATCGCCTGCTGCGGCGGCGGTGCCATCGGCCGTTGCGGCTGAAGCGGACGGATGACGGTGCGCTCGGTGTCGCCCGGTTCGGCGAATGGATCGTCCTGGCTCATATCAAGCCTCCCGGCACGGTCACTGGCTGCGGATCGCCCAAAGCTCCATCTGGATCCCAGGATACTCGCCCGCGACGAAGATCGCGAGCCCGCCCGAAGATGTCATCTGGCCCCAGAGAGGACTATCGCCGTCCAGCTCGAAATAGACAACACCCGCGTGGAACGGGATCTGACGCGGCGCCACCGGGAGCGGCCGGAGGCCCACACCCGGCAGGCCCGAATTGACGAGCTGGCGGATCTGCTCGACCGGCCCGATCTTGGCCTGGGCCGGAAAATGGCGCCGGATGGTCTCGGCGGGCACATCGGCCCGCGCCGCCAGCACGAACTGCGCGGTGGTGAGAAGCCGACGGTCGTGGATCACACCCACATGCACGCCGAACTTCCGCTCCTCGAGCGGGATTGGCACCGCCGAATCGCGCTGGTCCGACGAGAAGTACTGCCGCAGCGTGCGCATCACCGGCTGGAACACGGTGGTGAGATCCGCGTGGTCGTAGGCCGGAAAGTCCGGCGTGCGCTTTTTGTCGGACCAGAAGGTCGAGAGCTCGCCCGCAAGTGCCAGGAGAAACGTGTAGATCCGTTCGGGATGCGCGTTCTCCACCGTGCAGAGATGGCGGATCGCCGGCAGAGCCCGGTTGCAGGCGATGAGGAGGAGAAAATCCGCAAGCTCCGCCGCTCCGCGCCCGGTGCCCGCCGCCGCCATCCGCCCCGCGAGCTGCTCGATCCGCTGGTTGATCATCCCGTCGAGCTCGCGCATGAAGCTCTCGAGCGCCGGCGCGGCCCGCATGTCCATCACCGTCGGGATGAAGGCTCGGTCGAGCACGATGGAGCTGTCCGGCCGCACCTCGATCACTCGGGCGATGGGGATCGACAGCATGTCCGAGAGGTCGTCGACATCGAGGGCGAGGCCGAGCCGCATCTTGCCGATGGCGATGGTCACCGGCCGCCGGTCGCGCCCCAGCACATCGGTCACCTCCACCTCCTCGGCGCGGAAACGGGCGGCACTCTGCTCCGTCGCGTCGAGGGAAATCTCGAGCGCCCCCGGCCGGCGCATCGGCACGGTGAGCATCACCACCGTGTTCTTGATGTCGGCCGGCATCTCGAGAGCGGGCGGCGCCATGTCGGACTGCGGCACGCGAAAGGCTGCGCCGTCCGGGGTCACGCCCGCGCAGGCCGTGACCGCGATCTTGCCGAGCTTCAGCACATCGTCGTCGAGCGCAAGCTCGGTGAGGCCCCAGGGGTAGGGCGCGGCCGCGCGGGTGACGCGGCCCACCAGCGCCTCGGTGTAGCGGGTTTGCTGCTGGAGGTGGTGGGGCTGCAGGAAGAGCCCCTCGCTCCAGATGACCTTGTTCTCCCAAGACATTGACCCGCCCCCCTTCGTCGCGGGCGGCTTACCCGCCTGCGGGCGCGACCTTCACCCCTTCGCCGGAGACCGTCAAGCCAATCGCGTTGGGCGCGCGGGGGGCGAGCGCCTGGCTGGCCTTCCACCCCGGGCGGTCGATGTCGCGCAGTCCCGCCACCACGCCGATATGCGGCACGGCGGCGTCGAAGGTCCGCGCGTCCTCGATCGTCTGGCCCGGGCTCACGGTGTACTCGTCGATCGTCACCAGATCGCCGCCGAGGGTGGCCGCACCCTCGTCGAACAGCTTGAAGAAATCGGCGGCCTGAAAATTGGCGTCCGCGTTCAGGTAGTAGACCTTCACCTTGGCGGATGCGCCGCCGTTCATGCCCGGCTCGCCCACGATCGTGAGCGCCACCGTGGTCGGCGCGGGCGGCGGCGGCGGCTCGGCGCAGGCGGCGAGGGCCAGGACGGCGAGGAGGGCGGGGATGCGCATCGGTCGGGTCTCCCGGGTTGGATCGCTCAGAGCTTCTTCAGCTGCTCCTTATAGGCGCGGAGGAACTCCTTGCCGAAGAGCTTGTGAAAATCGTCCTCCGCCTCGCGCGCGATCTGGCCATAGAGCTCTTCGTAGACCTCCCAATAGCGCGCCTTCTTGCCCGAGATCATGTCGAGGATGCCGCCCTCGCGCTCCAGCCGGCCCACCAGAGCCCCCGGATCGAGGCGGACGAACATCGCCCGGAGGGCCGCCTGGATGCCCGCCATCATCGCAACCTCATGGGCCTTGATGTCCGTCATCGCCTGCGCGGCCGCCTCGTCCGCGGGCAAATAGCCGGGCACTGTGGGCCGCACCATCGCCTCGATCGCGTGCTCCGGGCTCACCGAGAATTTGAGCGGGTTGTTGCCGGTAGCGCCGATCATCGTGGGAATGTCCCCGATCTCGGACTTGATCTGCGAGCGGGTCATCAGCACTTCGCGGAGCCCGATCACCATGGCGCGGAAGGCCGTGCCGAGCCGGGCCATCGTCTCCTCGAGTTCCGTGTCCGGAATGTCCAGATGCTCGGCCCCCGCAGCCGCAAGGAAGCGGCGGGCCGCGGCGACGTCGTTCGGCGGGGCCGCCGCCGGCGTGGGCTCCCGGGGCGCGGGCCGCGGCGCCGGGCTCGTCGCGCGGTCGGGCGACGGCCGGTCCATGGCCGCGGCGAACGGGTCCTGCGCGTCCCCGGCGCCGTCGCTGTCCCAGTCCTCCGGCAGGAGCATGCCGCCCGTCGGCGCGGGCGCCGGCGGCTCACCCGGCTTGGCGCTCGGCGGCGTGAAATGCGCCCGGTGATCCGGCACATGATCGGCCTGCGGCGCGGGCGGCGCCAGCCAATCGTCCTCGTCGTCGTCGAGGCCGGGCACCCCTGCCGGCGCCATCGGATCGCCGATCACCTCCCGCCGGTCCGGACCCGCCAGGTTGTCGAAGGGCTTCGACAGGTCGTCCTCGGGCGCGAGCCCCGGATCGTCCGGCAGAAAAGGCCGCTGTCCCTGCGCCCCGGGCCCGCCCGGCGGGGTGCCGAGGATCCCGAGGAGGTCGTCATCGCCCTCGAGCGCGTCGGAGAGCGCCTCGTTCGGATCGAGCTTGGCCCGGCCGTCGGCGATCGCGGCGGAGATCGAGGTCTGCTCCATCGGCGGGGGCAGATCGTCCATCGGGTCCATGCCGGAAAACACCCCGCTGTCCGGCGCGATCTCCACCTGGAACTCGTAGCGCCCGATCGTGATCACGTCCCCGTCGTTGAGCGCCACGGGCTCCGTTCCCACCCGGTCGCTCGCATGGTTGAGGAAGGTGCCGTTCACCGACTTGTCCGACAGGAAGAAGGCGTCGCCCTGCTGCTCGATCACGCAATGATGCTTGGAGATGTGGCGGTCCGGATCGGGGAGCGTGAGATCGTTGGCGTCGCCCCGCCCGATGGTGATCACGCCCCCCTGCATGAGGGTGGCGCCGAGATCGCCGGGGATCATGCCCGAGCCGGTCGGCCTCAGCGTCAATCCCACGGCCGCGCCTCCGCTCAGCCGCCCACGAGGACGGTCACGGCCCCCGGGCCCATCACTAGGCCCCCATGGGCCGCGTTGTCGAGGATCCGCGCTTGGGGCTTGTTGCCGACCAAAACCGTTGCCGAGCCCTTGAGGATCGTGCCCGGCGGGCCGACGCAGGTGGTCATGTCGCCCATCCGGGCGGCCGGCATCATCTTCATCAGCACCGTGAACTCGGCCAGCACCACCATGATGCCGACATGCGGAACGAGCCCGGTCACCGCCGGGCAGATGACGGTGCTGGTGATCTGCGCGGCGGGCAGCGTCATGCGCGGTCTCCTGCTCGGCTCGGTCGGCGGCGAGCCCTCGGTTACACTCAAGAATGCCCGGCACCCGCGGGGGGCGCAAGGGAGGTGCCGGGCTCAGGCCTCCGCCGCGAGCCGGCCGTTCCCGCCGCGGGCGATGTCGAGCGCGCGGTCGACGAGGAGCCGGCCCTTCCGCTCCGCCGTCTCGGGCTCGAGCAGGAGGGACTTCACCACCATCCCGAACACCGACAGCTCCACGACACCCGGCGGCGCCTCGAACTCGTCGAGCTCGCCCGGGCCCAGCGTGCCATTGGCAAAGAGCGCGGCGGTGGCGCATTCGGCCGCTTCGTCCGTCGCCTTGGCGGCATCGAGGGCGGTCTTCACCGCCTGGCGGGTCTCGTCCGTGGGTTTGAACACCCAGGCCTCCGCCGCCTCGAGAAGCGGGGACGTGGCTGGCCCCTCGGCCGGGTAAAGATCCCGCCCCGCGAGGCAGGCCCACCACACCGCCTCGCGCACCGGGAGCGCGAGCGCCAAGAGCGCCAACATGTCCGGCACCGCCTCCTTGGTCTCGAACTCGGCCAGCACCGTGCCCACCGCGGCCTCCCGCGGGCTCTCGATCTTGGTCTGAAACGGCATCTTCGAGCCCGAGATCAGCTCGCCCGCCGTCTTCTGCTTGAGCTTCTTGAGCCCCTCGAAGCGTTCTTCGGCCATCACCCGCCCCTCAGTGGATCGCCATCCCTCAGTTGATCATCGTGATGCCGCCCTTGGCGGTCAGCATCCCGTCCCCCTTCACGGTGGTCATCGTGCCCTTCACTTCGGTCGCCAGGCTCGACTCGAGCTTGGCGCTCATATTGCCTTTGACCTCCGCGGTCATCTTGCCTTCCATCTTGGCGCCGATGCCACCTTTGGCCTCGAAGTTCATCTGGGCGTCGTTCTTGATGTTGGAGGCCTTCAGTGTGATCCCCATCGCGTCCATCACGATCGAGGTGCCCCCCACCTTCAGCGTGATCTTGGTCCCCGCCTCGATGGTGATGTTCTGGCCCACATCCACCGTCTGGTTCTGGCCGATGCTCACGTCCTGGTTCTTGCCGACATCCTCGGTGTGGTTGTCGCCAACCTTCACGTCGCGGTCCTTCTTGATCTCGTAGGTCTCTTTGCCCTTCTCGACCTTGAAGGTGTGGTCGCCCTCCTTCACCGTCTCGGTGCGATCGTTGTGGATGGTGATCGTCATGTCGCCCTTGTCCTTGTGCTCAAGGCCGACCGTGATCTCCGCGTTGTTCTTCACGATCTGCTTGTAGTCGCGCTCCGATTGGAAGCGAACATACTCCTTCTCGATCTTGTCCTCGAAGACCAGCTCGTGGAACGTGTCGGTCTTGCCCTTCTCGGTCGAGCGCGTGGTCCAGCCCATCATCGTCATGTTCGCGTCGAGGGTGTAGGGGTGCTGAAAGTCCTCGTTGTAGAGCATGCCGACGATCATCGGCCGGTCCGGGTCGCCCTCCTCGAACTGCACCACCACCTCCTGGCCGATGCGCGGCACCCAGACCATGCCCCATTTCTTGCCCGTCCAGGGCTCGGCCTTGCGGATCCAGCAGGTGGTCTTCTCGTCCTTCTTGCCCTCGCGGTCCCAGTGGAACTGCACCTTCACCCGGCCGTATTTGTCGGTGTAGATCTCCTTGCCCTTGGGCCCGGTCACCACCGCGGTCTGCAATCCCGGGATCACCGGGCGGGGGCAGGGATGGGGGCTCCGATACTCCACGGTCGCCGGCTGGGCGCGGAAGGTCACGCGGTAGGGGTCCTTGTTCTTCTTGAGATCCAGCACCACCCGCTCGCCGAGCGCGGACTCGCCGAGCTCGCCCTTGTCGTAATCCGTCTCGATCTGGAGCTGGTGGATCGCCTCGATCACCAGATACTCCTGATTGGCCGAGGTCCGCGGATGGTTCTGGAGCTTGAACCGGTACCCGCAAGCCATGGTCCGCACATTCGCGATCCCGCGGCTGCGGTCGAACTCCGAGACGAAGGCCTCCGCCCGGATCCGCGCGAAGGTTTCGCCGCGGGAGGTCTCGTCGTAGCGCCCGGGGTGGTCGTAGATCTCATAGCCGTTGTGGCTGTGGCTGCCCTTCTTCATTGTCTTCGCCGCGGTCAGGTCCGAGGAGGGCTTGGTGTGGTCGTAGTCGTCGAGCGTCACCGTGCCCGAGCGCAAACTCTCCCGCTCCCGCCAGTCGAACACATGGTCGTCCCGCCGCCGATACCCGTCCTCCTTGAAAAAAAAGTCGATATCCGACCGCTCTTCGATGCTCTTGTGTTTGGACGCGCTGTCGATCATCACCAGCGTGTCTTTGTTCATCTCGTAGTCGAAAAAATAATAGATACCTTCTTCGACCATCAGACGGTGCACAAAGTCGTGGTCCGTCTCGCGATACTGCACGCAGTAGACTCGCTTGGGAAATGTCTGGGTCGTCTCGTCCTTGAAGTCGTTGAAGCCGTGATCGGCGAAGATCTCCTTGATAATCTCGATGGCGCTTTTGTCCTGGAAGATCCGGCTGTCGGTGGTGCGCGTCAGGAACCAGTTCCAGGAGCGCAGGCTGGCCACATAGTGCCCCTGCCCCTGGTAGATGCCCTCGAACACAACCTCGATGGCATGGCCCGCGAAGTATCGCTTGCCGTTCTCCTCGGTCTCGATCTCGATCGTCACGGGCTTGCCGAGCACCTTGTCGAGATCGAGGTCGATCTTGGTCGACATGAATTCGAGGTCGATCTCGGTCGCCTTGCCGAAGCCCTCGCGCACCTCGGCGCGCAAGAGCTGCATCTCCTCGGTCGGGACCGGGCCGTGGACCTTGATCGAGCGGCCCTTGAATTCAATCGCTCCCATCGGACGCTCTCCTGTCGCAGCCGTGGCCGCCGCCCGCCCTCCCCATCAGGGGTGCAGGTCCACCACACGGTTGGCCTCGCGCATGTTGTGCATGGCCATCGGGTTGATCATGAACTTCTCGCCGAGATCGTCGTCCTCCGGCACGACCTTGTGCAGGTTGAGCGGGCTGTCGATCACCACGCAGCACAGCGGCCAGGGCGCGGCTTCGTCGCCGGACAGCATCGGCACGATGTGCTCTTCCCCGCGCCACAGGAAAAAGCGGCCGTTCATCGAGATCACGACCATTTCGTAGCGGTCCCAGGGCGCGCCTTCGCCCCCGCCGCCGTCGGTGTCCACGGTGTCCATCAGAGATCCTTCAGCAATGCATCCAATTCGTCGTCCAGGCTGTCCTCGGCCGGCGGCTCGGTCTCGTCGCCGAAGGCGGCGAGCAGAGCGTCGAGATCGTCGCTTTCCTCTTCCGCGGCGGCGACCGGCTCCGGCTCGGCTTCCAGGCTGGCAAGGAGCGCGTCGAGCTCGTCAGCCTCCGGCGGGTCCTCGGCTTCGGGCTCCGGCTCGTCGAGGCTCGCGAGGAGGGCATCGAGATCCTCCGTCTCGGCGAGGTCGTCCTCGTCGGGTTCGGGCAGGGGGGCGTCGTCCTCGGCCTCGAGGCTGGCGAGGAGGGCGTCGAGCTCCGCATCCGGGTCTTGCTCGGGCTCCGGGGCTTGGGGCTCCGGGGCCGGCTCCGGATCGGCCACGGCGGTGTCCACCCGGCTTCGGGCGGCCTCCGCCCCGCCAACCGCGTTCTCCGCCCACGGGCCCGCCAGCGTCTCGCCCTGCACCGAGCGGAAGGAGCCCAAGCGCACCTCGTTGCGCCCCACGATCGCGAGCACCGGCATGAAGCCCCGCCGCGCGGCCTCCGCCGCCGATCGCTCGGTGAGGAGCCGTTCGGTGCAGGGCAGCGCCACCTGATCGCCATCCGCGTCCGTGACATAGGTGAACGGCACGTCGTCGAGCGTCATCACCGCGCCCGGCACGACCTTGCCGCCCCCTTGCGTCCAGGAGGCGCCGAGGAGCACCGCCACCAGCACCCCGGGATGGGCCCAGAGCATGCCCTTGAGCCCCTCCCTCCGGGTGAACTCCTCGAAGTCGAACCGCTCGATCGGGTCCGAGCGCCTGCCATAGGGCTGCCGGAGGAGAAAGCGCGGCACAGCGAGCCCCAGATAGGCCGCTTCGGGCAGGGCGCGGAGCTCCTCGAAGGCGCCCGCCACGAGGGGGTGGAGGTCGTCGGTCTTCACGTCGAACGCTTTGGCCGAGACGGAGGTGACGACCGGCGCATCCATATAGGCCGCGACCTTCGCCAGACGCCCGAGAAGCTCCGCATGGGGCGGCGTCTCCTCGAACTGGTAGAGCGCCATCACCGCCGAGATCGCGCCTTGGCCCTGATCCAGCGCGGGCTTCTCCGCCAGCATCTCGAAGATCCCGCTTTCAGCCAGGTCGGGCGCGACCGCAAGGTCGATCGCGAGCTCCTCGGCCGCCACGTCGTAGACCACGATCTCGAGCCCGCCGCCCGTCTCGATCCGCCGCGCGAGAAGGTCGAGGGAGCGCCAGGCGCTTTCCACGACTTGAAAGTCCGGGTTGTGAAGGAGCGCGCGCATCGTGCCCGAGAGCGCCTCGTCCACCGCCGCGAGCATCCCCGGGATCTCCGGGTCCGGCGCCTTCACCACATAGGGCGCGACCACCCGGCGGATGAGCTCCTCCGTCGCCGTGGGTTCGGGCTGCGCCTCGGCCCGCGCGCCGATGAGCTGGGCGAACTCCGAGAGCTTGAGGTCCGCCGGCACCTGCGCGCCCCGGGCCCGGCGGCGGGCGAGGCCTCCCAGCGCCCCGTAGCGCGCGCCCCAGGCTTCGAGATCGGCCCGCGCGCGGTCGGCCTGGCCGGACTTCAAGAGCCGCCGGAGGTTCTGCAGCTCTTGGAACACCTCGACCGCGTCGTAGAGCTCGTCCGGATGGAGATCGTCGAGGCTGCCGAGCTCCACCGCCACCGCCGCGCCCTCCGGGCCGATGGGCAGGACGAGCTCGGTCCGGAACCGGGCGATCACGTCGTCGACCGTGTCGACGTCGAGCTTGAGGGGCTTCCGTTTGCCGAGATCGGCGCCCACCTCGAGCGCGCCGCGATTGGCGCGGCCCGAGAAATCGCCGAGCACGGCGATGCGGAACTTCGTCCGCGCCTCCGCCGCGCCGCCCGGTCGGTCCGGCACGCTCAGAACGCCGAAATCGAGCGCCTCGGCCCCGGCCGGCGCCTCCTCCAGGAGGGTCATAGCCGTCCTCCGGAGCCGGCCGCAGTCGCCTCCGCGAGCTGCACCGAGAGCCGACGGATGTCCTCGTGCAGCGCCTCGATCTGCTCGGCCACCGCCATGTTCTCCGTTCGCATGAGATCGCGCAGCTTCTCGAGCTCCGCTTCCGTCTCGGCCTCCACCGCCGCCTGCATGGCGTTGACCAAGATGCCGATGAAGAGGTTGAGCACCGCGAACGCCGTCATGGTGATAAACGGCACGAAGAACGCCCAGGCCCAGGGGAAGACCTCCATCACCGGGCGCACGATCCCCATCGACCAGCTCTCCAGCGTCATGATCTGGAAGAGCGAGTAGAGAGAGGCGCCGAGGGAGCCGAACCACTGCGGGAAGGCCTCGCCGAACCAGAGCGTCGCCATAATGCCGAAGATGTAGTAGATCACACCGAGGAGGAGCACGACCGCGCCCATCCCCGGCAGCGCGTCGACCAGCGCCTTCACCACCTCGCGCATCTGCGGGATGGCCGACATCACGCGCAGCGCCCGGATCACCCGCATGCCGCGCAGCACCGACAGCGTGTCGGACTGGGGCAGGAGCGAGACCATCACCACCACGAGATCGAAGAGGTTCCAGGCCGAGGCGAAGAACCGCATCCGGTAGGCGTAGAGCTTGAGGATCATCTCGATGACGAAGATGGCGATCACCACCTTGTCGATGATCCCGATGATCTCGAGCGAGGAGGGGGAGAGCTTCTGGCTCGTGGTGACGCCGAGGAGAATGCCGTTGAGGATGATCACGGCCAGGATGAAGTTTCGCGCCTCGTCCCGCTCGAGCACGCCGCGAATGCGGGCACGAAGGGAATTGGGGTCGAGGCTCTCCAGCTCCTCGAGGGCCGCATCCGGGCTGTTGAGCTTGCGATAGGCCGAGACCAGGCGCAGCGCCCGCGCCACCCGCACCAGCCGCAGCATCGACATGTTGCCGATCGCCGGCACCAGCGCCACGATCACGATCACGAGATCGAAGATGTTCCAGGCCGAACGGAAAAACTCCCCGCGATAGGCGTAGAGTTTCACCACCATCTCCGCGGCGAAGATCGCAAGAGATATCTTGTGGATGCCGACGAAGATCTCGCTGAACTCACCGGACAGCGTCTCGGACGAGCTCATGATGAGCGCGATCACGTTAAGGATGATGATGGCGATGATCGCGTTGTTGAAGCCGTCGCTCTCGACGACGCGCTGGAGCTTCTCCTGACGCGAGAGGGGGGGGTCCTCGATGTTCGTCGTCATGGGCGCCTCCGGGTCGGGCCGGGCCTGGGTCGCGGACCCAAACCGGCAATCACGTCACAACCTTAGCCTCGAATCCTCGCAAAAATCGACCTTTCCGTCCGCATCCGTCAGGCGAAGGCGTAGGCGAACTCGCCATCCGCCACCGACACGGCCACGCGCTCCACCGTCTCGCCCTCCATCAGACGGCGCAGAAACTCCTCCGAGATCGCCGGCAGCATGGTGTTGGTGAGGATCGCGTCGATCATCCGCCCGCCGCTCTCGAGCTCCTGGCAGCGCGACACGATCGTCTCCACCACATCGTCCGAGTACTCGAAGGGCACGCCATGATTCTCTCGGACCCGCTTCTCGATCCGCCCGAGCTGGAGGCGGGTGATCCGGTCGATCATGTTGGGCGAGAGCGGGTAGTAGGGGATCGTCACGATCCGGCCGAGAAGAGCGGCCGGGAAGACCTTGAGAAGGGGATCGCGGAGCGCCTTGGCGATGCCCTCTGGCTCGGGCATGAGATCGGGATCGGCGCACATATCCATGATGAGGTCCGAGCCCACATTCGAGGTGAGGAGGATGAGCGTGTTCTTGAAGTCGATCATCCGGCCTTCGCCGTCCTCCATCTGCCCCTTGTCGAACACCTGGAAGAAGATCTCGTGCACATCCGGGTGGGCCTTCTCTACCTCGTCGAGCAGCACCACGGAGTAGGGCTTCCGCCGCACCGCCTCGGTGAGGATCCCGCCCTCGCCATAGCCCACATAGCCCGGGGGCGCGCCCTTGAGCGTCGAGACCGTGTGCGCCTCCTGGAACTCCGACATGTTGATCGTGATCACGTTTTGCTCGCCGCCATAGAGGGCCTCGGCCAGCGTCAGGGCCGTCTCGGTCTTGCCCACCCCGGAGGGCCCGGCGAGCATGAAGACGCCGATGGGCTTCGACGGGTTGTCGAGGCCCGCGCGCGAGGTCTGCACCCGCTTGGCGATCATGCTCATCGCGTGGTCTTGGCCGATCACCCGTTGGGAGAGACGGCCCGCGAGTTCGAGCACGGTCTTGATCTCGTCCTTCACCATCCGGCCGACGGGGATGCCCGTCCAGTCCGCCACCACCGAGGCGACGGCCTGTTCGTCCACGATGGGCAGGATGAGCGGGGTCTCGCCCTGGAGCTCGTGAAGCTCCGCCTGCTTTTGCCGGAGGTCGGCAATCACCGCGGCCCGCTCCGCCTCGCCCATGGGCGAGGCCTCCGGCGCCTCTGCAGCCTCCGGCCCTTCGACCGCGCCACCGCCTTCGCGGAGCTTGGCGCGGAGGGCGAGGATCTCGTCGACCAGCGCCTTCTCCGTCTCCCAGCGCTCCTCAAGGGTTGCGAGCCGTGCAGCCTCCTCCTCCTTGGCGTGGGTGATGGCCGCGCGCCGGTCGGTCACGTCGAGGCCCGCACTCTCGTCCCGCCCGATGATCTCGAGCTCGGTCTCGAAGGCCTGGATGCGGCGGCGGCTGTCGT